>CAZION010000109.1:0-22845 GCA_964540865.1 uncultured Victivallis sp.
TGCGCTGGGTCATGCATTGGCGGCCATTGGCGAAGACTTCCATGATGGAATGATCGAGGTAGATGCACAGGTTAAGCAACTCGCCTGGCTTCAACTCCAACGGCGCTTCCTGGGCGCTGACCTCCGGGTTCTCGGTTCCTTTCGGCAGCATGAATGTAGTCACGTATGTTCGAGGTTTTACATTTTTATCCAGAGAGGATTTGCCCATCTCGATGCGAAGGACTTTCAGTGTCTGTACATACGTGATCACTGTCTCTTCCGAGCCGTCGGGAGCGCAGCGCACCTTCACTCCGCACTCCGCAGCCTGTTGCGGATCAATAGTGACATGCAGTTCCTTGCAGTCTCCGTTAACTCCTTCTGCAATCACGTCAGTGTCGGAAGGCACGTCGATATTGTTCATGGACTGCCGGTTTCTGCGCAGGGTGTTAATCTCCTCAGCCGGTTCGATGTTCATCTCTCCGTCTGCACCCATCGAGAGCACTCGCGGCAGGGTCATAGTAGTCTGGCTGCCGAGCACCCAGGCCCACATGATCCGCCGTCCTTTGTCATCGAGCAGGGTTTCGGGTGCAAAGCAGGTGCCGCCGGGCCAGTTCATCCGGTGATGTTCTTCAGGATGGAACTGCTTGTTTTCAAATCTTCCCACGTAGTAGCGGGCGCCGCGAATATGGCTGATACAAAGCAGAATGTGCTTTTCTCCAAGCTTGAATAGATCCGGACACGAGATGTCTTCGTTTGCAAATACATCCGGCATCTCCCGGCTCATCAAGGGGCCGGCCATGTTCCACTTCGCCAGCGTGTCATCAGTGGAGGTGTAAAGGGAAGCCACGTTATTGCCGATGCTTTCAGGATTGACCCCGGAAATGGAGTAATAGGTGCCGTCTTCAATCCAGGTGTGCGGATCCCAGCCCGGATTTTTCATCACTGGGTTGGATTTCAGTTTTTTGAAGACATTCAAGTCATCATCCTGGGCGATCGCCAGGCAGTTGCCTGCTTCTGTATTGGTTGCCTTTTCGCCCAATCCGTGGTAGGACAAGACCACGCGCCCTTTCTTGTCAATGAAGGCGTTGCCGCTATAGATCCCTCGCTCTGGTCCGGGTGAAAGCATCGGCGGATGCATTCGCCAGTTGATGAGGTCTTCCGAGGAGACATGTCCCCAGAAGTCCCTGCCGCCATCCTGATAGATATAGCCGAGATGATAGCGTCCTTTGAAAAAGATGGCGCCGTTAGGATCGAAAATGCTGCAGTCCATCCCTGTCGGACTGGTGAAATGATATGTGGGCATATACGCTTTTGCGGGCGTGTTATTTTTCATGTTTTTTTTAAGAGCCAAATTTAAAACTCTGTTTTCATCCCTGTAAATTTTTAGGTGGCTGTCCGGCATCGCCCTGAAACTCCTTGAGTTTCTTTTCGATTGCATCTTTTTCACCGGCGGATATCCCCTGGATTTTCAGGAATTTATTGCACTCGGCTACAGCGTCCGCTTTCCGGTTCAGGGCAATCAATGTTTCCAGATACGCGGAATATATCTGTATCCGCCAGGAACCAGATGCTTTTTCCCGGGGTGCGGTCTCCAGGATTTTAAGCGCCTCACCGTTCCGACCTAGACCGCGGAGAATATTGCTCGCCTTCAAGACAGCATCCAAGGTAAGCCAAGAAACAGAACCTTTCGTCAACTCGTTAACCTTGACATATGCGTCAAGGGCTTTTTGATTGTCTTTGAGATTATTCTGATAGTTTTCGGCAAGGGTCCAGAAAATATAAGGATCCGGGTTTTTGGCGGGTGATCGGTCAATAGCCTTCTTCAGTTCCGCTTCCGCCTCATTGCCGTTTTTTAAATTAGAGTGAGCGGTCCCGCGGATACGAAATGCATCGCGCGCCATGTCGTCCGGCCAGCCGCTGAGATCCGTATCCTTGAACTCCCCGATCAATTCCTTCCATTGTTTCTTTTGCTCCAGCTCGCGCATGCGAACGAGCGTCGGCTCATTTTTAGCTCGCAGCGCTTTATCTTTTGACTCCTCGTTTGTCTTGGCCAGCAGTTCGTTGGCCTTGTCTAACGGCGCAAACATCAGCAGTGTGCGCAACGCAGTCTTCCGGGTTTCCTGCTCTGACGAAGCGGCAGCCTTCAGCAACAAACCTTTAGCATCACCTGATAATCCGGTCACCGCACCTCCCATGCCTGCCATCACTTTTTCACGGACAGCCGCATCACAGCTGTTGATACGCTTTTCACACGCCTCCATATCAGCTGTGAAGCTGCCGGGAAGAGCAAGCATCTCCTTGAATTTTGATATTGTCTCCGCCTCCTTGAGAAGGGCGGCAGCTGCTTCGGCCTGGGCCTTCAGCAGGTTGAATTTCATTTTTTTCACCTCATCGTTCTTTCCCTGTTTGCCTAGTATTTCCGAAGCGGCCTTGGTTGCCGCAATGAGTGTGTCGCCGCCTCCTGTTGAAACCGGCTTCGGAGGACGACCCCATGGTGCCCATGTTGTGCGGTCAATCACATTGTTGTAGGCCTCCAGGGCGCGGGTCTCATCCTTCAACTGTGTCCGGTAAAAATCGCCGAGCCGCAACCATACCAGGTCATGAATGGATTCCCCGGACCTGTAGGTCAGCTGGGTTCGTTTATCATTCATGATTTTCAAATCCGCCTCTGCGGCAGTCAAGTCGTTTGCATTCACAAAGGCCAGGCTGCGGTAATAATAAAGGTCCGCCATCACATCTTCCTGTTCCGGGTAAGTCCAGCCTTGATGGAAGTTGACACCATTCATTGCCTTTCCTGAAAACGCAGACAGCAACTCGCTATACTTCTTCTGTTCCACCATTAAAGCCATCTGGCGTCGGGCAGACAAGGGTTTCAGGGGGATTTGCTTGGCCAGAGCCATTGCCTGATCATAGTTTTTCAAGCGGTTCGCGCAGAGGGCTGCCTGATCCAGGAATTCTGATTTCAGCCGGTCTGTCATAGGCACAATAGCTGCGAGATTTGTATACGCTGTCATGGCCTCGGTGTCTTTTCCGGACTTCACCAGTTCCTCCGCCGCCTTGGTGGCTTTGACAACTGTTCCCGCCCATGCGCGGTCGTACCCCCATTTGGTCACCCCAAGGTGGAAATCCTTAAACGCCTCCGGCTGCAATCCGATGCCGCGCAGAATCAGTTCCGGATTCGTAGTGAATAACTCATCAAAATCCTTGTCCGAACTATGCTGCCATCCCTGAACTCGGCCCGGAGTCCCAGGCATCATGGGGTTGGCGGCGAACGCATCGGATCCGGTCCGGATCCGGTGCTCCGGCAGCGTCCTGTTGCTGATCGCCAATTTCTCGTCCTCCGGCCAGCGCATGTAGAAACAATTGTTGGATTCTGCGACTTTCGCAGACATTTCCAACAGGGTTTGATGGGTTTTGTTGCGGATGCACTCGCAGAAGATGTTGCTGCGAACAGTGGTTGGCGCGTCGCAAGTCAGCTGCCGCAGTATCGTCATGATGAAGACGTTGTTCTCGACGATTGAATCGGGACACTGGCTCAGCCCAACCGCCGACCATCCACCGTGCGCCACGCAGTTCTGGACAAGCATCCCCGCGCTTTCTTCAGCGGTAACAGTGATGTTGAGACAGCGCGTGAACTGCACCCTGTCACTCCGGCGCACCACAAAACCCTGGCCCCAGAATCCCTGGTCCCGGAAATACAACCCGTCGAACCGGAGATCAGGCTTCAATATGACCTCAAAGGTCCGACTCAAGTTGTCACCTTGGAAAGTCGCCTTCTCCCCAGGAGCCGAACGAAACGTAATCGGGCGTTCCTTGGTTCCAGCTGCGCGTATACGCACCGTTTCATTGTAATTGCCGGTGGCGATCATCACTGTGTCGCCGGGACCGGCCAGGCTTGCGGCGCGGCTTACCGTCCGGAACGCCTGCTCTGGGCTCAGACCGCTGTTGCTGTCATTGCCTTTCGGCGACACATGGAACACACGCGGATCAAGAGCCTTGGAGGCAGTCGCAAATGACAACGGCCCATTTTCCTGTTTAGGCATGGGAAGAGGTGCAGCGCTCTGGCCGTTCTGAGCCGGGGACTCCGCCGACTTGATTTTGAAATAATACGTTTGCCCCGGCTTCAGACCGGTCAGGCTGAATGTGTTGAAGCGTTCCGGGCCTTTGATTCCATTGACAGTATTCTTCATTTCCGGGGTATCTCCCCAGGTCAGAGTATAGTTCGCCGGACGTGAACTCCACCATTCGATATTGGCCGTGGTGTCGCTTGCAGACTTCAGGAATGGCCCGACCAGTTCAAATGCATTGGGGACGATCTCATATTCATGATAAATGCCCGGTGTCGTGCTGTGCGGGCCACGACCTTTGAATTGAAGCACGTTCTTCAGCACCGGCACGCCGGCTTCCTGTGAAAACTGCGGATCAATGATAAGCGAATAGAAATCGTGGCGTTTCTGCAGTTCTGCAAAAGACAATGTAGCACCTTTGACCTGCCAGCATGCAGCCTTGTCCTTATAGCTGTTGTAGTCAGAATAACGGATGGCTGCGTCAGAATCCATTTGGACGACCGGCTTGCCGGCGTTTGCATATATGTTGCCGCTCAGATATACTCCGCTGCTGCTCTTCAGATTTAGAGGCACACCTGAAAAAACGTCATGTGTGAGACGCAGCCCCTTTACAGATTCCGCGTTCAGTCCATCCGTTTTTCCGGAAAAAGTACAGTTCTTGAAAGTCATATTGCTGCTTCCGTCAAGCGCCACTCCGCCTGTGAAATTCAATCTTTCAAATACAATTCCAGCGCCGCCTGATATTTTCATGGGACCGGTGATCAATACCGGCTCGCGTCCGCGTCCCCGAACATTGATCGGCTTTTCACCTCCGCCAGCTTTCTTCCAGGTAATGCCCGCGTATTCGCCTTTCGACAGGTAAAGCGTATCACCTGGGCGCAGGCCCTTGACCGCCCGTTCCAGTGTGCGCCATGGCTTGCCCAATGACAAACCGTCACCCTGGTCGTCACCGTCAGGAGAAACGTAGAAAATGTTTGCCATATACGGATATGGTCCGCGGTCGGTTTTGTCCGGTGCCGTCCCTCGGAACTGTGAACCGGGCTGCAGTCGGAAATCTAGGTTGAGCGGATCGGCGAAATCGAGGTTTTTGTCGAGTTTCTGCTCGCTCAGGAACAGAATGTTATCGGCGGAAGCTGTTGTTGATGAGCTACGACCGTATTCATTGCCGCCGCCGATCAGGTTGTGGGTCATGTTGGCGTTCCGGATATAACCCAGCGCCACGCAGTTTTCCAACCGCTCCTTCTGGCCACCCGGTTTAACGGAATAATCGAAGTTATGCCCCCAGGAGATGTTGTCCTTGATCAGAAGCGGTCCTGGCATGCCGACGTAATGCATGATGCCGAAATGCTCCGAGCCCTCGTGTATGTTTCTGTAGGTATAGCAATTCCGGATGATGTCGTTGTTCGCGCCATAACGCACAATTCCGCCAAAAGAGTTTCCATAACAGATGCAGTTTTCAATCACATTGTTTGATCCGCCGTCCACGCTGCCGACTTGTCCGGCCGGCTCCATGACGACACCTCCGACATTCATGAACAGGACGCAGTCCCGTACCACGCACGAAACAGGTACGGTGAGCAATATGCCCCAGCCGGGGTGGAATCCGGTTGCGGACAACCCTTCGATAATGACCCGTTTGGGGCTGTTCAGTTCAAGTCCGCTCTTTTCGTTTACGGACACCGTGTAGCGGCGCCCGTCCGGAGGAAGCAGATCAGACCTGGAGATATAGAGCATCTTGGCATCGGCATCATAATGGAAAAATCCCGGATCGAATTCCAGTTCAGGCACATTGGCCTTCGCGAACATTATATGCAGCGTGTCATGCTCCAAGACCGCCTTGGGCTTCTGTTCGAAGGGCGCGGCATATACAAACCTATACCCGTCCACCGGTTTGAATGCGGGCGCCGCCACATCTCCGCGCAGGACCGCCGTGCCGGGAATTTCAGCCCGGATGACTGTGTTCACGTCAGGGCTGCCTAAATCCGCGCGCTTCACGTTTTCAAAATATTCACCCGGACCAATGGTCAGCGTATCTCCGGGCTTGAGTGCATTGACGCCTTTCTGGACTGTCAGAAACGCCTTGTCCTTGGCCTGTCCGCTGTTGGCATCATTGCCTTGCTTGCCGACAAAATATTCAGCTGCGCCACTGGATGCCGTAAATAAAACGCTGAGACATGATAATATGAATAGTGTTTTTGCGACACGCCGTTTTTGGCTTTTTGAAAACATGAAAAATCCCCTTGCTTCAATGAGTTTTTGCTGATGCGATAATATTGGCTCCTGATTCCAGGATGTTTCTTACGATAACCTGCCCCTTTTTGACCGGTGCCGTGACTTCGGTCTTCTTGATTATCTTCATGCATTCGAAAAGAATGCTCTTCGGAACTGGGACATCGGAGCGGACTGCCAGTACCGGGTAATCGTAATTTTTCACTTTCACGGTCGATGTCAGAATCCTTTTCGGATTCAGATATTCATCCTCCGCATATTTCTTCCCCCTTTTACACTGGAAGCCGGTCATCTCCTCTATTTTGTCTTCCGAGCCCTTGACGATTACTTCGCAACCGACCGGACAAATTATGCATATGACTTTTTTTTCCATTATCTCACCCTATGCCTACTGAAATATTGTTTTTAATTTTGCCGATGATGTCCTTTTTAATCTTCACCGCCTCCATTTCTCCGGGCCTGACCCTGATTCGCTTTTCATGGAGCAGTTCATTGTCACCGTCATATACAATTATCTTGACGTTCTCCTGTGGATTTCCAACCCTGAGATACAATGTTATTTCTCTTTCGATCTCGTCGGCATAGTCGATCCTGGCAGGCATTACATAGCGGACATTGCTTCCGGCGGTTATCTTTATTGTCTTCTTTCCTGCCTTGGAATAATCCGGATCCATCGCATATTTAGCCGCAAATTTACCTGCTACTTCACTTTCATATGTGACATGGTCAACCAGATCATTTACATGAACTACATTGCCGCACGCAAATATGCCCGGAACGCTGGTCTCCATCCTTTCATTTACAACCGGCCCCTGTGTCACCGGACTTATTGCGACATTCGCAACTTTTGAAAGTTCGTTCTCCGGTATCAATCCCACTGAGAGCAGAAGCGTGTCGCACTCGATCTCCCTTTCCGTCCCGTTGATAACGCAGGCTTTCGCATCGACTTTGGCGATTTTCACTTTTTCCACGCGGTTCTTGCCAATTATTTCGGTTACCGTGTGGCTGAGATAAAGGGGGATTCCGAAATCGTCAAGGCACTGCACCTTGTTCCTTGTCAATCCGCTCACATACGGGAGTATCTCCACTACGGCCTCGACCTTCGCACCTTCGAGCGTCATCCTCCGTGCCATGATCATTCCGATATCGCCGGAACCCAGGATAACTGCTTTTTTGCCGATCATCTGCCCCTGCATGTTTATCAGCCTCTGGGCTGAGCCTGCGGTGAAAACGCCTGCGGGCCGTGTACCTGGTATGCCGATCGCACCCCTGGTCCTCTCCCTGCAACCCATGGCAAGGCATACAGCTCCGGCTTTTACGGTGATTAACCCGTCCTTGCTGTTAGTGCAGAGGACTTCCTTTTCCCCGTTGATTGAGAGGACCATTGAATCGGACAGGATATCGATTTTGGAATTAAACACCTGTTCGATGAACCTTTCCATATATTCTGGGCCCGTAAGCTCTTCATCAAAATATTTAAGGCCAAATCCCGGATGTATGCATTGCTGCAGTATCCCGCCCAGTTTTTTGTCCCTCTCGATTATCAGCACTTTTTCCGCCCCCGCCTTTTTTGCTGACAACGCGGCCGCTACACCAGCCGGTCCCGCACCTATCACCACAACATCGCATTTAATATATTCCACAGCGATCTCCTATCTTGTTTCACCGGTTATGAATTCGGAACCGGCCTCATGCTTCCTCAGTTCTTCAGCTTTCACTCCACGTTCACGGGCCAGTATATCAATGACTCTCGGTCCGCAAAACCCGCCCTGGCAGCGTCCCATGCCCGCTCGTACACGCCGTTTTATTGCGTCGACGGATTTGGCGCCGACAGGCCCTTTGATGGCTGCGACAATCTCCGCCTCCGTCACAGTCTCGCATCTGCAAACCACTTTTCCGAAAAGATGGTCTTTTTTCACGAGGGCCTCTTTCATGTCGCCGGAACACTCGCAGAATTTCGGGATGGCGCCCCTTGTCGGATTGAATTTTTCATTAGGCTTCAATTTCAGGCCTTCGGTACGGATCAGATTGACCGTATACTTCGCGATCGAAAGTGAAGCGGTGACCCCTGTCGACCTGATGCCTGTGATGTTTATGAAACCCTTGAGATCCTTGTACGCGTCTATGAAATATCCTTCAGGATTTCTTGTGGGCCTCAATCCGGCGTATTCAGTTATCGCATCTCTCGGATTGAAGGCGGGAAGAAGTTTTTGAACGCCATTGATAACCTCGTCCATCCCGGCCCGTGTAACCGCCTTGTCATTGCAGTCGGTGATATCCTCGGCAGTCGGACCGATAAGCATGTTGCCGTGTATGGTCGGTGACGCAAGTTTCCCCTTTGTCAATTTTGTGGGGACAGGCAGGATTATCCGGCTTGTCTTGTAATTGATATTCTTGTCGAGAATGAAGAACTGCCCTTTTCTCGGATTCACTTTGAAGTCGCATTTCCCGACAAAGCGGGCGATCTCTTCACAGCCGAGTCCCGCTGAGTTAATCACGAATTTTGTTTTAATATCACCATTGCCTGTTTCCAAAGTCCAGGTGTCTGCATCATCTTTTTTCAAGCCCGTAACTTTTGTTGAAGTCATGATCTCGACACCGTTCAGAAACGCGTTTTCAGCCTGTGCAATTACAAGGAGGAACGGGTCTACTATGCTCTCCCGCGGAATCAATAGTCCGCCAAGAGCCTTGTCCGTTACATTCGGTTCAAGTTTGCGGATCATTTGCGGTGTAAGGAACTCTATGTCATACACGCCATTCTTGTACGCCTTCTGCTGGATGCCTGGAAGAAGATCCAGCTCTTCCTGAGTCGTAGCCACGAGTATTGCGCCGACCCGTTTAAAAGGAATCTCCAGCTCCTCGCATAATTTGTCATACATCGGGTTGGCGGCCACCACCATGGAGGATTCCAGCGTGCCTGGGGATGCGTCAAAACCCGTATGGACAATTGCGCTGTTCGATTTTGAGGCGTCGCCGCCTATGTCCTCGTTTTTGTCGACCAGGACTATCTTCAGTTCATATTTCGCAAGTTCCCTTGCGATCGCGGTTCCCACGGCTCCCGCGCCAATTATAACAACATCTTTTGTTTCACTTGCCATTTCTTTAAATCTCCGGTTTTCTTAATGTTATTTCAATCAATTGCCAATAAGGTATGTTGGGCTTTAGCCCGACACTCTTTGCTTTCCAATTCATTGTGTCAATTTAAAACATTGTCGGGCTAAAGCCCAACATACTTTTTTCGCCTGACAATGTGAAAGTTTCTTATTGATAGAACTGCGACCACTAGTCACTGGTCACTGGTCACTGGTCACTGATCACTGGTCACTGGTCACTGGTCACTGGTCACTGATCACTGATCCCCCAAATTACTCCTCCGCCCAGTTCTTTGCCCGGTCTACAGCTCTTCTCCAATTTGCAACCAGGGCATCCCTGCGGTCCCTGGGCATTTTGGGTTCGTAACGTTTGCGGAGCTTCCAATTCTTGCTTATTTCATCAAGACTTGTGAAATCCCCGATCCCCAGCGCCGCCATGTAAGCCGCACCGAGGGCGGTTGTTTCATTGATTACAGGAACGTCGACGGGAATACCGAGGATATCCGCCTGGAACTGCATCAGGAATCCATTGAGGACCGCGCCACCGTCAGCCCTCATGATATCGACATCTATGCCGGAATCCCTCTTCATCACGTCAAGGTTGTCGTTCACCTGGAATGCGATGCTTTCCAAAGTGGCCCTCACGATATGCGCACGGGTCGTCCCGCCGGTGATCCCTATCATCATGCCTCTTGCATACTGATCCCAGTGCGGGGCCGCAAGACCGGCAAACGCCGGGACAAAAACCAGGCCGCCCGTGTCCGGCACCGACTTTGCAATCGCCTCAGTTTCGTCCGCAGAGTTGATTATCCCTATGCCGTCACGGAGCCACTGAATAGCGGCGCAAGCTATATATATGCCGCCGTCAAGGGCGAAGGTCATCTCCTTGTCGAGCCCCCAGGCCACGGTTGTAAGAAGTCCGCCCGGCGACCGGACTATTTTCCTGCCCGTGTTCATCAGCATGAAGCAACCCGTGCCATATGTCGTTTTCACGGAACCGGTATGATAGCAGGCCTGCCCGAAAAGAGCCGCCTGCTGGTCGACTGCACTTCCTGAAATCGGAATTTCCGCCCCGAAAAGTTCAATATCCGTCACCCCGAAATGTCCGCAGGTGTCTTTTATTTCCGGAAGCATGTTCTTCGGAATGGCGATTTTATTTATGATGTCATCGTCCCATTTGCCCGTATGGATATTCAAGAGCATTGTCCGCGATGCTGTTGAATAATCCGTCAAGTGAACCTTCCCGGCGGTCATTTTCCAGATCAGCCAGGAGTCGAGTGTCCCGGCTATGAGATCACCTTTTTCAGCCGTCTGTTTCGCCCCTTCTACATTCTCGAGTATCCACTTTATTTTCAGGGCGGAGAAATATGCGTCGACAAGCAGTCCCGTCCGGTCTGAGATCATGTCTCCGCATTCGGCCTTAAGGCCGTCTGCCATTTTTGAAGTCCTTCTGTCCTGCCAGACTATTGCATTGTATACTGGGGTTCCTGTCTTCCTGTTCCAGACCATAACCGTTTCGCCCTGATTTGCAATTCCAAGGCAGCGGAGCTGCGATGCCCGCACGCCGCCAGTTTCGAGCGCGTGAGTGATTGCATCCTTGATTTTCCCCCAGATCTCCATCGGATCGTGTTCAACCCATCCGGGCTTGGGATAAATCTGCCTGTGCTCGCTGTAAGCCTTGGATTTGATGTCCCAATTCTCATCAAGCAGCAGGACAGTTGTTCCGCTTGTCCCCTGGTCTACGCCAAGATAATATTTCGAAGCCACTAATCTCTCCTTATTGCAATACTAATTTCAAAAGTAGTCAGTCCGCCGCGGCGGACAGGAGTCAGTAGTCAGAATAAATCCGGATTTGAGTTACAATCTCATTCTGAATTCTGTCTTCTTACTTCCTGCAAAACTCGAGTTTTGCAATTACCTCAGCTATTTTAAATATCTTCAAACTTCCAAACTTCAGAACTTCAGAACTTCAGAACTTCCCCCTAGGCTATTTCAGATCGGCATTGGTTTCCTGATATGCCGCCCACGCTATTTCCTGGAACTCCTTGGCCTCAGCGTCGGAAATGTCGGCGGGATGATAGAGACCCACCGGAGTAAACCCGGTGAGCGCCGAGTAAATACAGCAGGCTGTAATATAGACGCCCTTCGGTGACGCATGTATCCAGTCGGCATACACAACCTTGAATTGTTCAGGCGTCGGCTTCGGCCCCAGGTATTTCATCCAGGCGGCCACACTTGGCGCCACCGGAACCTTTGCGGCTTTAAGCAATGCGATATTGTCGTCATGGAACTTCTGGAATTTATCTGGATACGGCGACGCTTGCGGAAGCGGGCTTTCGTATACGACCGGCTTCGCATTCCCTTTTCGGATCAGGTCTGTAATAAGGGTCCCGTATTTTAAAATGGAATCGCCGTTCATGTTATAGAAAGTCTCGTAAACGACAGCGTCCCATGGATCTGCAGCAATCACGCCGCGTGCGGTATCGGGGCTGTCGCCGGCATCCCAGAACGTGTTGAGGCCTGTCCCCATACGGACGTAATCGCCGGCAATGATCCTGGGCTGATCCGCAGGAGCAGAGGCCGCCAGCTGCGTGACCAGTTCGGGAATGTTCCCGCGCAAGGTATGGCTTGAGCCGATGAACAGCACCTTGAGCAATTTATTGTCGTCGGGTGCCATATTCCTGAAACGAAGACGAAGCATCGCCTCACGCGCCGGGACATATCCCATCCGTCCGCCGTCCCATGCCGGCCTGGCGCCTGCACCGGGCATGCCCAGCACCTTTGTGAGTTCAGTCTTGGCATTTTCGTAGTCTTTCGCCTCGTAGTAGCTCAATCCGATATAGAGCTGGCACTCTGCTTTAAATTCATTCGAGATATCCTGCATTGCCAGCGCCTTTGCAAATTCGGCCCTGGCCTCTTCGAATTTCTGCTCATACATCAGCGTCTTGCCAATGGCCATCTGCGTTGACACCTTCTCTGCCTTCGGCAGAGCTGCGGTAGGCGCAAACTCCTTCAGCACCACCCGCGGAGCATCCTGTCCGTCCGCCACCGGTTGAACTGTATCGTATGCGAGAAGCTCTTTCATGACTGCGCGGGCAGCGGTATACTCCCTCAGGTTCATGAGCGCCTTCACCATACCTTTCTGCGACAGCATTTTCTGTTCCGGAGTGATGCCGGGCAGCTTCAACGCCTCGGAGAATGCAGTCTTGACCCTGGGCCAGTCCCCGTAGTTCATCCAGATATTTCCGATTGCCATATATGCCCTGATCTTGATGGCATCCGAGACGCCCTTCAGCGCTATCGCCTTATCCAGTGCGGCATTGGCTGGCTGCCATTTGTATTCGCGGCAGTAGCCGGTAGAGAGATTGAGGAGCGCTTCCCCGCTTTGATCTGGCGTGTTTCCCTCTACGGCGAGAGCCTTTTCATACTCTGCACGCGCCTCGGTGAACTTGCCGGCCTTCTCAAAGTCCTGTCCCGCCTTGTATGCGTCCGCATACGGAGATTCCCCCGCAACGGCTGACAACATTGCGCTCAATGACAGTGACACGGTTAATGCAAACAATTTCAAAATCGCCTTCATTTCAATACCTCCGTTATATATTAAGTTTTATGCTTTTCTTCCTGCCTTTGCAACTATTTTATCCAGAGATTACCCCATTGTGTCAATGTCGCGTAAGGGCCTTTGCCCGGGCCAAGCGCAGACCACTCTTGATCGTTTCCGGAAAAACGTGTCCTTCCAATTTGTATCCCCCAGGGATCCTGTTTTGTCGGGCCGATCTTGCCCAGATCCTTTGTCGGAACCATCATTTCTACCGTCCAGCGGTCATCGAATTTCTTCACAACAGCTTTAATGCCTGGATTCCATAAAATCTGGAGGGTGTCGCGTTCAACGATCGAGACGTCGGTTGATTCATCCCAGACCGCCCCGTTCGGATTTACAACTATTTTGAAGTAGCTCCGTTCAGGGGTGTTTATGTAAACTTCAATTACATCGTCATCAAAAATTGTGACAGTGTCATTGAGTTTGGTGTTTGCTTTTATTTTTCCGATACTGTCTTCATAGCAGACCGCCGCGATATAAAGAGCCGTTCCGTCCTCAGTCAGTGAAATATTGACATCCGTGCGGTTCAGTTCCTGGAATTCCCCTGTGACTTTGTCACGCAGCTTGTTCCAGCCGTCTTTATATTTCGTGACGTCGCCGTCAAGCTTTGTGTCGTTCGGAACGGTATACCCGCGGATTTCCGGACCCTTGCGCTGAAGATCCGCAAAGAATTTCTTCAACGGCTTATATGCATCTTCCATTGCGGCGATGCGTTTGTCGTAAACTGTATCTTTGCCGGCCTTGGCACGGGCCCTGGAAAGTATTTCAAAATACTTTTCAATGTCCGCCTCCTTGAGGAAACCGGTGCTCTGGGTGACACTCCTGGACTCCTGGCGCGTCCAGACCTTTTCAGCGAATTCGTGAAACTCCTTCATCTCCGCGGCGGCCGGGCCGAAATACAGCCGGTAGTATTCTTCGAGAATGGCCTTGCGGTCGGCGTCGGGATTCCATAGAAGTTTATTCTGCCAGTACATCATGAGGTGTATGAGCGCAGGTTCGCCGAGACGCATTCCGGGCTGGTCTTTCAACCCGTTGGACATTGCGGCGGACTGGAGTTCGATGAATTTTCCGTCGGCATAGGGCAGCATTTCTTTCATTTCCTGCTGCAGGTATTCTGTGAAGAATATCGGGAATCTCGGATGTCCCGGAGTAATGTAATACAGGAAGTAATCCCATATCGGGGATTTGCCCTTCTGTTTCATGGCATCAAGCCATTTATGGCGTTCTTCAAGCATGGGTTTTCTGGTGGACTGGACCACGCAGTAGGCGCTGTACGGCTGTGCAAACGCCATAATCATGTTGTCATGATCGTCACTCTTCATGTTGGAGGGAAGCATCCTGACTCCTTCTCCGTAGACCAGGTAGAGCAGGGATTTGTCGGGGTGCGACTTTTTCAGTTCCTTTGCCAGGAAAACGTTGTAGTCCCAGTAGCAGTTCGATATGCCCTGCCCAACAGGATCCCCGGCCTTTTCGTAAAGATTTATGTCGCGGGCGTCAACCTTTATGCCGCCGTCCGGCTGACCGACCGCGATTGAGGAAAGGTCCGGAAGCGCTTCAAGCACCTTGTTCATGAATATCGTGCTTGCGCGGCGGAATTCCTGGTTTCCGAAACGCGGCATGCCGACTCCGGGCGGATAGCCGGGATAAGGGTTCCCGGCTGCATCACATGCCAGGAATTCCGGATGAAGTTCCTTCTGTTCTTTTTTTCCGTAAATGGCATAGGTGGTATGATTGTTCAGGATCGCAGTGTGGCTTCCGCATTTCATGCGTTTTAGCCAGGCTATACTTTCTTCATGCATGCGCATGCCGTAGCAGAGCCATTCGCGGCGGGCGAAAGCAGATTCGCTTTTGAGATTCTGTTCCGCGACCGATATGTCTTTCATTTCCGGGACAACGGTGCCATTGTCATATGGTGCATAGAAGCGGACCCCGAGCTGTTCAAGAAGTTCGGAAGCTGCGTACCATGTGCCGGTATCATCGTTTGCATATAGGTTCAGAGGCGGATTGAATTCACCGAGGCCGTCGTTCACATGGTCCAGCCCGAACTTCTCACCGCAGAAATCCTGCCATTTTTTCAGGTCGTTGGTAACCGTGGATTTTCTGCTTATCCGGTCGGTGCCGGTGAGTATCACATAATTGTCCTTTGCCACGATCTCAAAGCCGCTGTTGTTGAATTTTGACGGCTTGAAGCCGAGCTTCCTTGTGAACTCGCCCTCGCCGACATAAATTTGATTTTTCACTTCCGGGGTGGGGGTGTTTGCGATTTTGAGTTCCGCCCCGGAAATCTTCTTCAGATAAGTCTGCAGATCCTTTGCCGCAAGTTTCACGCTCTGGTTTGCGTCCTTGTCCATTATGATTTCCGAAACAGCCTTCCCCCCCTTCACAAGTTCAACAGGTGCCGCCCATGTTGATGCGGACATAAGCAGGAGCAGCGTCAATGTTGGAATTCTCAAGATCATCTTCATTTAAAAACCCCCGTTATATTTTAGTTTTAAGTATTAAGTTTTAGGTTTTAAGTCATAAAATAGTCGTCAGTCTTTGGTCGTCGGTCGTCGGAAAGCAATCGCCAGCAAACTCCAGAACTTTAGCATTTCTGCCCTCGTATTACGATGCCGTAGGCATCCGGCGGAGTGCGCAAACATAGTTTGCGCTTTTGTTGTTTGACACCAGAGCGGTGACTCCGTAACACGCACTCCCGGGAACGCTGCTGCGTTCGTAAATCAAAACTTAATTTCTTGCTTTGTCTTTTTCTCGATTACCAGCCACACCCCTCCCGGTTTCTCAAACTTCAGAACTTTAGAACTCTAGAACTCTAGAACTTGCTCCTTACTTCCCTTTTCCTTTCATCAGTTCCTTTATTGAGGCAACGCCTTCATCAACTATCTTCGCTCCCGCATCCGCTTCCAGGAAGGAGCACTCCGCCGCGCCATAGCCGCCTTCTTTGACTGCTTGCGCGGTCGGTAGATACACGGTGAAAGGTGTTCCGGATCCGCTGTACGCAAGCCCCAGCAGGAAGGTGCTGGCCAGCGGCGATTTCGCCGTCAGATCGAGCTGGTGCTGGATGAAGGGTTCGCCGGGGATGGCAACAAGCGCCATATCGTTGTTTATCACGACTGTCGTGATGGCGACATCGGAGACCTTGTTGCTGTTGCGGCATTTGATCTTCAGCATGCTTTCCTTCACCTTGATGGATGAGCCCTGCTTGTCCTGCTGCGGCTTTATGTTTTTCGCCACAAGCAATGCACCCTTGGCAAGGGAGATGCCTGCCTGTTTGATGATATTGAACCCATGCTCCCCGCTTGCCATGTCATAAGGATCCTGATCGCCTTCCGCTCCCTGTGTGAACATGGCCATGCAATCAGGGCCCAGTTCCTTTTCAACATAATCCACCATCTCCCCGGGGAAATCCCTGTACAGGAACCCGGACCCCATAGAGGCGACGGCATGACAGGCATAGTTCACCAGAAACGCACGCGGCTTTCCTGAATCATCATTGACCTGCATTACGCCTACCGTTGGGTCAATCGGTTTTGTAGGCAGCCTTTTGGGATTGTCCCACATGGCTGTCACCTGTTTTCCGTCTTCGCTGACAAGCCGCCGGTTATGTGCCATGTACACGCTTTCGAACGGCCCTCTGCCAGCCGCGATATTCGCAGGGAAAATGTTTTTCATGGCCTCTCCGATGGCGGCGACGATCTTGTCTTCAGTTGCCGCATACCAGGGGTCATTGGAAAGCGCCGGCCAGTCAATCAGTTCGGCGGGATCCCCGCCACGGGTCCAATCCTTCTGGCCGCCACCAATGATCAGCCCCTTCGGCGCCATCCCGGCGTGCGTATGGGTGCTGCAGAGGATGACATGGTCCACCTTCCATTTTTCCTTCGCTTCGTCCACGACTTTTTTCGACGAGAAAAGAATCAGATCCAGGGAAACAATAGCGAACGATGCCTTGTCGTTTTTCAGGACAAGCACACGTGCGAAAAGATGGTCGCGTATTTTTAATTTAGCCCCCAGTAAGTTGACAGCCTTCCCTTCGTCGGGAGTGATGTCAACCTTGGCAGTGCCTGCATAAAGACGGCCTGTGTCGTTTGCAGCGCTGGTGCTGAATGCCAATCCGACGCCCGCACAGATTATTAAAGTCCCCATAATTATTGCTCCTTTGCACGATTTAAACATGGCTTACTCCTTTTTCGTCTGTACTTCGTTGATAAGCTTAACCGCCTCGTCGATCATGCGTTCCCCGGCGCCGACTTCCAGGAAATTCGCGCTGCCAGGTCCGGCACCGTATCCGCCGTCCTTGACGGCCTGCATTGATGGAAGGTAGGTGGGCAGCGGTATCCCCTTTCCAAAAAACGCATATCCGAGCAGGAAGGTGTTTTTGACAGGTGATTTTGCCGACAAGTCAAGCTGGTGCTGAACAAACGGTTCACCGGAGATGACAGCCAGCGCGATATCTTTATTGATCAGTACGGCCATAACGCCAACATCGACAATTTTTGTTTTGTCTTCACGATACGCCATGGAGATGACGCTCTGCGCCACCTTGATTGAATCTCCGCCTTTTTCCCGCATCGGCCGGATTCCCTTTGCCATGAGCAGCGCCTGTTTCCCCAGGGAGACGCCCGTTTGTCTGACGATCTCAAATCCGTGTTCTCCTGACAAGCCAGTCTCATATGGATGAACGTCGCCGCCCCCGCCCTGAAAGAACATGGTCATGACTTTGCCACCCATCTCCTGATCGATATAATTTACCGTGGCACCCGGGTAATCCGCTGAAATCTGCACGTTTTTTCCGCCGAGTACGACAGGATGGGCGGCATAGTGGACCATGACGGCCCGTGTTGTACCGCTGTCGTCATCTATTCTTATGACGCGGAGAGTAGGATCCACCGGTCCGTTCGGCTTACGGCTGGGGTTTTCCCACCACATGCTCACTTTGCCATCCGCCTGGATGAAGCGCCGATTATAGCTCAGGAAGTCGCTTTCAAATGGAGCTTTCTCCGCCCCGATATGTGCAGGGAAAAGATTCTTTGAGGCATCTCCAATTGCAGAGATCACCTTTTCCTCCATCGATGAATACCATGGCCCCGGTGTGTCCATCGGCCCGGAATGTGTGTGCGTGCCGCAAAGGATGACGTGATCAATCTGCCATTTCTTCTTTGCCTCATCTATGATTCTGCCGGAATGCAACCACACAAGATCCGAGGATACAATCGCAACGGAGAGATTATTTTCCTTCAGCACGACAACCCTGGCGAACAGGGGGTCGTGAACACCAACAGCGCCGGCTCTTCCGGCAAAGCCGCACATGTTGATGCCGATCTGCGGGGTGATGTCAACCTTGGCCGTGCCTGCATAAAGTACGCCTGCATCATTTGCAGCATAAACACCACATCCGATTCCGACAGCCATGACACCCATGATAGTCCTCAATATGTTTATTTTCATCAGTATCTGTCCAATGTCACATTTAGTTCTAAGTTTTAGGTTTAAGTCTAAAAAGGTCGTGAGTCATCAGAAAACTCCCGCACTCCCGCACTCCAGAACTTCCCCCTCACTTCTTCTCCAATTCCAAGGCCTCTTTGAATTTTGCGGAAGCCTCCTTTTCCTGGCCGGCTCCGGCATATATCTGCCCATATATCCGGAGTATTTTTGCCTGCACTGGTATCGGAAGCTTATCCAAATTATTTTGTTTGCCCAGCACTTCAAGGGCGGCGTCATATTTGCCTTGGTTGAGGAGATAGCCAGGTTCCCTTAACATGGCCTTTGATATGAGTTCCTCGGGTTGCACGCGTCCCCAACCGCAGATTTTGACTGAACCGTCCGCGTAGTGGCATCTGACGAGTACAACACCACTGCCGCCGATGCCCGCTTCGCCACCCTGGTATCCATGAGTCGAACCGGCACCGCCGCCGCCAGTGTGAGGCATGCGATCCACCGCGCTTCCGCCACCCCGGCCTCCCTTATCCTTGGAGTTTGGGGCATTATACGCTCCACCTCCGGCAAACCATCCGTCTTCACCAATGCCTGATCCGAACAGATCACGGAACAGGAATTTGTAATGGGCTGGATTATTTGCGTCAAAATCAACAGTTGCAAAACCGGAATCCTTGTCAATGTACAAATCCTGAGGAACCCCTTGCAATCCAATTCCGCCACCGCCTTTACCGGCGGGTGCGCCAGGTCCACCGGCACCGCCACCGCCACCGCCTGGAGCTCCGCCGCCGTTATGTCCGAATCCGATTCCGAACCCGCTTTCAGCAGGTTGCAATGCGGCCGGGATTTTATCTCCCATATTTCCGCCGCCTGCGGAGCCACCGGCGCTGGCATGGTGAACAGCCTCCAGGTTCTGTCCACGTCCGCCGCCTCCGCCGCCCATGGCCACGATCTTGCCAAAGGACGAGTTCGCGCCTGGCATGCCACGCCTGTCCTTATGTGGGTTAGGGATAGCTCCTGGCATCCCAACCTTGACTTCGACTACATCACCGGGTTTGGCGCTATACTTTTTCAGATAATCTTCCACAAACACAAGGCCTCCTGCGCCACCGCCACCAGCGGCGTTACCCAACCCTGGAGCGCCACCGCCGCCGCCGCCTACCGCCAAAACTGAAACCTTGGTTGTCCCGGCGGGTATTTGCCACTGAACCCCGGCCTCGTCAATCAGTTCCAGATTTAAGGAGGCTTTTCCATCCGCTGGCGTTGTGGAATCAGCGGCTTTAACAGTTCCTGATGACGCAAAGTTAAGCAGGAATGCTGTAAGCAAACCTCCCATGCCGAGTAGAGCTGATAAACGCATTTCTATTTCCTTTTATTGGAGCTGATTGCAAAACTTTCGTTTTGCGAGAAGTCAGTAGACAGAAGACAGAATAAAACTTGAACTCAAATCCAAATTTATTCTGACTCCTGTCCGCTGCGTACTGACTTCTTTTAAAATTGGCTCATTGAATTAATTGCAAAAACACTTTCGCACTCTAGAACTCTAGAACTCCAGAACTCCAGAACTCCAGAACTCTAGAACTCCAGAACTCTAGAACTCCAGAACTTCCCCCTCACTTCTTCTCCAGCTCCAGCGCCGCCTTGAATTTGGCCGCTGATTCCTCTTCCTTGCCCATGCCCGCATAAATCTGGCCATATGTGCGGAGCATCTTGGTGCCCCATGCCGGCGCCATTTTCTGGATATCACCGTCATCATATCTTTCCATCACCTTAAGAGCTTCAGCATATTTCGTCTGGGTTATTAGAATGGCTGCCGCATTGAGCGTGGCCGACAAAGGCATCCATCCGAAAGATTTAGCGGTGCGCTGCGCACTGTCCAATTCAAAGGCCTTATTGTAGGCTTCAAGAGCTTTCTGATCGTCTTTTATGGCACGATAAACTTCGCCCATATTATTCCATAGATACGCATTGGTGGGGGAGATTTCGAGGGCGAGCTTGAAATCTTTTTCAGCCAGTTCGTAATTCTTCAGCACGCAAAAGCCCATCCCGCGCAGATTCAATGCATCTAATGTCTTTGCATCCCCGGCTTTCTTGTCGTTGAAGAGAGACGGCCAGGCGGCGATGTCCTCGTCCTTGAATTCCTGAATCAATTCAACACGGCTTCCACCTTTGCACAGTTCGCGCATCCGGAGGAGCTTGGCCTCGACATCCGCCTCTGTGAGAGCTGCACCCGCCTGCGGCTTGGCTACAGCGGAAGCATCGGTTTTAACTGGTTCAGCCGTCACTGTGTCAGCGGCTGACACGGCGGTTGAAAACAGCACCGCGGATAACATTCCAATCAACACCGTCAAAGACATTTTCCCATTCATCATACGAACCTCCTTTATATTAAGTTTCAAGTTTTAGGTGTTAAGTTTTAAGTCAGAAATCGGTCGTCATTCATCGGTCGTCAGAAAACTTCTGAACTTCTTCATCCTCTCTCCTGCGAATTGCGAAATTCGCACATGGAGCGTTATTACGATGCCGCAGGCATCCCAGGGAGTGCGCAAACAAAGTTTGCGCTTTTGTCTACTTGCACCAGAGCGGTGACTTCGTCACACGCACTCCATCGGAACGCCATTGCGTTAGTAAATCAAGAATCATTTTTCAGGTTTTGATGCCCTCTGTCGCCCTCCTTTTTATCCTTTCAGATTGAACACTGAGTTTTTCTTTATGCCTTCAAGCAGTGAAAGTCCTGCGAAGCCGGTTGACTGCATTGCGAAACTGCCATAACCTTCCTCAACCTCGGATGCCACACCGCTCATCCTTGCCTTGAGCGGATGGCTCAGGTATTTCAGGCCAAGCTCGGTCTTCTCACGCAACTTGGGATTGTCCTCGATGTTGTTGAGATAATACAGGAAAGTGTGGATGATGCCGTTGGACTTGGCTAGCTCCCAGCCGGGCGCCATACCGGCACGGCTCGACACCATGTCGGATGACGGCCTGTCTATCGGAAGCGGCTGGAAGCAGTTTTTGAAGCTGAACCACGACTTGTCCCACTGTGAGAGGAGACCTTCCTTCCCGAAAATCATCTCGCCCATCCGTTTCTCCAGAAGAGCCTTGACCTCCTTGTTCCTCGATACATAATGCGTCCAGCACATGCCTTCAAGCAGGTAGTAGCTGTGGCCGTAGTCATCCAGGATCTGCTCGCGTATCCAAGGATAGCAGTTCAGGAAAAGAGGCAGGCCGTTGTCCAGCCATTTCGAACACTGGAATTTCATGCATCGTTCAGCATTTTCGATATACTCCTCCTCACCGGTCACAAGCGAAAAAGCCGATAATGCCATAACTAACGTGGACATTCCGCATGTGTAAGGTGCATTGAGTTTATGACCGCACCAAATCCCGTTGCCGTAGCCGCCTTCGGGAAGCGCCCAGATCGGAACCCAGTTGTCCAGCCATCTTTTCGCTGCAGCAAGATATCTTTCCTTGCGATCCTTGTCAGCGTATGTCGCCGCCTGAATTATCCAAGTCACATTTGAACCGACATCCGCGATGTTCACCTTGCCCTTGCGCAGGATTTCATGGAATTCCTTCTTGGTCAGTTTCTCTGTCGGCTGCCTGCGGTAGTTCGACGTGAACGCGCCGTTCGGGAGCTGCTCGGAAAGGTAGATGTCGATGTATTCGAACGCCAGATCCATATACTCGCGCTTCCCGTATAATTTCCCGCAGAGCATGAGTGTGCGGAGCGGATAGGACAGCATGTACCACTCGCCATGGTTGTTGAAAAAGTATTCCGGTGACTTGATCCCCTGCTGCATCAACCATTCCGCATAAGTTTTTAAAGCTTCTTCATTCGATAACTGCTGATACTTTATTTCCATCGTTAAAGCCTTCCGTGTTTTATTATAGTTTTAGGTTTTAGGTTTTAAGTCTGAGAGTGGTCGTCAGTCTCCGGTCGTCGGTCGTCGGCAAACTCCAGAAACTTCCGCATTTCCGAACTTTCGAACCTCTCTCCTGCGAATTGCGAAATTCGCACTTGGAGTGCTTGCCCTGAGCCTGTCGCTGGGCGGTAATTTATTACCGCCTTGTTTCGCGAAATTCATTTCGCGATGTTTATATGAGACGGAATGAATTCCGTCATTAAAGGCGGTGATGAATCACCTCAATCCTAAATCACAAGCTAAAGCTTGAACTCCAACATAATTCTTCACTGACCTCATATTACCGACCTCTGTCCTCCGTTCTTCTCTTTCATTCGAAGTTGGACGTTTCCGCCACGGCGGATTGAATGTTGGACGTTCATGAAATTCCTCGGGCAGGAATGCCCGAGTTACTTCCGAACTTTCGAACTTCTTCCATTCTACTTGCCTTCCTCGGGATGGTATCACTAGCTACTTCGGCATCTTCTAACTCTGTGCCTCTGTGCCTCTGTGCCTCTGTGCCTCTGTGCCTCTGTGCCTCT
>CAZION010000110.1:0-22816 GCA_964540865.1 uncultured Victivallis sp.
CTGCTGTAGAATTGGGGCTCGAACGCATGGTTTTCCAGAGGCATCGCCATATACAATATGGGTCCACTAAAAAATAAATTGGCCATTTGACGGGAAATACAGGCGTTTGTATTTTAGGCGCAAACCCTGAGTTCGCCGCGGCGAATGAAGGGTGAAGCAACGAAGAAGACAAATGCATGGATTCCCGTCCCAAAGGGCTGGCGTTCTTCCGGCCGCTTATCACGTTGCTCAATCGTCAAATATCTTCAGATATTCTCCTCTTTCGCACCATGATAATCAATCCGAAATATTCGCCAGCAAATGCCCAAGTTATTTTTTAGCGGATCCTTAGGATTCAAAGTCTTTACAACGGAGTACGCTGAGATTAAGACGCAGAGTTCGCAAAGGGAAGAAAACTGATGGATTACGACGGCTATTCAAATTAAATGAATGTAAAGAATTTTTGATTGATAAACCTGACCTCTATGGCAAATTAAAAATGGAAAATATGCCAGTAAATGTGAGGGGGGGGACGTTTTTTGCGAATACTTTTGATAATGCCAGATGCCCATATGCATAAGATGCGTATAGGGTTCCATGTTAGATCAATGAGAGAGGCTCCGCTGACCTTGTCAACGATTGCCGCCCTTGTACAGGATGCCGACATTGAATGGAAGATCGTCGACGGAAGCATCGGAGACATACCGCTCGATGAAAATGCCGATCTTGTAGGAATCAGCGTCATTACCGGAACAGCGAATGCCGCCTACCGCATAGCGGATCATTACCGGTCCCGCAATATTCCAGTAGTACTCGGAGGCATACATGTGACATTGCTACCTTCGGAAGCGTCGGCTCACGCTGATGCCATTGTCGTAGGCATGGCGGAACGGACATGGCCCCGGCTGATAGCTGATTTCAGGGCTGGCAGGATGGAAAAGAAGTATGAGGAAACTGCTTCTGAATGCGACATACTTAAGAATGTTCCAATACCGCGGCGGGATCTCATGAGGCGCAACGGCTATATGATGCCGGATGTCGTCCAGGCCACGAGAGGTTGCAAGAGGACCTGCGACTTCTGCACAGTTCCCGCAATCTGGCCAAAATATTACAGGCGCCCCGTGTCTGACGTGATCGACGATGCCAGGAGCCTTCCCGGGAACAGGTTTGTCTTCAATGATGTCAGCCTGGTCGGCGACCGCGAATATGCCATGGAGCTGTTCAATGCGCTCAAGCCGCTTAAGAAGAAATGGGGAGGGCTGACGACAATCGAGGTCGCGGCAGACCATGAACTTCTCGATCTCATGGAACAGAGCGGCTGCATATATCTTCTCATAGGGTTTGAATCCATCAACCGCGAGAATCTGCGCCAGATCTACAAGGGATTCAATCATGTCGACAATTACTCGCTTGCGATGGAAACGCTGCATTCCCATAATATTTCCGTGCAGGGCTGTTTCGTCTTCGGGCTCGACCATGATGACCTTTCGGTCTTCGAGTCGACAGTACAGCGCGTCAACGAGCTGAAAATTGATATCCCAAGATATTCCCTTTATACTCCATATCCCGGGACAATGCTTTTCAAAAGGCTTTTTGACGAGGGAAGGATATTGAGTTTCAACTGGGATGACTACGACACGATGCATGCGGTTATCAGACCTGCGCAAATGAGTCCCTTTGAACTTTATGACGGATTCAAATGGGCATACAAGGAAACTTTCCGCTTCAAAAATGCAGTCCGGCGCCTGCGTCTTCCGGTCGAGAATTCAGTTATCAACATGTTTGGAGTCATGACATACCGGAAATTTGCCAGGCGACTCTACAATGAAAAAAGATTTGCAACACCATATTCGCTTGAGGCGCCTGGCGAAGCGCCATTGCCCGGGCAGATAAGATTCAAGGAGCTGGGATTATGCCCCGTCTGACGCTCGTATATCCATCGATAGGTCATGATTCCAAAAAGGGATATGTGCGTTCCTGGCAGATGCAGCCGCTTGCAATGGCCGTCCTGGCAGGCCTTACTCCTAAAAAATGGGAAATCTGTTTTTTTGACGACCGCATAGAGGAGGTCGATGATTCACATCCTGCCGATCTGGTTGCGATTTCAGTAGAGACTTTCACCGCCAGGAGGGGATACCAGCTTGCATGCCGATTCCGCAATCGCGGAGTACCGGTGATAATGGGCGGCTATCACGCCACCTTCTGTCCGGAGGAAGTCCTGAAATATTCGGACTCGGTCTGCATCGGAGAGGCGGAACCGGTATGGAAAAAGATACTAGAGGACGCTGAAGGGAAAAATCTTCAGAAGACATATAGGGGCGTCCCAGGGTTCCAGCTTTCAGGCATAAGGCCTGACAGATCCATATTCAAGGGTAAAAAATATTTCAACCTTGCCCTTGTTGAAAGCGGACGCGGATGCAGGGGAAGCTGCGAGTTCTGTTCAATAAGCGCATTTTATGGTTCATGCCATCGGAGACGGCCGGTTTCAGAGGTCATCGACGAAATGCGCGGACTCGCAGGAAAACCCGTGTTTTTTGTAGATGACAATCTTGTAGGAGACGGGTCTGTGGCCCGTGAGTTTTTCAGGGAGCTCAAACCGCTTGGCATACGCTGGGTGAGCCAGGCCAGTCTGCAACACCTTGAAAATGAGGATCTGGTCTCAGACATGGCCGCGAGCGGATGCGCCGGACTCCTGGTAGGGTTTGAATCCCTGGAAAATTCAAATTTGCAGAGCATGGGCAAATCATGCAACCGTGTCGAAGACTATGGCAGGACGATAGGGCTTCTCCGCAGGCATGGCATCTCACTCTACGGTACTTTCATGGTCGGGTATCCATACGACAGCCAGGAACTCATAGACGAGACTGTCCGCTTTGCCGAAACACATAAATTCTATCTTGCGGCGTTCAACCATGTCATTCCTTTCCCTGGAACCGATCTTTATAGGCGGCTATCTTCGGAAAACCGTTTTTCGGAAAAGGAATGGTGGCTCGGGAAATACAGGTTCGGACAGGTTCCATTCAACCCGGAAAAATTTACTGGCGAGAAGATAGAGAAGTTCTGCCATCAGGCGCGCAAGTCCTTCTATTCCACTTTTTCAATTTTGAAGAGGGCAAAGGATCTGAGGGCCAACTGCCGGAGCTTCAGGAAGGCCTGCGCCTTCTTTACTATAAATTTCCTTCTTCAGAAGGAAGTATCGCAGAAACAGGGATATCCGCTCGGGAATCCCGCTGAAGATGAACCACGGCCAATCATGTGAAAGATTATGAAACCTGAAATAAATATCATATTCCTGTGCTATCTCTGGATCCTTTCGGTCTACCATGTTTTTACAGGGATCATCTCCTTCTTCTTCCCTGAGATGGCGTTGTCCTTCTACAAGAAATTCTACGACTGCAATCCTGTCGAGCGCAAGCATCTTGTCATTGTCCTCAAACCATGGGGCGCGCTTGCGGTGTTCGCAGGGATAGCCGGAATTTTCGCGGCGCTTGATCCGGAAAAATGCAAAGGGGTGGTCGCAGGCCTCGCGGTGCTTCTTGCCATGAGAATGTACTACCGTATCGTTTTCCGTGACATGCTCCGCGAAATCAGCGGCATCTCGCCAGGCCGCAACCTAGTGAACATATGTCTTCTTCTTGCCGGTATCATTATAATTGCATCCTGGCTCGTGTCCATAGGAGGACGGCCATGGTGAACATCATGAGGACAACTCAGTCATATTGCAATGGCTGCCGGCAAAACCATCATGCATATTATGAACGAAGTGGAAATACTGTAAGGTTCATCATCGACTGTCCTGAGAAGAGAAAGGATACTCTGATCTCATCCGACGCAGATCTTTTTGAGCAGGTCGGTTCGCGCGGATATGCTGAACGCGGATCTGCTACATTCCGGCCCGGCCGGACTTTCAATCTCATGGAAATCACATCAAAATGCAATCTCAGCTGTCCCGTATGCTACGCAGATGCCGGAAAAGATGGGAACTCGTTCCTAAGCCTCAACATGGCAATTGCACTCGCGGAAATGATTCGGATGGAAGGAGGCAGGCTGGTTACCTTGACAGGCGGCGAGCCCTCCGTCCATCCTGAAATAATTTCCATTGTCCAAGGGATGAAAAAGCTGGGATTGCGTCCTTTGATGGCCAGCAATGGGCTACGCCTGGCTGAAGATAAGACCTTCGCACATGATTTGAAGATGGCAGGTCTTGAAAAGGTCCAGCTCCAGTTTGACACCTTTGAATCATCGACGAGCATGAAAATGAGGGGTGAGAATCTTGTAGAGTTAAAATTCAAGGCTGCGGAAAATATAATCGGTGCTGGATTGAGGCTTGGCCTTGTCGGATGCGTGTGCAGTGAAAACCTGGGAGAATGCCGGAATATCATGCAGTATGCCGCAGGCCTGGCTCCAATGTTGAACACGGTAATGTTTCAGGCTTATCTGCCTTTAGGACGTCATCCGGCTGGGCTGGGAACTGTAACACGTGAGGACATAGTCAAGTCCTTGGTAGGCGCTGATGAAAAGCTTGATGTCCGCACCGGAGATTTTTTCCCAATGCCTCAGTACCAGCCATGGGGGCTTGCCGTCCATCCGCATTGCTCGTCGTATGTCTTCCTGAGATGCTGCAAGGGGAAGGTCGAGGCTGTCAACAGGAGCTTCGACGTTGAAGGGTTCTGCAGGGATCTCCATTCATCCAATCTCCACAAGTCGAATTTCATTTCAAGGACCGTTTTTCCTCTTTTCAGGCTCATGCGGAGAACGAGGTTTGGAGGACATTTGAGTGCTTTAAGGCAGATGAGGGGTTTCATATCCGGGAAAGGCGGAGAGTCAGTGATTGCAGTCGCAGCTGGCAGCTACATGACGCCGGAGATCCGTGACGAGGAGAGGATTGGAAGATGCCAGTCTTTCACAGTTACGGAAAAAGGACTGGTCAGGGTCTGTGAAAGAGTTTGTTCAAACGATACTTGTCCAAAATCAATGTGAAGGAGGGGGAATGATCAGAAACAGGCCGATGCTGCTGCCATGGCGGGGGAAGAACATCCCTCATTTCGCCCTGGATATTATCAGGGGCTGCAACATCCAATGTCCAGGCTGCTACAATCTCAGAGACCCCTTTGTGAAAAGCCTTGAGCAGGTTTCCAGCGAGCTTGAAGACGCCCTTAAACTTCGCAGGCTGCATACTCTGACCTTGACCGGCGGAGAGGCGACACTTCATCCTGAACTCCCGGAAATAGTAAGGCGTGTCAGGGAAAAGGGCTTACATGTGTCCATCATAACAAATGGAATGGAGATAAACGCGAAACTGCTGGATTCCTTGAAGGACTCTCCTCCGGATTTGATACTTCTGCATATTCAGAAGGAGCAGAAGAGGCTTGACATGCCCATCCAGACGGAAGAAGCGGCTCGCGAGCTCAGGAGGAGCAAGGCGGAACTTATAGCCTCGTACGGTATTGTCGCGGGTTTGTCGATCATCATAAACAGGACATCCCTTTCAGGATTGCCCGGGCTGATGAGCGAGGTTGCAGACTCCCCTCATCTTGAGTACATGCTTGCAACCTGCTATACTGATTTCAACAAGTTCAAAAATGTTTCAGGGTCATCTGAAGCTGGCCTTTCCTGCAGCGCTTCAGGGAATGCAGAAACCGGCAGTTCCGGAGAGGAAATAACAAACGCTGAAATTGCAGAAGTCATGGGCAGGGACGGTTATTTCCCCTATGCCTACCTTTGTTCAAGCAGGAGCAGGAGCGATACCAGCTGGCTCTCGTATGTGCAGGGAATTATCCGCCATGGCGGCAAAACAGGATTGAGCATTTCCGTAAAGTCAGGATTTTCAGACCATCTGCTGGTCCGCCTGACCCGCCTTATAACGGGGAGATACATGTTTTTCTACCGTGCAGGGCCCCTGAGGTTCAGAATTCAGCTGTTGCTCAATGCCTTATCAGGTGGATTTTTCTGGAAAAACATCCGATTCCTGCTGGAGTCTTTTGGCGCAGGGAACGAAATGCAGGACAAGCATTTTATTTTCCAGCAGGCGCCATCCATAGAGGCAGATGGAACCGTCAACTATTGCCGCGACTGTCCCGATTCGACGATTCTCAACGGCAGGCTTGTCCCAAGCTGCCTTTGCGACAGGATGAACGATTTTTCAAAATAAGTATAAATTAAAAAATGGAAAGGAGATTTTAAAATGAAGAGCAAGCATGTCCTCATCCGTGGACTTCTGTGGGTGATAGGAATCTATCACATTTTGGTGGGGCTGATGTTCAACGGGCCCAAAGATTTGCTCGTATGGGCGGGGAAATCCATTGGAGGGGTGACTGCCGTTCCTGACGCCGGAGTCTTTTATCTGGCAAAGCCGTTCGGCATATATCTCGTCGCATTTGGCGTCGCAATGTGCATGGCGGCGTGGAATCCGGTTAAGAACCGCTCGCTGATATCCCTTGCCGTGGTGCTGTTCGGACTGCGTGTCATCCAGAGAATTGCCACGTTTGACGAGACTGTGAATGTCTTCGGAGTCTCTTCGGCAAGAAATTCTGTCATGATTGCGATAGTCGCAATATTTGGAATAGCACTTCTTATTTTCAGGATCAATCTCCTGAAGGAAATGAAAGCCGGAGAAATGGAAGCAGTTGAAAAATAATACAGGCCAGCGCCAGACCATCTCCGTCAAAGGTCGCATTGCCGGATCCGGTGATGACGGCAAGATCAGGGAGTTCCTCCGCAGCATTCCGCTGCAGGGGAATGTCCGGCTCAGGACAACCTGCGAGCCAAGTTTCTTCGATGCAGTTCAGATCCACGGGGAGGATGCATCTGTGTTCCTGGGCGAATACGGCGACAGGATTGTTGCGATGGGGATGAGTGCCACCAGAGAGCTTTTCATAAATGGGTTTCCCATGCGCGTCGGATATCTCGGCTCGCTCAGGCTCGATCCGGAATTCAGGAACAGCACCGCTCTTTTCCGGGGTTTCAGGATGCTCAAGGAAATCCATGAGGAGAAGAATCCTGGAATTTTCTATCTGACTTCCATCCTTGAGGAAAATAAAATTGCAAGGGAAATCCTGACAAGCGGAAGAGCAGGATTGCCGACATACAGGGAGCTCTTCAAATATACGACTTTACTGATCCCTGGTTCAGCGAAGAGGACAGTTCCTGCGGAGTACGGACTTGAACTTTTACGCGGCGACAGCGTAGGTACAGATGAGATTTTTAAGTTTATATGTGAAACAGGCAGGAGCAGGCAGTTCTTCCCGGTTTATTCAAGATCCAGGATTGATGAAAAATCTGGATTGCTGAGTAGCATCAGTCCTCAGGATTTTCTCGTAGCATTCAAAGGCGGCAGGATTGAAGGTGTTGCCGCCATCTGGGACCAGATGCCATTCCGCCAATATGTTGTCGATGGCTACTCTCTCCCATATAGACCAATGGTTTTAGGATCAAATATCCTAGGCATATTATCCGGATTCCCGCCATTGCCGAAAGCGGGCAATCCTTTCAGGCATGCCTGTCTCTCATGTGTTGCCATAAGGGACGATTCCGCCCAGGTCTTCAGCTTTCTCCTGAACCACGCTCTTGAAGGACTCTCAGCCTGCAAGACTTCTTTCCTGGCTGTAGGGATGGCGGAACAGGATCCTCTTCTCAAGATTGCTGGAAAATTCAGGCATAAAAAGCTCAGAAGCCGGATCTATGCCGTTGACTGGGGAGATGCAAATGATAAGATTATATCGCTGGATCCGCGTCCGGCATACCTGGAACTCGGAAGTCTGTGAGGAGTATAAATGTCAGTTAAGGCTGCAATAGTGTCAATAGGTAAACTGAACTCCTCCGATTCAGAGGGCATGTTCAGTCTCCATTCCCGCTATTACGACAATATTTCAAGGAAGAAATTCTTGGATGATCTTTCCACAAAGCAGTGGGTCATCCTCCTGAGGACGGAATCGGGTGATTTGTCAGGATTTTCCACCCTCCAGCTAATCAGCCTGGACATAGGAGGATCCCTGCACAGGTTCCTTTTCTCCGGGAACACCGTCGTCGAGGAGAATTCGCGGATGTCGCACGCCCTTGCAGGAAGCTTCGGGCATGTCATGATGATGCTCATGGACAAGTATGATGCTGGAAGCATCCATTGGTTCCTGATATCAAAGGGATTCAGATCATATCGTTTCCTACCTGTGTTCTTCAGGAAATTCTATCCTAGATTCGACCATGATATCCCTGAATCCTGCAGCAAGCTCATTTCAGCCGTTTCATTTGCGCAGTTTGGCAGGAAATACGACTCCGAAAAAAATATAATAAGGATGAACGGTGAAACAGATTGGCTGAAACCAGAACATGCGGCAATTCCTCCGGGCCGTCTGAACGACCCTCATGTGGACTTCTTCGTGTCGGCAAATCCTGGTTACGGGACTGGAGATGAGCTCGCCTGCCTGGCGGATATAGATCCCGGCAACCTGAACGAGAATGCAATAAGGGTGATAAAAAGCACAAGAGTGGAATGGGATGTGTAAAATCAAGATCTTCTTCGCCAATTTTTTCTGGCTGCTCTCCTGTTTGCCGGGGCTGGCCGGCTTCCTGTACGCATGTCTTCGTCCCAGGGTTGCCCAGGAGAAGGTAGTTCTGCGACAGGGCTGCGGAACCCATGAGGACTGCCAGGAAAATTCGGTTCCCATGGACAGTGCCGGGCTTGCCTGCCTTGTCGAACAAATCTGCCGGACTGGAACTCTGCCATCAACAGGAGAAAAAATAATCCAGCTGGTGCCCACAAGCGGAACTTCGTCCGCAGCCAAGCTTGTTCCATATTCGCAATCCTTCATCGATGAAATCATACGTGGAATAGATCCGTGGATTGCGTGCTTGTACATTTGCTGCCCATCTCTTCTTTTCGGCAGGCAGTACTGGGCGCTTAGTCCGAATACGCGCCCGCCGCCTCTGGAAAATTCGGCAGTGCCTGCCGGGTTCGCCGATGATTCGGCGTATCTCGGCGCATTCCAGCGGAAAATGGCCGGAAGAATATTGATTGCGCCGCCGGAGATCTCCTTGATAGATGACAGGGATTCCTTCGATTATGCTACGCTGCTGTTCATGGTGCAGGAAAAAAATATAAGGCTGATATCCATATGGCATCCATCCTATCTGACAAGGCTTCTTGATTCTTGGGTGAAGCACAGGAATGCTGTGACTGCGACAATTTCTTCAGGTCGTCTGGACCGCAGCTATAAAATACCAGATGAGATCATGTTGAAACTTGAGAAGCGGTTATGTAAAAATCATGGACGCGCTGAATTCCTCTCTTCAGTCCGGACAGATGAAAAATCATTTCCCATCAGGATATGGAAGGATGTCCGCGTGATAAGCTGTTGGACGGATGGAATGGCTTCAGCATGGGTTGATGACATTAAAAGCCGCTTTCCAGGAGCCAAGATACAGGGCAAAGGGCTGCTTGCTACTGAAGGCATAGTTTCCATCCCAATTGGTTTCAATCTGAACCCGGTCATGGCGCTGTGTTCGCACTTTCTGGAATTTGAAGACAGGGCTGGCGGGAGCGTGCATCAGGCATGGGATCTGAAGGAGGGGCATGAGTACGGAGTAATGCTGACAAACAGTGCCGGTCTCAAACGCTATAAGATGAATGATGTCGTAAGGGTTGATGGGTTTTTCATGTCTGCCCCCAGGATTCGTTTCATTGGACGTGACGGCACAAGCGACCTTGTCGGCGAAAAATTATCCTCAGTCCATGTGGAGGAAATCATTGGTGGATTGAGGAAATCCCATGGAGTTGATATTCAGTTCGCGATGGTTGCACCATTCATAAGGGATGACATGAGGGGATATGTCCTGTATTTGCAGGCTGCCGGGACGAGAATGGATTTCGACGCGATAAGGGATGCGGTCGAGGAGGAGCTTTCAAAAAATTACCATTATCTCCACGCGATCAACAGGAACCAGCTTTCTGCGCTTAAATTGTTCCTCATATCCGGAAATGCAGAGGAATTCTTTGTTGAGCGCAGCTTGAAATCAGGAACCCGTCTTGGCGATATCAAGTTCACCTCCCTGAGCAGATTTTTCGGCTGGGAAATGATATTTCCTGGCAAGTATTTCTAATGAAATTGATAAAAACTGATAGGCGTTTTAATTTTCGTATGTGCTTGCGGTAGTAAGGAAGAGGGGGGAAGTAAAATTCCTATCAGTTACGGTTTCAAAATCGGCTCCAGCGGATTATATTCCATCATAAAAATACGGAACCATTAGATGAAAATACTTCTTTTTGCCTTAATTGTGGGGCTGGGCGGGTTCGCTGGTTCCATTGCGCGCTATGGCCTGAGCCTTGCGTTTCAGAGATATTCGATTGTCATGCCCCTTGGAACCATTGGCGCAAACATTATCGGCTGTTTCATAATAGGGATAATAGCTCATTTTTCCACAGGGCCAGGAGTTCTGTCTCCGGAAATGAGACTCCTGCTGGCAACAGGATTCTGCGGTGGGTTCACTACAATGTCATCATTCGTCTTCGAATCCACACAGATGATCAAAAGCAATGAGCTGTATTATGCCGCCCTTTACTTTTTAATTACAATTGCCGGGTCATTCATGGCTTTTTTCCTGGGACTTCTTATTGCACATTTAATATTTAACAGGTCAGGTGGATTATGGAACTGAAGGGTGAAGCTAAACTTCTCCGGATATTTATCGGTGAATCAGATAAACTGAATCACGTGGCTCTCTATGAAGTAATAGTCCGCGAAGCCCGCAAAACTGGACTTGCCGGGGCGACCGCTTGGAATGGCACTATGGGATTCGGCCCTACCAGCAGGATAAGAACTTCGAAGATACTTGATCTTTCAACGGACCTACCCATAATTATTGAAATAGTGGATGAAGAATCTAAAATTGATCTTTTTATTCCTCAGCTTCACGATTTGTTTGAAAAGGCTGGGTCAGGAGGGCTTGTCACCATAGAAAAAGTTCAGATAATTAAATACACCAATTCACCTGCCATATGAAAATTTGATAAAATCCTCAAAGAGTGAATGTATTTATATGGAGTTGGGCTATTCTTTAGACGAAAATATTCTCTGATTTACAAAATTTTATTTTGAGCCCGGGGATCGAGCGATGCTGAGGAAATTCTCCATATTTGACAGCAAAATAGTTGAAGGCACTGATGCTGACTGCCAAGTATATTATTATGTGAACCCGGATGAGACAGAAAAAAAACACCTCATTGACCAACTGAAAATTGACGAACACACCCTTATATCCGCCCTTGATCCCAACGAGCTCGCCCGAATAGAATTTGAACCTGAACACGTCGCCCTCATCTTCAAAAGACCAAAGCGTTACAGCGCAAAAGACAATTTCCTTTTTAAAATCGAGTCGGCTGGACTTTTCATTTTCAAGGATAAGCTGGTAGTTCTGCTTTCCGAGGACATTCATATTTTCGACGGCAGACAGTTTAACAAGGTTAATGACATAAGGGAAGTGGTCTTGAAGCTTGTCTATCTCTGGATAGTCCACTTTGTGGAACATCTCAAGGTCATCAGCATGTGCAGTGATGAACTTGAAAAGGGAATCAACACTTCCATAAGCAATAATCAGCTTCTGAGCATGTTCAAGTTGGAGAAAAGTCTCGTTTTTTATCTTGAAGCCATCAGTTCAAACGGAAAAATCATCAATAAGCTGAAAGTGCATGCGGAAAAATTGAACCTGTCAACCGCAAATATAGAGTTCCTTGACGACGTATACATTGAAAACTCACAGTGCTATGAAATGGCCCAGATTTATTCACAGGTCCTTTCCAGCCTCATGAATGCACGCGCCTCGATGATAAGCAACAACCTGAACGTGATGATGAAAAACCTCAACGCCATAGTGATAGCCATCGCAATCCCGAGTTTCTTTGCCGGTGTCGGCGGAATGTCCGAGTTTTCCGGAATGATAGGATTCGAAAATTGGAAATTCGGTTATTTCATGTTCATAATAATCATGAGCCTGATTGGAGTCGCAACTTTCATCATCATAAAAAAATCTGAACAAAAATGGAAGGACTCATAATTTTTACCTGTGGGAAAAATTAAGGGCTATTCGTCCAGCACACCTGTCGAGTTTTTTACAAAGAGAACAGAATTGATGGCCTTGTATTGTTCTTCTTTCAGACCTGCGGCTTTGATAAATTTCCTGAAATATTCCTGTTCGATCCTATGCAACGCAGAGTCTTTCATGGCAATTTCAATCATATTGGATAAAATACACAGTTTTTGATTCTCATTTAAAGACCCTACATTCCCGAGGAACTCCTCGTAACTGTGCGTCTTATAATAGGCCAAAGCAGGACCAAGAACCGGTTTATTATCCTTGAATATTTCCAAAATGCACCTGTCCTCATCTTCCGTGATATTGCTGTCACTGGACGAAACATACATCAAGGCAACTGCAAGAATTTCCAGAGGCGTAAGGGTTGATGGATTTTTTATATTTTCCGGAGCCGCAACCTTCACTGACGGTACCGATGGAGTCCGACCTGCACCTGGAAGGGCCGATTTCACTGATTCATGTTTAAATGATTTTAAACTTTCGACAAGATTTTCAAGTTCCTTATGTTCAGAACTCGAAAATTTAATTGAATAAGGAACTCCGCCGATGTTAATATCCAGGAAGGTGTTGAACTTGTCGTGCCTTGTGTCGAGCTTGGATATTTCCTTCCCGAACATGCCAGACAGTTTCCTGAAATTATCCTCACCGGCCCTTCTCGAAAACACTAAAAGTTTTCCAGCGCATGCAACTAAATAACCTTCTCCGGTTTCACCCTCTACGCTTCCATACGCACGCGCCGCTAAAAAGGGAGTCTTATCCGAAATCGCACCCAACTCGCTTTTGACTTTTTCTGGTAGAAAGGCGATGTTCATATTTTCTCCGTCAGTTGAAGAATCATATCCATATTATATCTTAACCTAACTGAAAAATGTTATAAATTCAAATGTGAGAACCGCATTGACATCAGAACCAGAAAATAAATTACCAGTCAAAGTTGCGGAACCTGTTCCGTCTTCACCGCAACCTATATTTCCTGAAATACGGAAATCCGGACTCAACCTCCACCCAATGAGCGGTCTTCTCATCCTTTTCCTAGATTACGCGTTCTTTGTGCAGGAATTAACAATCATCGCCATTCCTTTCACATGCCTGCTTGCCTTCATACTGAGCTTCACCGGTGTTTTCCTGATTCAGAAATACATAGACAATGAGAACACAGGCAGATCTGTTGCAAAAGCTTTTTTCGGCGGTGTCGTAACCGGCATTCCAACCCCTCTTTTCGGCACGGTCTTCGGTTCACTGATTCTTTTCGTTTCAGGCCTGTCTTTCTTAAAGAGGAAAAATTAGACCTTAGACAGGAAACGGCCGGGTTTCTACACCCGGCCGTTTATTGGAATAAATTATCCTTTCAGTATCACAAACCACTTTTTCCCTGAGTCTTCTTTTCATTGTTTCCGCCAGCCTTGCTACAACTGCCCTTTGCTTTTTGTGGCACGAGTTCCTTCAGGGCAGCCCTAGCTGTTTTTACCTGTTCCGCTGCTCCCTTTATTGATTCCTTATTTTGGGAACCTATCACGCCCTTCAAGTTATTAAGAGCATCTATAAGCCCTTGAACGGCATTTGCTATATCGGCTTTACCATTGCTGCTGGCCTTTGCCTTGTGCTCCTCAAGTTTTTTAATACGCTCATCTATCTTAGCAATTCTCTGTTCCGGAGTCAGGCGTTCCGCTTTACTCTTTACCTCGGCTGCGCCCGTTCCCACCGATCCGGACGATGTTTCCGCCGCCGCTGGAAGAACATAAGCCATCATGCAGACCGCGATCATTGTGATTAGTTTTTTCATTTCAGTTCTCCTTTTTTAGGGTTTTTATCTCTTTTAGCGCACATCGAAATATTTATTGAGAAGAGTATCGTAATCTGCCTGCTTCTGAGAGCGGGCATCAGCCGATAAATTGTCATTGGCAAGGCTGTTCTTCAGGGAAAGCATTTTTCTGAAATCACTTGTAAGCGCCTTCGCCTCGGCACCAGTCATATTTTGGTTTGAAAGCTGGCTTGTCAATGAATCTTTGGTAACAACATTTTTACCGAGACGGTAAACAGACATCTGTTTTCCATCCGTGTCATGTTTTTCCGCCCAGATATTTGCGCTGGAGACATTCAATGCGTCCTTCATCTGCCCGCACTCATCCTTTGTGAGCTTACCATCTGATTTGAATGTGCTTTCCATGGCGGCTATTTTCTGCTGCTGGTCCTGAAGACCCTTTGTTTCCTCCGGAGTGATATATCCCTTGTCAATACCGTGTTGAATGCGCTTTGCCTGGTTGTCCTGACGTCTGTCAGCCACGTCTCCACGTTTATCTTTTGCAACATCCCCTGCAGCCAACGCCTTATCCTTTGGAGCGTCGCCCTTGTCTTTGGCCGCCGTCCTTGCAGCTTTCCTCTTCCCATCTCCGGCATTACCTCCGTCCTGGGCCATTACCACAGTTCCCAGACTGAAGATAGCCGCCATCACTAACATCGACATCAGTTTCTTTTTCATAATCGTTCTCCTGTGTTGGTATTTTCCTTTTGACTTCCTCTTTCTATCCAGTACTACCCGCAGAGAACCGCAAATCTTTCAGATAAAGTAATATTTATTGCAAATATTATTATTTTCACTATGAAAGTATATATTTTCCCGTCAAAGGAAAAATATATGAACGAAGAATCCATCTATAAAACTCGCGTAACGCTTCTTGATAAGCTGAGGGACAATCATGATGATGCCGCCTGGGCCGATTTCGCGTACTATTACAGAAGCTACATATATAATATTGCGAGAAGGATGAATCTCGGGCATGACGACGCCAATGAAATTGTCCAGCTTGTGCTTCTGAAATCCTGGAACAAGCTCGGTGATTTCAACTACGATTCTGAAAAAGGGCGCTTCAGGGGATGGCTCTGCCGCGTCACAGGAAACATAATAAGGAATTACTTCCGCGACCAGAAGAAAAGATATGTATCCATTGAAGAATACAAAACCGAGGATGGTCATGATTTCCTTGAGCAGTTCACCCAGCCTGAAATAGAAAAGATAGCCGACGAGGAATGGGAGGAGTACATACCGAAACTTGCCTGGAAGAACATCAGTGAAAACTTCGAGGAGAATGCCAGACGGACCTACGAACTGTTCCTTGATGGAAAAGCTCCAGAGGAAATCGCGTCAAAGTTAGGCATCTCAATAAATACGGTTTACGTACACAAGAACAGAATCAAGGAAAAACTCGTCCCGGAAATCAAAAGATTGAAGAACGAGCTGGGATAGTCTTCCCATCATGAAAAAATACCGGATTGAAGGACGTCTTTCTTCAAATCGGATGCCTTCCTGTAAAACAAAGACTCACTGTCATCCAAGGCCCTGTCAATTACCCCGGCAAGACCTTCGGGAACAGAGGAATTGACTTCACGAACAGGTATTGTGTCATTTTTCAGGATGGCGTTCAGGGGATTCTTTTCACCTTCAACTCTCCGCGGAGCTTTTCCTGTCAGCAGGAAATACAGGACTGCGGCCGCGCTCCATATATCAACTTCCGGTTTTGAATATTTATAATTGAGAAGCTGCTGCCTGCTGATGAAAGAGAGCGAGCCTCCTACAGATCCCGTCCTTGTGTTTCCTGACAAACCCGCGGAGCGGTAGGGTTTAGCTAGTCCGAAATCTGAAATTTTCGCAATATAAACCTTTCCCCGCCCGAGCTCATCGCCGGTTCCGCGGATTAGCGCAGACATCGTTTCTTTCTCTTGAAGGAGAATGTTTTCGGGCTTGATGTCCCTGTGGATAATACCGTTACCTTTCCCCCATGAACCATCGGCAAGCTTCATATGAGGGACTTCGACATTATGCGCATACTCAAGTCCATCAAGCACCTGTATTATGATTCCGCAGGCATCGGCCGGGTTGAGCCCCCCCTTTTCCCGCCTGAGAAGATCTTTGAGACTGCCACCATTGCAATATTCCATGGTGTAGTAGGAGATGTCCTGCGCCTTCCCGTGTCCGTTCAATCTTACGATTTTTGGATGCTTGAGGATGCTGCAGTTTTCAATCTCGCGTTCAAACCGTTCGTTCATTCCATGTGATTCAGTAAATTCAGGCAGAAGTATCTTAAGCGCTTCAAGTGATGAATTTTCTTCATTTTTTACCAGATAAACAGTGCCGATTCCACCTTTCCCAAGCAAACTTACAATCCTATATGGTCCCAGCCTGGAACCACACATGTTCATATTTGCCGCTGACGCCCGTACCATGGCTGGCTCCGGTTAATTTGGTAATAGCTCCCGAGAAGGTTATAATATACAATGATTGTTTCGGGTTAAAAGAGAAGGTGGGAGCGAAATGCCGGATCTAACATTCAACTGCAGCTATTGCGGGGTTAAAATTGAGGCCGATTCAACATTGGCCGGAAAAATAATCCAATGCCCCAAATGCAGCCATGCCGTAAAAGTCTCACAGGAACTTATGCAGGGAGGCAAGGTTCTGGGCGACTATACCCTTGAAAAACTTCTTGGAAAAGGAGGAATGGGGGAAGTCTGGCTTGCAACTCAAGGTTCCACCGGAAGAAAGGTTGGGTTGAAAATCCTTGACCACGGCTTGTCAAAGGATCCGGAATTCATAGCCAGGTTCAACCAGGAGATGAAATTGGTTGCAAGACTTGACCATCCTGGAATAATATCCGCATATGAAGCCGGATATGACAAAGGATTTTACTTTCTCGCAACCGCATATGTAAACGGCGCAACTTTGGGTTCAAGTCTCGATTCAGGAAAAATATTCAGTGAAAAAAAAGCTCTTGAAATTGTCAGGAGTGTTGCGGAAGCCCTGAAATACGCCTGGGATAAACACAAGATGCTCCACAGGGACATAAAGCCGGCCAACATCATGCTTGATGTCAATGGCGACGTAAAATTAATGGACATGGGCATATCCAAGAGTCTCGTGGAAGACAAATCCATCACAATGACAGGGTCCATCCTCGGTACGCCCTGCTACATGAGCCCGGAACAGGCCAAAGCTGAAAAAGACATTGACCACAGAGCCGACATTTACTCCCTTGGAGCCACCCTATATCACATGATCACAGGACATTTCCCATATACCGCCACAACACCAATGGGCGTCCTGGCAAAAATGATTTCGGAAAACGCCACGCCGGTAAGGAAAATAAATCCGTACATATCCGCAAAGTGCGAGAAACTGATAGATAAAATGATGGCTAAAGACAAAACTGAACGACACGGGACATGGCAGGAGGTTATAGAAGATATTGATAAAATCACTGATGATAAAATCTCTAGGGAGGACTTTCCAGGACCAGCAAACGGAAGGTTGTTTGGAACAAAAATGATTCCAAGCCTGCTTGCCCTTATTCTAATACTTGCCACTGCCAGCGTGCTAATTTTCCTAATCATAAAAATAGGTCATAAGAGCCCCTCCGTTCAAGAAATATCAGTTGAAAAACCAAAACAGAAGAAAGAATATATCGGAAACAGTCAGGACAACCGTAAACCGCAAGAAGATAAAAAGACCGATGGAGTGCCAGCAGTAAAAACTAATATTGGGAAAGATGCGGTTATTGCAAAACATTCCAAGCCCGATGACGGTAATATGAATATTAAAGAAGCCAGTCAAATAGATCCGGATTCATTCGATGATAAAAGAACAGACGGCGCTCCAATATCGGACACGGCCCAAGGTTCGACCGGCAGAAAAGATGAAACCCAGGCAATGCCAGGTTTAAAAAAAGCGCTTTCAGAAAAACTTGGAATCCCTGAAGAACAGGTAATGCGCCTTATCCCGATAATAAAGGTGTATGGAAAAGAACTTAAGCAACTTAGGGATTATGCTCCGCCCGGAGGCTATAAACCCAACGAATTAAGAGATAAAATCTATGCAATCACCAAGGACGCCAAGCAGAAGGCTGATACTGTATTAACAAAGGATCAATCAAACAAATTCATCCTGTTTCTTGAACAGGAACGGCGCCAGGCTCTCCACAATAATCCCTGGCGGAATCCAGGGACTGGAACAGGGAATAAATGACAAATAACGGTATATTTAAATTATCAGCTGACTTCAAGCCGGCCGGCGACCAGCCGGAAGCCATTCTTGAACTTTATGAAAACCTGAATAAAAACAAGAGGTATCAGACACTCCTCGGAGTGACCGGATCCGGAAAGACTTTCACCCTAGCAAATGTCATTTCTAAATTCGACCGGCCAGTGCTGATTCTGTCACATAACAAAACCCTCGCCGCCCAGCTTTACAGCGAATTCAAGTCTTTCTTCCCCGAAAATGCAGTCGAGTATTTCATAAGCTATTACGATTATTACCTTCCGGAAGCCTACATTCCCCAGACCGACACATATATTGCGAAAGACGCAAGCATCAACGAGGATATCGAAAGACTCCGCCTCTCAACGACAGCATCCCTCATCGAAAGAAAAGATGTAATCGTCATCGCCAGCGTATCATGCATATACGGACTCGGGTCACCGCAGGATTATGAGGAAATGTGCGTGACTGTCGAAAAGGGTATGAAAATAGACCGCGATGAACTTCTGCTCAAGCTTATCTCCATACAATACGAAAGGAACGACACTGCTCCGGAAAAGGGAAACTTCAGGGTGAGAGGTGATTCCGTAGATATTTTTGTACCTCAGCGTGAAGAATTTTTCAGAGTCGAATTCTGGGGCGATTCCATAGAAAGCATCCAGAAATGCGATCCGCTCACAGGCAACGTGAAGGAAAAATCAGCAAAGGCGGTTTTCTTCCCATGCAAGCATTTCGTAATGCCGGCGGAAAGGATTGAACTTTCTTCCCGTAAAATCATTGCAGAAATGAAGGAAAGGGTCAGATTTTTTGAGGAGAACAATCTCCTTGTCGAGGCCCAGCGAATACATCAGCGGACCATTTACGACATGGAAATGCTGAAAGAGATCGGCTACTGCAGCGGAATTGAAAATTATTCCCTTCACCTTTCAAACAGAATACCCGGTTCACGTCCGTCGTGCCTCATTGACTTCTTCCCGGATGATTTCATAACCGTCATAGATGAATCCCATGTGACAATCCCTCAGATACGCGCAATGTTCAAGGCCGACAGGAGCCGCAAACAGACTTTAGTAGACCACGGATTCCGTTTGCCGTCAGCACTCGACAACCGTCCGCTGACTTTTGACGAATTCACAACCTTGACGAAAGATACGGTCTTTGTCTCCGCAACACCAGGCGACTATGAAGTCCAGCTCAGCGGCAAGCTTGTCGAACAGGTCGTCAGACCGACGGGTCTGATTGACCCTGAAATCAGCATACGCCCGCTCAAAGGCCAAATTGACGACCTGATCTGCGAAATTCGCAAACATGCCGAAAGAAAAGAACGCGTCCTTGTGACCACCCTCACAAAAAAGAGCGCTGAACGTCTTTCAGACTATCTGTCTGAAATGGGGATGAAAGTCAAGTACATCCATTCTGAACTTGACGCATTACAGCGTATAAAAGTGATTTGCGATCTTCGCAAAGGTGATTTTGACTGCCTTGTCGGAATCAATCTTCTCCGCGAAGGTATCGACCTTCCCGAGGTTGCTCTTGTCGCAATCCTAGATGCCGACAAGGAAGGATTCCTGCGTTCAGAGCGCTCTCTGATCCAAGTTGCCGGAAGGGCGGCCAGAAATATCAACGGCAAGGTCATCCTGTATGCCGACAAGATCACTGACAGCATCAAAAAACTTGTCACCCTCACGAATTCCCGCCGTAAGAAACAGGAACAATATAATATTGACCACAATATCGAACCCAGATCTATTGTTAAGGCAATCAGGGAGGACATCTCAATTTATTCAGCCTCTGATAGAACTGCCAAATTGAAAGTGAAAACTGAGGAAACCGACCTTTCCGAAGACATACTCACCGAACTCGAAAAAGAGATGCTTGCAGCCGCAGAAGCGCTCGAATTCGAACGCGCCGCATATCTGCGTGATATCATCAAACAGCACCGCATCAGCAAACAGATCGAATCGGAGAATGGGCGAACCGGTGAACCGGTGATTGGAAAGACGGAAAAGCCAGAGGACAGACGACAGAGGACAACAGGCGGCCGAAAGAAGTAATTCTTTTGTTTTCGAGCGCAATATGCGCTCCGTGGAGTGCGGCAACTTGTTGCCGCCTTTAATGACGGAATTTATTCCGTCCCATAGAAGAAATATCGCGAAATAAATTTCGCGGAACAAGGCGGTAACAAGTTCCCGCACTCCAAGTAAAAATCGGAGATTTTTATGAATAAACTGAAAGATAGTTGGCATCATAGTCCACCTCATATTTTCAAGACCGATACTAACTACATGATCACTTCCGGAACATACCATAAAGAGCAATTTTTCAATTCACCCGCCAAACTTAAATTGCTAGAGAACATAATTCTGGATTCTCTTAATGAATCTTCATGGGTTCCTATTGCTTGGGCCGTAATGTCCAATCATTACCATCTTATTGTAAGACCTCCAACAGAAAAGGATTTCAATATCGGTAAAATCTTCAAAAGCATCCATGGGAAAAGCGCAATTCAACTGAACAAGATTGACAATGTCAGTGGAAGAAAGGTATGGTTTGAATTTTGGGACACGTGCCTTACCCATGAAAACAGTTATTATGCGAGATTGAAATATGTCATGAGCAATCCTGTTCATCACGGTATTGTGAAAAATGCTGAAGACTATGAGTTTTGCTCCGCTGGGTTTTTCAAATTTAATGCTGACAAGCAAATAAGAAAACGACTGGAATCATACGGAACCGAAAAACTTAAGATATGCGATGATTTTTAATTGCGAAGCACTTGGAGTGCGGCAACTTGTTGCCGCCTTTAATGACGGAATTTATTCCGTCCTGGAAAAGATAACTCCGCGAAATAAATTTCGCGGAACAAGGCGGTAACAAGTTCCCGCACTCCAAGTAAAAATCGGAGATTTTTATAAATAAACTAACGAAAAGGATCTGCGGTTCTCATACGCACCGACGGGTCTCTCTTTATCTCGTTCTTTCAGCAAGACGGCCATTTATGTATTTATGTAGAACACTGGATATAAGTGTCTGGTAGGGCAATCCTTCTTGCATAGCGGTCTTTCGGAAACGCAGTAGATCGCGTTCGGCCATCCTAATGTTCACGCGTTTGTCCTTCCGCAATGTTGTTCTGGCCGCTTCACGATAACGCTGAGATTCCCGCTGAAAGTTAGGTATGCGTTTCCATTCCCCGCGTTCGACAGAATCAAGCAGGTCTTTTTCTTCTTTTGTCAGTTTCATTTCGAATAATCCTCCAAATACTTTTTTGTCATCTTACGGCTGGGAATGATCGTCTTGAGAAATATGGTTTCGTCATCTTCGACGAATGGCACAAGATAGGCATAGTCTTCGACATTGACGATAAAAATTCTTTGTCCCGGATATTGTTCCTGATTGGGATGTTCAATGGTATCAAGCAATCCACCGCTTGACAAATGAAAGACAATATCCTCGAAGGTAATTCCTCGACCTTGGCTCAGACATTCGTTTTTATCATCATTCCAGTCGTATCTTTTCATGAACCAATAATAGTGCAATGTGTGCATTATGTCAACATTTTATTGATATTTTTTATAGAATGTCCCTAGATTATCTATCCGGCGAAGACGAATTAGATGTATCTTTTGGTACGGATTCTTTCTTATTCCATGAAGCACTTTTGAGCTTTTCGGTAAACTTGTCACGTATTTCATTCAAATCTATCAGAACCTCATGTTTTTCCAGTTCAATCTCCTGCTTTTTCCTTATCTCTTCCGGAGAACCTTTCATGAATATAGGTCGCCCCTTTATTACACAAAGATGGTTGATGCCAGGCATCCAAACCTTGCCATTCCTGCATTTAATATAAAGATAGGCACGGAATTCTTGTTTCCCAATGGGAGGAAGAAGTTCATATATATACACGAGATCGGGGTATTTTACTGATAATACCTTTGCAAGAGTTACTTTAATTTCTTTTGGCTCCCCGAATATAATATCTACGTTGGCTTTTTCAGTCCCTTCCGGAGGGATGATCATTTTTTCCAGCTCAGCAATCTGATCCTCTACCTTTCGCCTTCGGTTGGGGCTGTTCTCTCGGCAGCAGGCAAGACAGCAATAAAAGACAATACGGCAATGATGATAGACATCAGATTGTGTTTCATTTTAACCTTCTCATCCGAACAATATACGGATTTCGGCTGTTGCTGGTCATAAAATGTGGCTGGGGGACAACATGTCACAGCCACTGTCTGAAATTTAGCCTCAAAATTGTTAAAATCAATTCTGCCAGGTGATGCAGTTTATTTTAGATCATTGCAAATCCTGATCTAGCCTCATAATTTACGAAAACAATCCATCTGAACAAGATTGCCAATGTCAGTTGAAGAAAGGTATGGAGTGCGAATTTCGCAATTTCCATGAAATAAAAAACCCCGGTTTTTAAGGCCGGGGTTTTAAATTATTTTACAGCATAAAATTAAATGCTGTTGGTCATTCTGGGGCGGCGTTCCGCGCGGCGTCTTTTCTCGCTGGGCTTTTCGAAATGACGACGGTTGCGGATCTCCTTAAGTACGCCTTCCTTGTCCAGCTTCTTTTTGAGCCTGCGAAGCGCGCGGTCAATCTGTTCTCCTTTTTTCATCCGTACTTCTATCATTTGTTTCTTCACCCCCTTTGAGATGTTATGTGTGTGTTTATTGGCCTCTTCTGCGGTTTGTTGCACGAAGGTCATAATTTGGCCTCATTTTTCAT
>CAZION010000111.1:0-22449 GCA_964540865.1 uncultured Victivallis sp.
GCCGTATCTCCATAATCTCCTGTCGCGCGCCATATGCCAATTTTTAGAGGTTCCCCATATAATATAAACTATTTATTTTTTTGTCAATCCTGCGAAGTTACAAAGACACAGAGGCAAAAGTGAAAGAAGATAACAGAAGACGCCAGGAGATAAGAGCAGGAAGTGAAAATACTTTATGGCCGTTGGTCATGCCGATTTGTTTCACGCCTCCTCTGCTTTGCGCCTATGTGCCTTTGTAACTTTGTGCCATAAAGACTGAGCCCTTACATGACTCTGAAATCATACGAAACAAAAAAAGATTTAACTCTTGACATATTATTTTTTTCAGATATACTGATACGGACAACCGTTACAGTTTTAAATATTTGAACATGTCGGGGCGTTATGATGAAAACTTTCATATTACCGGACGAGATACAGGAAAACGGCGGGCTTCCCATGTATCAGCAGATTTACTCGCAACTCAAAAAGGAGTTGTTCTTCGGCAAGTATGACGTTGGCTCCAGGTTTTTCTCGATCCGGGATCTACGGGCGATATACGCTGTGAACGCCGAAACAATACGCGCGGCGATAGACCGCCTTGTCGAGGAAGGCTTCGTTACCAGCAAGCCGATGAGCGGCATCTATGTCAACAGCTCAAAGAAGCGCCGCACCGGTGTCGCCATGGGAAATATCTGGTTCTGCCAGTTGACGGGTGGTCGAAGCTATCCGTTTTACAGCAACATCTTGGCGGCATTGCAACAACAGGCCGACTTGATGGGAATGAACGTGATTGTCAATCATGGCGCAAATATTTCTGACCTGGAGAGATGGTTCCGGCCGGAAACCGGCGACGGGCTTGTCGTAACCGGCGATATCGATGCGCCAGTGATCCGCTGGCTCCAAAACACACCAAGGCTCCGCTATGTCGTTATCGGCAACCACGATTTACCTTCCGGCACGCCAAATGTGCATATAAAAATTATCGAGGCGGTCTACCGCGCCATGGAACTCTGCGCACAATCAGGAAGACAAAAGGTTGCAGTGATAGCAAATTCCAGCGCCAAGGTGGCGATGAACGACATCATGAGCGGAATCAGACAAGCTGTGAAAAAAGGCCTTGTCGAAAAAGTCGGAGAGGTTATAGATCCGCAGGAGGACGGGTATGCCGGGATGTTGAAGCTGAGGGACTCCGGCTGTGACAGCGTACTCGTCACGGAAGCCGCTTTCTTCGGGCTTTGCCGTTATGTGTTTGAACACAGGATCAAATGTCCGGATGAACTTTTCGTCATCCGTCACGGGAAGAATGAAGAAAACGACAGCTACGGCAATGTCGCCGCCATCAACATAATGTCCGACAAGAAAATCATGGCGGAAAAAGTCATGTCTACGCTTTTCTGTGACGGACCGGTGCTCTCCGAACTGGATTGCAACGTAGTCAAAAATTTTCCAGAAGCTGGTAAATATATATAATAATAACATATGGGAGGAGTTGAAATGAAATGGACAAATATCAGAAACAAGCAATTGCTCACCTGTAATCCGGCAAGTAAATTTCTTGCCGGCAAAAAATTCACACTCATCGAGCTCCTGGCTTGCCAAGGCGTAGCCCCCCGAGCGAAGCGCTCATTTAAGTTCACATTAATTGAGCTCCTGGTTGTAATAGCAATCATCGGAATCCTGGCGGCGATGCTTCTTCCGGCGCTGAAAAAGGCGAGAGACGTTGCAAAAGGAATCAGCTGCATCAACAACCTGAACCAGTTTGGAAAGGCAGCCAGCTTTTATTACGACGACTACAATTCAGCCGTAGGATATTTGACAAGCGGAACTAATTACTGGTATGTCCAGCTGGGGCCATACCTTCCTAGCAAAGCAACTGTTAAGGGCTCATTCAACAATGGAGTCGAAGACAGATATGTCTGCCCTGCCGTAAACATGGAAGATACTGTAAACACCTCGATATGGGGCGCAAACCGTGGTACAATTGGGATAAATAACAGATTTTTCGGGACAACTAACACTGGTAAACGCATGCTGGTAAACTTGCTCGTTAGAAAACCTGATCGCCTCCTTTATTTTGGAGACTGCTACGGTATATATGTCTTGAACCGGACGATTACGGCAAATCTTACGGAACTGCGCATGTGGCACAATAATTCCGGCACTGTCCTCTATTATGACGGGCACGTAGATACGAGAAGAAGAGGATCATTTTCAGAGACCCAGGACACGCCGTTCTGGAGCCCAGCGGAATCATGTGCAAATTTGCCGGATTGAGCTCTACAGCAGAAAGAATTGCAGGATCTTTCTCTAGCAAGCAAATATAATATGGAGTAAGAAAGGATAAAAAAATGACAAAAAAAGCCTTGATGTCGATAGGTGCACATGCAGATGACGTTGAATTCAACACAGCATCGACGCTTCTCAAATATATGGAGTGCGGATACGAGGTGGTTTACGTCCAGTCCACCAACAATATGTCGGGGCAATGGAGCCGGATTCTGCCTGATGGAACCCGTGAAAACCGTACATTGCCGTGGTATGAGATCATGCCGCAACGCAAGCTGGAGGCGGCAAAGGCGGCACGGGAACTCTTCAACACTGAACCGATCCATCTGGACCATCCGCAGAGACACTATACGGATGTCAACTGCCGGACGATCGACTTGCGTTACGGGAGTCCATGCCCTGATTGCGTCGCCCCGGATACACCTACTATCATCACCGCATTTGAACACAAGCCTTCTGTAAACAAATTATCTGAATTGATTCTGGAAAAGAATGCTGAAGCAATACTTACACATGCTCCGATAGACAACAACCCAGAGCATACCTGCACTAATCTACTGGTTTACAGGGCATACCTTCAGGCACGGGAGAGAGGATACAAAGGCAGCCTCCTGTTCTGGCTGGAAGTAACCGCCACAGGACGCGGCGAGACTTTTAACCTGTGGAACACCTTTATAAACACCGACGGCTATTTCCAACAAAAATTTCAGGCGATCGGTATTCATGCCTGTCAGGTTCCGAAACCGGAAACATTGGATTTGGAAGACGGTATTCGCGGGAAAATTTGCGGTTGTAAATCAGCCGAAGTGTTCAACGTCTGCCAGCTCGGGGAAGACTGCAGCGGCGAGTTCATCCAGGAAATAAAAAAGAACATTTATCATTTTCAATATGGAAAAATAAAAACGGAGCTGAAATGAGAAAACTTTTACTGACAATCGGTGTGGCGTCTGGAATGATGTGGTCAACATTGGCCGGGGATATAATTCTTGGTGTCAACGGCAAGACAAAGCATCAGATAGTCGTACCGGATAAATATGAAAACCCTGTTTCACAGGAGGCGGTCGAAAATTCTGCAAAGTTGCTCCAGGAGGCATTCTCTGCAAACTCTTTCCCCATGGACATCGTAAAGGAATCCCAGAAAGACAAAGACAAGCACGGGATTTATCTTGGCGCGACAAAGTTCGCGAAGGGAAACGGTGTTGACATCTCCAAATTGACCAATTGGCAAAATACGCACAAGGCTGTTGGGAAAAATATAATTATCGCAGGAAACGACAAACCCAACCCGATTATACCAAATACACCAGCAACTCCGACAAAAAGAGTCTCGGTTCCATACCTTGCAACACTTCACAGCACGGCCGAATTCCTTTACCTTTATGGGGGCGCACGCTTTCTGAAACCCGGAAATGACGGGGTTGAATTTCTGCCTCTTCCCGCCATCAGTGTTCCTGATAACCTAAATACAACGCAGGAGCCTTTCCTCCTTGAGCACGACTGGCTTCCCGGGGTGGCCAACCCAGGGGACTTGTTCGCAGTGGCGAATCACGGCATCAGATTCCAAAAGGTATGGTTCGGGGGCGGACATCAGCATAATGTCGCGGTCCCAAATGAAAAATATGGAAAAAGCAATCCTGAATATTTTATCCAGACGGGCGGCGGATTGCGCCAGAAGAGCACGCAGCTTCTCTGCTATTCAAACAAAGACGTAAGGGAATTGATTTACAAGCATATCCTCGAAAAATGCGATGAAGGCTATGATGTAGTTGAAGTAGGTCAGCCTGACGGTTTCATCCCATGCGCCTGCAAAGACTGCTTTGATCTTTACGGAATTAAACCCGTGACCAAGCCGGAGAACGGGGCAGTGTGGTATTCCGACCCGGCCTGGAACGAAAAACTCTGGATAATGCACAGGGACATGGCGCTCAGGCTGATGAAGGATCGCCCTGGTAAAAAAATGATGATTTCCGCATATTCAGTGACAGCAAAACCGCCGCAGACAGTCAAGGAGTTTCCTGAAAACGTACTCATCGAGATGATGCAGTCGACTCCGGAACACTTTGAGACGTGGAACAATATCAAGGTTCCCGCCGGTTATGCAGCATATCTTTACACCTGGGGCAATTTCCATCTTACCGGCATGACTCCTAAGAACGATGTCTCGTATTTGGGGAAGGAGAACGACCTTTTCCGTGAGAAAAATGTCAGGGTTGTCCAGGTAAACGGAAGACCTTACCAATACGGTCTTGAAGGGCCGAACATTTACGTATACCTGAGACTTGGTGTTGATCCGCTCAGAAAAAATGCGGATGAGTTATACAGGGAATATCTGGAAGCGTCCTTCCGTGAAGCGGAAACTCCGATGCGCAGGTTCTTCATAAAACTCCAGAATGCGCTACTGCTGTATCAACTCAACAATCCCTATATCTTGAAAATGGGAAGAGACCCTGTTCGCCTTATGGGAATCATTTACACGCCGGAACTCATGAATTCCATGGAGGAAGACCTGGCGCGTGCCGAGAAGACAGCAACCCAGCCGAAAGTCAAAAACCGTATCGCCACCGTACGCGGAGAGTTTGATTTCCTGAAAAATATTGTCAACGTCATATACTCCTGGCATAACTATCAGAACAGAAAAGACCAGCCATCCCTGAACCAGCTTCTGGATTCCGTAGACGCTAGAAACAGACATCTGGATGAATTGGTATCAAAAAAAGGCACCCCTTATAATCCAGCAGGTTCTACAAAGGAGTATTTTAATCCCAGAAACATTTTAAGCCGTAGCCCATTCAACTGGGATGTGGCAAAGATGCGCAAGGAAGGCGACGCGTCTCTTAAGGAGAAAAACATGAAAGCCTCCTTTACAGAAACGGCTCCAAAACTGGATTCACAGGCCTGGCAGAAGGCTGAGATCCAGAAAATGGGCAAAACCAGCGGGTCAGATGCGGAACTCCACGCGGATACATCTTTCCAGATACTTTATGACAAAGACAACCTCTACATCAAAGTTTCAGGCACTCAGGCCCCATCACTTATGAAGTTTGAATCCCGCGGACGCGATGCCGAAATATGGCTCGCCGAATCCATCGTAATCAACTTGTCGCCAATAGCCGACAAGAGCCAGTATTACTATCTGACTTATGAACCGGCTGAAAATTCTTATGCTGATGCAGAACATGGCTTTATCACGGATACTTATGACCCGAGATATGGCTGGAATGACTGGACTTGGAACGGCGACTGGAAATATTCAAACAAGCTTGATACCGCAAACGGCAAATGGGAATCCATGACAACCATTCCGTTCAAAACCTTGAAAGCCAGCGCTCCAAAAGCCGGAACCATGTGGTATTTCAATATCGGGCGTGTCCATTTCTATCCAGGTGCAGAAGGCAAGACGGAACGTGAGAATTCCGTATGGACAGGTATCATGAACCCGTCAAAGGTCCCGGGCGACGCTTCCCTGGGAGAGCTGGTTTTCGAGTAGTTAGACGTTGCTCGAAAAGTATTTGAGGAAATACTTTTTGTCGCCCCGTCTATATATTCTCAAAGGAATGCCAACATCGCAGCTCAGTGTCTTAAGTTGGAGTTCAAGCTTTAGCTTGGGATTCAAAGGTTCGGGAATACATAGACGTCTTGTTGGAGTTCACAGCTTTAGCGTGTCTTGAATGACTGTTAAAAAATTAAAGAAGGTGATTATGACGCAAGTGAAATTCTTATTAATCGGAGTGTTTGTTTTGGGCGCATATACCGTATCGGCCATTGATCATTCGGGTGTCAGTAAAGCCAGACAGCTTGAGAAAGACAAACGCTATGAAGAAGCAATAGCGGTATATGAAAACCTGGGTGAGAATGCTAAAAACGACCAGGATGACCAGTATTACATGTTTACGGCTTCAGAGATAGCATTAAAATCGCTGAAGGATCAGGAAAAGGCTTTTAAATTAGCCGAACGCGTGAAGAATCCTGAACGAAGAGCTTTTGTTTTGATGTTTTTGTATAAACCTGAAGAACTTGTGTCAAAATATAAGGACGTGGATTTCATGACATGGCCTGAAGATATCCGTGCAGAGGCCTACAAGAACAGGGGCTGTGCTTATAACTCACTGAAAAAATACAAGGAGGCGCTTGCTGATTTTGAAAAGGCATTTGCGCTCCCTGGAGGTTCTCTCATGGTCAGAGGCGTAGCTGCCAATACTGCCGGAGATATCTATCTTTCCAACATGAATGACGAAGCAAAAGCGGAACAGATGTACCGCAATGCACTCTCGGTAACAAAGGCCGGTTATGCCTGGCGCAACGGATCTCTTCTGAAGCTTACGGATATTCTCCTGAAAAATAAAAAAAATAAGGAAGCTCTTGCCATTTATGAAGGAATTGATACCAAAAACATAGAGATTCCTTATTGGAAAATCGCTCTGTCTAGAGGATATTCTAAAGCACTTGCAGCCAATAATGAAAAATTGAAGGCCCTGGAACAGTTGAATATTGCGCTTCAGACAGAAAGTAAACCTGAAGTGAAAAAACAGATACAGAATGAAATAGACAAACTTGCAGAGGATATGCTCTAGATAATTGAAAAAAATGCAATAGGAGTCAGAATACAGGAGTCAGAATTAAACTTGAACTCGAATCCAAATTTATTCTGACTACTGACTCCTGTCCGCCGCGGAGCCTGTCGGACTTAGGCAGTGAGTGAACTTGGATTTCGTTCGTAGTAGGCGAATTTATACGCCGTTATCTTAAAAGAACGTGCAATAAATTGCACTACTACTAACAAAAAGTACCAAACGCAAGTTAATGCCTAGAGATTTTTCTAAGTCCGACAGGCTCCGCGGCGAACTGACTACTTTTAAAATTGGCTCATAGCTCTGTCTTCTTAATTCTTGCAAAACTTGAGTTTTGCACACAGCTCAAACAATTATAAAAAATAGGTGCCGAGATGAAAACAAAAATTGAACTTTGCCGGAAAGAGCTGGTCATTGTCGGTGGCGGTGTCACCGGTTGCGTGGCAGCCATAGCTGCGGCCAGGCTTGGTGTCAAAACCGCACTGGTCCATAACCGCCCAGTACTCGGAGGCCCTTCCAGTTCCGAATGTTGCGCAAACTCGGACGGCTCCTTCATCTGCGGAGCCTCTGAATATGTCAACGCCGAAGCCCGCGAAGGAGGGATCCTTGATGAGCTGAAGACTGAGGCGAAATACCGCAAAAGCGCGGGTTATGATGAACACTGGAGCCTGCTCCTGAGGGAATGGGTCGAGCGCGAGGAGAACATTCAACTCTTCATGAACAGCGAAGCGTATGAAGTCAAAATGTCCGGCAGGAAAATCAAGAGCGTTCTTGCCAGGACGCTCGAAAGCCAGCGGACGTTTCGATTTGAGGCGCCGCTGTTCATCGATTGCAGCGGCGATTCTATTCTAGGATTCTCCGCAGGTGCGGAATTCCGCTGTGGCCGCGAAGCTAAAGACGAGTTCACCGAAAGCATGGCACAGGAAAAAGCAGATAATAAGACTATGGGCTCATCCATAGCTTTCAGGGCGACTGATGCCGGACATCCTGTAAAGTTCCAGCCTCCTCCATGGGCGATGAAGTTTCTTAAAGACGAGGACTTCCCGTTCCGCTCCCACCTTAACCCGAAAAAGGGGTATTGGTGGCTGGAATATGGCGGCGAACTTGACAGCATTCGCGACAACGAGGAGATTTACCGGAAACTGCTCAGCATCCTTTTCGGCGTATGGGATCATGTCAAGAACCATGGCGAGCACGGGGCGGACAATTACATCATAAACTGGATTTCCAGCATTCCGGCCAAACGCGAATCCCGCAGGTTGACAGGCGATTACATCCTGACTCAGAACGATGTGACCGGTCATCCGGATTTCCCTGACGCCGTTGCGTATGGTGGATGGCCGATCGACTTGCATCCGCCTGAAGGATTTTTTTCCAAAGGCCATCCGGGCAGTCCGCCTCCGTTTGTATTCCCGGGCGTTTATAACATTCCGTTCCGCTCACTGTACTCTGTCAATATCAGCAATCTTATGATGGCCGGACGAAACATCAGCGTCACCCATGTTGCGCTGGGCACTACGCGGGTTATGGCGACATGTGCATTGTTGGGGCAGGCCGTAGGGACGGCGGCCTTTCTTGCGAAGAAACATCATGCAACTCCAAGAGAGATCTCGCGGAAACACATCGAGGAGCTGAAGACTCTCCTGTATCGTGAAGACGCCGGATGTCTCGGGAAAAAAGTACATGTCCCGGAAAACATTGCAGGAAATGCCAGAGTTTCGGCAGACAGCGTCATGATGCTGGGCGATTCAGGCCCTTCAACCGATGTCATGCCGCTGCTTGCGCCGCCACGCGACCCAAAACTTTACGATCCCTGCAACGAGCCGCCGGCCGACCGGCGCCGCGCACAGATGTTCCCGGTAAGCGGAGACCGCCTTGAAAGCGTTACTGTCTTCTTTAACAACCTTAATCCTGATGCCGTTGAAGTGGAATTCTCGCTTCATGAGGCTCTGGGTTTCAATGATTTCACAGCTACACCGGCGCTCCGTTCATTGAAGAAAACACTAGCATCCGGTAAAAACCTGGCGGTCTCATTCGATATTCGCATATCGGTGGAGCCCGGCAAGCTTTATTATTTTATCCTTTCCTCGGTTCCGGGCGTGGAAGTCCAGCTGAGCAAACGTTATCTGCCGGGGCTGTATTTGAAACCGGACGGATGTTATCTGAAAAATGGGAACATGGCATTCAAAGTCATGCCTCCCCAGAACATTTTCGCTCCTGAAAATGTTGTCAACGGAATGACCCGCGGCGGGAACTGGTCAAACGCGTGGATTTCCGATCCAACGCATCCCCTGCCCCAGACTCTCACCTTGGAATTTGAAAATCCGGAACAGATCGACGCTGTGGAATTGATATTCGATACCAATCCGCGTATCGGGATCAAGGAAGGGGTCGCGCCAGAATGCATCCGAGACTACCAGATAAGCGCCTTAGTTGATGGTGAATGGCGAAAAACCGTTGAAGTCTCAGGCAATTATTTCCGCCGCCGCCGGCATTCATTTCCTGCTATTTCCGCCTCGGCCATGCGCCTGACTGTGTTTAGCACAAACGGCGACGCTTCTGCACGGGTTTATGAATTCAGAATATTCAAAAAATAAACCAGAAATAGGAAAAGGAGAGCTTTTGCTTGTTTACGACAAGGTCAAGGTGGATGCGGATGGCGCCGGGCGTAAATCCGAGAATTGTTATGTCGGTTCGACAAACATAACGATAAAGAGATTTAATTAGGCGGACAAGGGCCGCAATTCTTATGGAACGCCAGCACCCTTGCTGGCATAATGTTCCCAGTGCAGGAAGAATGAGAATAAAGATGCCGGCAAGGGTGCCGGCGTTCCATCATTTAACTCCCTTAGCTTAAAACTATTCGCATAAGCTTACCCTGACACTTAACCTTACAAGTAAAGGCAATTGTAAAACTATTTTAACATGATAGGTTAATTTGCATATGATTATCAGCTGAACTCAAATACAAAGACAGGCTGGAAGACCTTAGGGGAACCCCTAAAATTAGTTTTGTAAAAGAATAACAATTGGCAAGGAATAAATTATGAAAAAAATCATTTTGGCGGGAGTCTTTATACTGACGCTCACAGCTATTTTTATATTCAGGATTAACTCAGAAGCAAACTCGCCAAGCCAATCCACCAAGTTTTCCATAGACCAGAATGCCTGCATCACTGACACCCAGGCGAAAGCTACGGATGGCGTCAAGCATATTGAAAACGAGGCTTCATTCGTTCCAGGAGGGCATTCCACCGCAACAACATTCATTCCGGAATATAAGACCGTCCGAAACCCTGCTGCGGTTGCTGTTCCGGTTCAGAACGATTTAAACCCAGCAAGCGGTGGAACTAATTTCCGGACAAAGAAACAGATGAAACATAGAGGTGGCCTAGCTTCTCTTCAGAAATCCGAACAAACAGCGCAAGCCTCCAGCTCTGAACTGAAAAAAAATCAAACCGCTCAGCCCGCCCTGAAACAGGAGGCTCCATCACAGGAAGTTCCGTCACAGGAAATTCCCTCGCAGGAGGAACTGCCAGTCGTTGGCTCCTATGAAAACTTGAAGAGTCTCCTGGAAAACGCATCTACATCCGCATTCTATATGGGCGGCGGCCCGTTCATAGCGTTGCCTATGGATATAATGAGGGTTTCAGTGCTTGGAAGCATGGATATTTCCGCAGTACAGGGTGCCGGAACCGCCGCCGCAGATACGAAAACCGACTACTCCACTACCAATCTGCAGGTTGAAGGTGTCGATGAAGCCGATATTGTTAAAACCGACGGGTCTTACATCTACCAGGTTAACCGGGAAAGGGTTGTCATTGCAAAAGCTTTTCCTCCTGAAGACATGAAAATCACATGTACGTTGAACTACGCAGACAAAGGGTTTTCACCACGGGAGATGTATGTGGATGAAAATCACCTTATTGTAATTGGTGGTTCAAACGGATATTCAAACTACCCCCAGAAAAGAATAGGTGTCAGCATGATGATGCCATACTACTACTGCCAAAGGCAAATGATGAAGGCGCTTATCTACGACATCAAAGATAAGTCAGACATCAAACAGATACGCGAACTGGAACTGAACGGCGCCTATGTTTCTTCCCGAAAAGTGGGCCAGTCCCTTTATCTAATCGCCAAGAAGAATCTATACTTCTGGAATGGGATGGAAATAGACGAACCAAAACCTTTATATCGCGACTCGGCGGCCGGCGACGGTTTTACTGAAGTTGATTATCAGAATATCAGGTACTTCCCTGATTTCATCGAGTCCAGCTATTTGATTTTCGCAGGTTTAAATTTAGATCGTCCAAAGGAGGCTGCCAGCGTTTCCAGCTATCTTGGCTCCGGCCAGAACATCTACGCTTCAACCCGGAATCTTTACGTGACTGTTACAAGTTATCGTCAGAATTCCATAATGCCCATTTCCAAAATCAATGTTCTGCCTGACTCCGACATTACCAAAACGAAAATATACAAGTTCGGCATGAACGAAGGCACTCTGAATTACGAAGCCCGCGGCAAAGCGCCGGGAACCATTTTAAACCAGTTCTCAATGGACGAATACGGGGATTACTTCCGAATCGCCACTACTCAGGGAGACATCTGGGGTTCCGGCCAGAACGCCTCTAGAAACAATGTCTACATATTCGACGGCTGCCTTAATATTATAGGTAAAATTGAAGGCATTGCTCAAGGCGAAAAGATTTATTCGGTGAGGTTCATGGGGGAACGCGGCTACATGGTTACATACAAGACAGTAGACCCGTTGTTTGTTCTGGATTTTAAGGATCCATGCAATCCGGCCATACTCGGCGAACTAAAGATACCCGGCTACAGCGATTACCTCCATCCTTACGATGAAAACCATGTTATCGGATTTGGCAAAGACTCGGTGGAAATGGGAAATACAGCATATTATCTAGGGATGAAGATGGCTATTTTTGATGTCAGCAACGTCAGAACCCCTGTCGAAATGTTCAGTGAAAAAATAGGCGACAGGGGAACTGACTCCGAACTTTTACGCAATCACAAGGCCCTGCTGTTCTCCAAAGAAAGGAACCTGCTGGCTTTTCCAGTCAGGATAATGGAGGTCAAGGAGAATACGAGTAGACCGGCCAATATCCTGGAGTACGGCAGCTTTTCATTCCAGGGAGCTTACGTTTACAACATTGACCTCGTAAACGGGTTCGTCCCGAAAGGGGAGATTACCCACCTTACCAAGGAAGATTACCTTAATTCGAATAATTACTGGTATGATACCGGTAAATATATAGAACGTATAATTTATATCGACGACACCCTCTACACCTTATCCAAAGGGATGATCAAGGCAAATGCAATTGACGGTCTTCAGGAAGTAAACAGTCTGGATATTAAATAAGCTGATTGCAGCCCGTTGTTTTGCAAATAAATCCAGCTGGAGCTTAAACTTTCCTGTCCTTTGCCCGAGGCGATTTATCTCTGTATTCAGTTCGCTACGCATGCTTCCGACTTCGCCAAGGTTTCGAGCGACAGGACGGCGGACAAATAAAGTCTAAAACACTTCCAAGACAAGTTCCACAGAAAAGAAATATATATTATCTTCATAAATAAAATGGGGATGACTATGAGACCGAAACGGGAATTTACCGTCAACCAGAAGAAAGAAGTCAAAAAGGCTCTTAAAGATGTCAGAAGCAAGGACGAATATCAGCGTGTGCAGGCGCTCTGGCTGAGGATGAGGTTTGGCTATACGGCAGCCAAAATTGCGGATATCCTATGTATGAATGTCGGGAGCATCTGGAAGATCCATTTCCGGTTTTTCAAATACGGGGTCGATATTTTCCGCAACAGTCCGAAGGGTGGAAGACGACATGAGAATCTCAGTGAAAAAGAAGAGGAGGCGTTTCTCGGCCCCTTTCTAAAGGCTGCTGAAGAAAACGGGGGGCTGCGTATAACCCAGCTTCAGAAAAAGTATGAGAGGAAGCTCGGGAGAAAAGTGCCTAAGTCAACCATATACAGGATGCTTGAGCGTCATGGATGGCGGAAGACAGCCTTCAGGTAACCTCTATTTGATTTATATTCAAACTTCAGCTAGCTTACTAGGATAACGAAAGTCAAAAGACCTTTCGGTTCAAGCAAGTACCAACAAAGAATGCGAATGCCTAAAAAAGGCCTTAACGGAGTCAGTGAGGAGAAAGAGAATGAGCGCTAAAAGACCTGACTATGACTGCGACACCTCCGATTACTGGTGTTCTGAAAAGGATTATAATGCAGAAAATAAAAAATTCGGCAAGTTTATAGACGGCGGAGAGGCATATCTGATAACCAATCCGGAAACTCCCCGTCCCTGGCTGAACTATTTCGCAAACCACAAGTTTGGTTCGGTAACTTCCAACCGCGGGCTCGGGTTCAATTGGTACAGGAGCACCCTTCTCCGCGTCACGAAATATGAACATCCGATCGACTACCTCCCCCGCGTCTTTCAGGACGGGCGCGAAATTGAAATTGAGGATTTGCGGACTTCGCGGAAATCAAACTTGCTCCGCGATGCCGCAGACCTTGCCTGCACGCATCATCCGGGATACAGCGTTTTCACGGGAACTGCGCTCGGGCTCAAATATGAAATGACTCTTTTCGTCCCGATCGCGGATGCCTGTGAGATATGGAGTCTAAAACTTAAGAATCCTTCAAAGACGAACCGCGAACTAAAGATTTCATTTTCGCAGACTTGGACTTTTTCCAAGTTCGGCATCCATACCGCCGAGGAAGGCATACCTTACATCTCAACCCCGGGCAAAGCTCTCAAGACATGCACAGATGGAAAAGGCTGCTACTGCCATTCGACAAACAAAGATCTTCCTTACGAAATGTTCGGCATATTCCAATCGCCGCAGGCAGAGTCAGCCGAAATCACGCCTCTGCCCGAAACAAGGAACGATGGACGTAAGTTCGTCTTCAACCTTTGCAAGCTCAGCAGCAGTCTGACCTTGAATGCGGGACAGTCGAAAACTTTTCAAATTGTTTCCGGAGCCGATGTGACCGAAAGGGATTTCAAAAGTCTCAAGTCAAAATACTTGAAGGCGTCCGCATATGTTTCGGAGTTCGGGGAAGTCACGGAGAAATGGCGGAAATATTTCAATTGCATCTCATGTGAAATACCCGACAAGAATATGCAGCATTTCCTGAATGTGTGGTTCAAAAACCAGCTCCATCTCAATTTTCATTTTGTAAGATCCGGACAGAACGGCTACCGAGACAGTCTTCAGGATGTCTGGGGTTTCACCCTTATAGATCCGCATGCGGCTGAGTCCCGGCTCTGTGAAATCCTTTCACACCAATGCAAGGACGGTACCGCGCCAAGGCAGTTCTCCGCTTTCAGCGACGGAAAACACGACATGCGCCGCTTTATGGATTCCCCCGTCTGGATTGCCAGAACAGTCATGGATCTTGTCAAGGAGACAGGTGATTTCTCCATTCTTGACAGGAGCTTGCCTTTTGTCGACGGAGGTTCAGCCACAATTGACGAACATGTCTCGCGCACCTTTGATTATCTTTTCAGCCACAGGGGGAAACATGGAATCTGTCTTACCGGAGACGGGGACTGGAACGATGCCCTTGAAGGAATCAGCAAGGATGGTGACGCCGAATCCGTCTGGCTGACGATTGCGGTCTATGACGCCATGAAGATAATGATCGAACTCTATGTGCATTGCGGCAGAAAGAAACGCGCCGTAGCCCTCACTGAAAAAGCTGAAGAGCTCAAGAAGATTGTCAATGCGGTCGGCTGGGATGGTGAATGGTACGTTTATGGATTCACCGGCTCCGGTAAACCAATCGGCTCAAAGAGCAACAAGGAAGGAAAGATCCATCTCAACGCGCAGACTTGGGCTGTGTTCTCTGGGCTTGCCGACAGGCAACGTGCGAAGATCGCAATGAAATCGGTTGAAAATCATCTTGACACCCCGCTTGGGCCTGTCCTAATGACTCCTCCATATGTCCATGAAGCCGCCGAGGTGGGACGGATAGCCAGACTCGAGCCCGGAACTTTCGAGAATGCATCAATTTACCAGCACGCCGTATCGTTCCACATTTTTGCGAATCTCGCAATAGGTGAAAATAAAAAGGCGTTCCGGACTTTTGTGAACCTGCTGCCGACAAATCCGGATAACTTCGACGCCAGAAGGACTTCCGAACCCTATTGTACCGGCAACTACTATTGCGGCCCAAAACATAAGCGTTTCGGCCAGAATTTCTTCTCATGGTTCACTGGAAACGCATCCTGGCTCATGAGGGCGGGCTTCGACGAGATGCTGGGTGTAAAGGCCGGATTCGACGGGCTTGAGATAAATCCGAAAGTTCCCTCATCCTGGAAGAAGTACAGTGTAAGCAGAAAATTCCGCGGCTGCCAATACAGGATATCTTTCATAAAATCCCCAAAGAATAAAGGGATAAAAGTCAACGGCAGAAAGATGCAGGGAAATGTGATCAAGCCGATTTCAGCCGAAAAATGCAACGTGACTGTGTATTTTTCCTGAAGTTTGATTTATATTCGACATCCAACTATCTTTCCAGCAGTATGCAAATCACAATAACTTTAAGGAGTACTGAGGATGCTTAACAAAGCGGTTTTCCCGGGCAAATACATTCAAGGTGAAAAAGCTCTGAACGAGTTGCTCCCATTGGTCAACTTATTGGGTAAAAGGGGATTGATACTGGCATCACGTACCGTGAAAGAAAAAATCCTTCCCAAGCACTGCGGAGAGTTGACTTCCGGCCCGATCCTCGTCGAGCTATTCCAAGGCGAGTGCTGTGAAAAGGAATTGAACCGTATCGCCGGCATCATAAAACGCGAGCATGTGGACATACTCATCGGCATGGGTGGCGGAAAGACTATTGATACTGCGAAGATCGCAGCCGACCGGGCTGGCATCCCAGTGATTATTGTCCCCACCATCGCATCGACCGATGCACCATGCAGCGGTTGTGCTGTGCTGTACTCGGAGAACGGCGTTTTCGATTCCGTCCACTATCAGAAAATGAATCCGGCGGTGGTACTCGTTGACATGTGCGTAATATCCGAGGCACCTACGCGCTTTCTGGTCTCAGGGATGGGGGATGCCATGGCGACATGGTTCGAAGCCAGATCCTGCGATCGCACCCAATCGGCGAATGAATGCGGTGGACTAAGCACAAAGACGGGGTTGACCCTCGCAAAACTCTGCTATGACACCCTCTTGATGTACGGTGCTTCTGCCAGAATCGCCAGCGACAATCATATAATTGCGCCGGCTCTGAATCATATCGTCGAAGCAAATATCCTGCTGAGCGGAATAGGATTTGAAAGCTCAGGACTGGCGGCAGCGCATTCCATCCACAACGGACTTACGGCTTTGGCGGAAACCCATTCATTCTACCATGGCGAAAAAGTCGCCTTCGGTGTTTTGGCTGGACTTCAACTCACAGACGCTTCAACTGAGGAAATGGCGACAGTGCTCTCCTTCTGCGAAGAGGTCGGGCTGCCTACCACCCTCGCCGACATCGGCCTGCAAAAAGCAGGTAGGATTAAACTTATGAAGGCTGCCGAAAAAGCCTGCGCCCCCACAGAGGGCATTCATCATGAGGCGGGTATCATCACACCTGATAAAGTCCTGAACGCCATGCTTGCCGCTGATGCCATAGGCAAAGCAAGAAAAGCGCGCTGATTGATTCTAAAACAACGGAGGGCGGGTTGGAAAACCCGCCCTCCGTTAAAATTTGACTTTTGCAGTCAGCTCGTCCAATGAACACTTCGTATCCTCTTACGGCAAAACGCTGAACTTCTCAAAGAATGAGCCCACCCGTACGCCCACGCTTCCCGGGAATCCATTGACTTCTATGTCCACCAGGCGTGTGATGTTGCCGGAATACTTTTTGTCCCCGTCTTCGACAACTGTGATTTTTCCCGCGGCGTTGACTGCGAGGTTCGCAAGGAGCTCCAGCTGCTGGTTGGCATAGAGGGATATGCCGTAGCCGATCTCGCCCTGCCCCTGTTCCGGATTGTTGACGGCTGTGAGAACCACAACCCCAAGGCCGCCCGCGCCGACGTTCTCGGCGAACATGTCGTCAATCAAGCCGTTCTCCTTCAGTTTATCCAGTATGAAAGGCAGGTTGGTCACCGTGAGGTCAGACGTTATGCGGACAAGCAGCGGACTTGCCGTAAGCCCCGGGTTGGCCTCGTCGCCGTTGCCGACCGCGGCGCCTTCCGTTCCATAGAGGAGGAAGTAAAGGCCGGAATCAAGCTTGGAGGTTATGTTCGGGTCGTATTGTGCGGCACAGAGGGTGTTTTCCACCCAGAAGGTCTCTTCAAGGCTCGGGTCATATCCACCTGAGGCTTCGGAGAACCCCCTCCTGACGTTCATGTACGCCTGCATTTGGCCCAGGCTCGGTGTGCTGGCCTGGCTCAGCGGAATCTGTGTTCCGGAGAGGTAGCCGCTGAAATCAAAGACTCCGCCAGGGCTCTTCTTTGTCCTGAGCGTCCAGCTTCCGATAGCCTGCGTGAAGTCAGGGATCTCGGTGAAGAAGAAGTCATAGGTGTATTCGCCCTCCGCGCTGATCAGGACGGAGTATGTGAAATATCCGTTCGAGTCCGTTTTCGCGGGAAGCCAGGTTTGAAGACCGGTGAGCGGATCCCTGACCTGCAGGTTGAGCCCGGGTATGCCGGTCCCCGACCTGTCCAGGGCTCTACCCTTGAACACCGCAGTGAATGGCACCGCCAGGTCGTCAGGCGGAACCTGTGTGAATATTATGTCGCTCGAAGTATAATAGTCGATGCTCAGACTTGTATATTTATAGCCCGCAGCGCCGGTTCCGTAGAGGAGGACATACCATGTGCCCTCAGCCGGATTCGTCACCGTCAATGTCTTGTCCGCGGATCCCTTCATTGATGCGCCCTTGGCATTGTAGCTTGCTGTCGTCGGATACATGCCGAGTTTCGCATAGAGGTCGCAGCTTCCGGTTACGTTCCAGGCCTTGACAACAAGCCTGCTTACGCCTCCGGGAACCGTGATCTGGTAGACCTTCTGGCTCCGGGCGCCGCCGGACAGGGACGTGGCGGCGAATGTGTCGGATTCAATCACAGGCGCGGCGAGCGCACCTGCGGCATAACCGGACATGACTGCGCTGTAGGCGCTGGTGGTTCCACCGTTGACAGCATTGACGCAGTACATGTAGGTCTGGCCTGCGGGAGCCGACAAATTGGTATATGTAAGTTCAGTTGCATTCTTTTTCAAACGAACCCATTCATCGCCCGCGTTGAGCCTCCAGTAGACATTGTACGCAGTTGCAAGGGGCACTTCCGCCCAGACAATCTTCACGAATGCGCCTTCTCCCCTGCTCACCGATTTAATGACCGGGGCGGCAAGGGTTGTTACAACTGCATCAGACACCTTCCCGTTCGAGCCGGCACCCAGATTGCTCTGGTACAGACCTTTGTAGTCGGCATCAACCCAGTACGTGTACGAAGTTCCGGCAACAGCCGTAGTGTCGCAATAGACGGTTTCAGCGACAGGCTCAGGGTTTAAAGGCGCGGGCTTGGGAGCCGGGGGGACTGCCGTAACATCAGTCCGGTAGACGTTGTATCCTGTAGCTCCGGCTGCGGCCTTCCAGGTGATTTTAACCCTACCGGCATATGTCCCGTTGCTCGCCATCACTCCAGCGGGCCCGGTCTTCCTTATTGAACCGACGGTTGTTCCCGGCTGTGGGAAGCTCGTGCCGTTGTCGTTGATGGCCGTAACCTCGTATGTATAGGTGTCGGCAGGATCCGGGGTTGGATTCAAGGCGGCGGCGGCATCGTTGTACGTGTAATTGGCTTTTGTGCTGTCATAGGGGACATTCGCTATGAAGACCGCCGGTGCGGGATTGCCCACGGTACTCCTCCAGATGCTGTATGATGTGGCGCCGGCTGACTTCGGCCAGGTCACCGTTATCTTGTCAAAGTATGTGCCGTTTGAAACCTTCACGCTTCCAATGTTTGCCGGCGCCTTTGAGATATATCCCAGCGCCGCCTTCGAACTGAACGCACTGGGGGCGGGGTTCGGATTCTTCGCCCTGATCCAATAGTAGTAGTTCTGTGTGATGAGCAGTCCGTCGGAATCCATGTAGCTTGTATCCGACACCTCCCCTATATTCTCCGTAGTGACCGCGCCCCTGTCAGGAGTGGTCCCCCTCCAGACCTCATAGGATTCGGCTCCGGGCGAGGCCGCCCATGATACGCGGATCGCATCCGGATATGTGCCGGCGCTTGCACTGACGCCACTCGGAGGCGGCGGAGCTGCACTGTAATATTTCGCCGTCAGCGACAATCCCGAATACTCGGTGTTGGCATACAGCGCTATCTGGTATACGCCGCCGGGTGTCGGATTTTCAATCAGCACTGTTTCATTGTTCGTGGTCTTGACCCCGTAATGCGGCACGCCGTCCTTTGTGACAGTCAGGTCGCAGTCGCCTGTTCCCCCAAACGCCTTGATCTCGAGAAGCACCTGCGCCGGCGCCGCCGGAATCGTTATGGAATAGTACATGGTGCTCCCGGCGCCACCGGAGATTGCGGTCTTCACAGTTCCGTTCTTCAGCGCCGACGCGGCGCTTTCCGATAGCCAGCCCTGCGCGCACCCGCTGAAGCCGCTTGCTCCGACGACGTTCCGCCCCCTGACCCAGTAGTAGTAATGCGTCCCGGCTACCGCCGTCGTATCAACAGTGATCAGCTCCGAGGTGTTCTTCACCAGCTCCGCCAGCTGCGGGGCATTGTCCCTCGAGCGGTAGACGTCATATGAACTGGCGGCGGTTCCAGCGCTGGCACTCCATTCCAGCAGGATCTGCTGACCTCCGGTTGTCGCCGTAAAGTTCGCAGGAATTCCAGGGACGTCGGCGAACAGGCTTACATTCACCTTGACGTCCGCATAGTCCTCGTAGCCGTAGACCATTATGTACCACTCGCCGGACTGAGGATTCAATACGGTGATCGCCTCGGACGTTCCAGCGTTCGTGCTCTTGTCGAAATACTCCTCATTGGTGAGGGGCAGGTTCGGACTCACGTAGAGGTCGCAGTCCCCGGTGCCGTTCCCGGTGGTGACAACCATCCTCGTCGTTCCAGCGGCCGGAGTCAGCCTTAAGATGGTGCTGCTCCCTTTCACTCCGCTCAGGGTCACGGGCATACCAGGGGTTATGTTGTTAGTTGCATTAAGCAGGACTGAAACATTGTTGCTGAAATTTGCCGTGGCAAGATCAAGCCAACCGTCTGAGTTGTAATCGCCGGTGGCTATTGAGCGTGGCTCGGTTCCAGTGGCATAGCGTGACCTTGTAGAAAACGTACCGTCTCCTACGCCCAGAAGGACAGAGACAGTATTGCCGGTATAAGAATTTGACACGGCAAGGTCGAGATTGCCGTCCAAGTTGAAGTCGCCGGTGTTTGCTGCGTATGGACTAATTCCAGTGGCAAAGTCCGTCTTTGCACCAAAAGTCCCGTCGCCCATGCCAAGCAGGATTGAGACGGTTTTAACAGTATAATTTACCACGGCAAGGTCAAGCCAGCCGTCTGCGTTGAAGTCGCCGGTGGTTACCGAGATTGGATTAGTCGCAGCTATATCCGTCTTTGCACCAAAAGTCCCATCCCCCACACCCAGCAGGATTGAAACAGTATTGCCGCTATAATTTGCCACGGCAAGGTCAAGATTGCCGTCTCCATTGAAATCACCGGTGGTTATTGCATATGGACTAGTTCCCGTGGGGTAATCCGTCTTTGCACCAAAAGTCCCGTCACCCACACCTAATAGTATTGAGACTGTGTTGCTGCTATAATTTGCCAAGGCAAGATCGGGCTTACCATCTCCATTGAAGTCGCCGGTGGTTATTGCCATTGGACTAGTTCCAGTGGCGAAGTCCGTCTTCGCTCCAAACGCCCCGGTTCCCGTACCAAGCAGGATTGAGACAGTGCTGCTGGTAAGATTTGCCGTGGCAAGGTCGGGCTTGCCGTCTAAATTGAAGTCTGCCGTGGTTACTGAGCGTGGGCTAGTTCCTACTGCGTAGTCGGTCTTTGCGCCAAAAGTCCCGTTTCCCACCCCCATTAGGACTGAAACATTGTTGGTGCCAGCATTTGCCGTAGCAAGGTCAAGCTTGCCGTCCGCGTTGAAGTCTGCCGTGGTTACTGAATATGGACTATTGTCTGTAGTGAAGTCAGTCTTTGCACCAAACATTTCGGGTCCGGTACCCAGCATGACTGAGACATTTCTATTGGTGTAATTTGTTACGGCAAGATCTAGCCAGCCGTCAGCATTGAAGTTGCCTGCAATTACTGAATATGGCTGATTTCCAGTGGCATAGTCCGTCTTCGCACAAAAAGTCCCGCTGCCTGTACCCAGCAGGACCGAGACAGTATTGCTGAAAAAATTTGCCACGGCAAGATCGAGCCAACCATCCGCGTTGAAGTCACCGGTGGTTACTGAGCGTGGATTAGTTCCCGCTACATAGTCAGTCTTGGCACCAAAAGTCCCGTCGCCCGCCCCCAGCAGGATTGAGACATTGTTTCCGCTATAATTTGCCAAGGCAAGGTCAAGCTTCCCATCTCCGTTGAAGTCACCGGTGGCAACCGAGGTTGGCATATCTCCCGATACATATTCAGTTTTCGCCCAGAAAGTCCCATCTCCCATGCCCAGCAGGATTGAGACTGTACCGCTATTGTTTGCCAAGGCAAGGTCTGTCTTGCCATCCGCGTTGAAGTCGCCTGTAGTTACAGCGTTTGGCTGAGTTCCCGCAGCAAAATCCATCTTTGCAGTAAAAGTCCCAATTCCTGTACCTAGTCGGATTGAAACAGTGTTGCTGTCATAATTTGCCACGGCAAGGTCGGGTTTGCCGTCTCCGTTGAAGTCGCCGGTGGCTACTGAGCTTGGGCTGGTTCCCATGATGTAGTCCGTCTTAGCGCCAAAAGTACCGTCCCCCGCACCTAATAGGATTGAGACGCTGTTGCCACTAAAATTTGCCACGGCAAGGTCAGGAGTGCCATCAGCATTGAAGTCGCCGGTGGTTATTGAGCTTGGCTGACTCCCGGCGCCAAAATCCGTCTTAGCGCCAAAACTCCCACCCCCTGCACCCAATAGGATTGAGACGTTGTTGCTGGCATAATTTGCCACGGCAAGGTCGGGATTGCCGTCAGCATTGAAGTCGCCGGCGATCACCGAGGAAGGATTAGCTCCTGTGGTGAAATTCGTCTTATCAAACGTAACAGCCGCGAAAGATGGAATCGCCGCCGACATGGATACCATGGACATCAAAAAACCAGCCACCAATTGAAGTCTCTTCGGGTTCATAGCGCACCTTTTTTTGTTTTGTTATTTTTTGGTTTTATTTTATTGTTTTTTATCAACCATAAATTTTATCTTATCCAAGCCAATTTCAAAAGTAGTCAGAATTCAGGAGTCATGAGTCAGAATAAATTTGGATTTGAATTCGATTTTTATTCTGAATCCTGTTTTCTGTCTACTGACTTCTCGCAAAACTAGAGTTTTGCAATCAGCTCATCCGTATCCCGTCAAGGCAGTGGTGTGAACTTCTCAAAGAATGAGCCCACCCGTACGCCCACGCTTCCCGGGAATCCATT
>CAZION010000112.1:0-22069 GCA_964540865.1 uncultured Victivallis sp.
CTGACTCCTTTTGTATCTTTGGCTGCGAGTCCGCCAAGACCTATGTTTGCGTTTATCGCTTTTATGCACTGTTCGCTTGTCTCAAACAATATACCGAGAGTGTAGCCGCAGACGCCGTTTTCATCGTTGCATTCAACAAGCTTAGCGCATGATGGGAGCTTTATTTCAGACCTGAGCTGTTTCCACAACGTCCTGGTGCGCTCATTTATCCAGTCAAGTTTTTTCAACTGTGCAATTCCTACAGCCGCACAAAGTTCCGCCATCCTGTAGTTCTCACCGCAGAAGAGTTCCCCTTTTCTGCGTTCACGTGCAAACCTGTCGGGACGCCAGCAGGCGGCGGCATCATGGTAGCTCTGGGCTTTTGTGTAGAGCCATTCATCGTCGGTAAGTACAAGTCCGCCCTCACCTGTTCCAATTACCTTGTATGCGTCAAGACTGATGCATCCGACATCGCCGAGCGTGCCAAGATATTTCCCTTTGTATTTTCCGCCGAAAGCCTGGGCCGTATCTTCCACAACCTTCAAATTGTGCTTTGCGGCTATCTTGCAGATTTCATCCATCTTTGAAGGCAGACCAAGCATATGTACAGGAAGAATCGCTTTTGTTTTCCTTGTGATGTTCTTTTCAACAGCCGCAGGATCCAGCGTGAGGGTTTCATCTATATCGGTTATGACCGGTATTCCTTTTGCGACAACAACTGCGGATGCGCTAGCAAAGAAAGTGTACGCAGGAACGATTACTTCATCGCCTGGGCCCACGCCTGCGGCAACCATCGCCGCAACAAGTGCGCTTGTACCGGAATTTACAGCCAGTGCATATTTCGAACCGGTCTTTTCCTTCACCTGTTCTTCGAATTTGACGACTTTGCTTTTCGGATTGTAATATCTGAAAAAGTTTCCGGCATCTGGAGGATTCTTTTCAGCCTCCAACAATTTACGGATCTTGCTTTGCGTCTCTTCGCTCACATTGAAAACATCAATGCATTCCATCAATTCATCTGTCGAGTACTTTACGTAAGCCATATTCTCCTCCTTATGTTTGTTTAATCCTGCCATCACAATTATTTACATGCCCGCTATTTTACACTTAAAACAATTATTACAAATGGCAATTCCTGCATATAACTTGTATATTCTTGCATTATGAAGCCACTAATAAATATCAATCGCCGGTTCTTAGACCAGAGCATGGAAAAGATATGCCCGCGGGTTTTATCATTCCACAGCTATCCCAAGCATTCCAGGTTGATGAGCAGTCAAGGCACAGCTCCAGGCTGGGTCATTGAATATCACTCGAAATACGCAGGCAAGGTTTATTTGAAGTCCCTTTCCAATTCAATCTGCCGGGAGAAGCAGACAGTCCATCTCTACGCGCCGGGTTGTGTTTACTGGGAGGACACGCAAGACGCCGATTGCCCGATACAGGAAACATATCTTTACTTTTCAGGAGCTGAAATCTGCGGTCTGAGCTCACTCGTCGTGCAGGAATTCAAATTCGCCCGATTCCACGATCCTGAAAATATCGTCGGCACCCTTTTCATGAGCGCAGCCGCAAGCTGTTCAAAACAGGAGGATGATTTTTTTTGGATTATGCAAAGTCAGTTCATGAGAATAATTTACCAGCTCCTGCGCAGCAAACATGTCGATGGATTCAACTATGGAATTACTGCATCAGACGCAACCAGGGAGGCAAGTTCATTCAGCTACAAGGTGGAAGAATATCTGAGGAGGAACACCGACAGGAATCTCACGCTCTCTGAAATAGCATCGTACATGAAAACAAGCGAATCACTCCTGTGCCACAAATTCAAAGTCGAGACCGGCAGCTCTCCGGTCGCACGCCATTCGGAAATCCGGATTGAATTCGCAAAAAGCCTTATCCTGAAGGGGGAGAAATTCAAGTCCATAGCGGAAATGACCGGCTACGGTGACGAGTACCACTTCTCGAAAGCATTCAAGGTGTCAACAGGTATCCCTCCACGGGCATTTAAACAATCAAACATTTCCTGAACCCGCCAGACTACACCTTAAAAGGAAAACGCAAAGGCAGGCTCACTCTGAAACATCACTTGTTCTCATAACATTCAGGTGATGTAAGCTGCCTGTAGAAATCTGCGTAACGGTCTTTTCTGTCAGAATTCCTCAAGTCAATCGCTACGCGGGGATGCTCATTCAGAATGCCGGTGATCATGTACGGGATTATATACCCCCATTCTATGTCCTTCTGCAGATCCACAAAAATATCCTGGATAGACCTGAGGACTGGCTCGAGGTGGTATTTCGGATTCCTAAGGCATGCAATCAGCAATTCAAGGGGGCAGTTTCCAGCGCCACGCCCGATTCCATTTACAGTTGCATCACAGAATTTGGAACCGGAATCAAGGGCCTGCATCGAATTCGCAAAAGCAAGCTGGAGATTATTGTGGGCGTGGAATCCCGTCTTTTTTGTCTTCAGCTCCTTCCTGTATACCGATACAAGGTGTTCAATATCGCGAGGATAGAGCGAACCGTTGCTGTCAACAACATTCACGGCCGTAACATTTGTTTCATTCTCTATTTTACGGAGTCCCTCCTCCAGGTCAAATGAGTTTACAGTGGAAATAGCCATGATGTTGATGAATGATTCATAACCTTTCTCATTGATATGGTTGGCAAGCTGAACCGCCTTGTTTATATCTTTGAGATAAGTCGCCACCCTGACGAAACTCAACGGGGATTCAGAAGCAGGTTTCAGGTCGTCCTCATCGACACGGTCAATGTCAACCATCACACCTAGCTTCATTTCCGTCTTTGTGTCGCCGACAATATTCCTGACGATTTCATCTTTTGTGAAACGCCAAGGGCCGAATTCCTTGGCTGGGAATAATTTCTCGGAAGCCCTGTAGCCAAGTTCCATATAGTCAACACCGGCAGCATCAAGGGAAAGGAAAACCTTTCTCACCATTTCCTCTGAAAACTTCCATTTGTTTATAAGGCCGCCATCCCTTATGGTGCAGTCCACAACTTTAATATCATTTCCGAACATGTTTGCTCCTCCTGAAATATTAGTGTATATAAAAAGCCCCGCCGTATGGCGGGGCGAATCTAACTGTTTGAATCCTCAAATCAGTTCTGAGGGAAGTCCTGATATATGATATTGTATATGTCATGGTCTGGTCCGACAACCCACTCCGGCTCCATGAGAGGTCCATACCCCCATCCAATATCCCTCTTGCTATCAGTTGCACCGGGAAGCGGCATGGGGAATGTGACTACTTCCACTACGCCTATCACTTCACGTGCGACAAAATATCCGATACCCTTGAAAAGTCCGTATGTAAATGCAGCAAGACCACCATCTGTCTTGTTGACATCATATATCTTCATGGGAATCTCAAGCGCACCAAAACCAACGTTGACAACGCCTCTCCCGAGTTTTCTGAAAGGGTCTCCGGAATCTGAAGCACCGACATTGAATGAAATTAACGTTGCAACAGCAACGACAAATCCTAAAAAAACAGCCCTGTTCAAAAATCTCATTATTCCCTCTATCATTTAAAATTAATAAATTTTAAGAAAAATAAAACACAACAGCTTTAAAATATACAATACTAATATTCAACGTCAAGAAAAAAACACAATAAAAATTTTCATTTAAATAACCGGTTATTTACCGGGGTTCCCTTTATCATCCCATTAAGTTTTCTCGAATCATCATAAACCTGCAGGAGAAAAACCATCTCGTCAACAATCCTTGAATTCCTCATTACAGCTTCGAATGTTGACCTGGCAATAACTGCTGAAAGCCGAGTTCAGTCAACTGTCCCGCATTTCCACGGTCCCGAGCGTAGTCCGAACACATTGATAAATTCACTTCATGTCTCATCGGTTCTATGGCTTTCATAAAAAATGTTCATCAGAAAAGGAATTCATCCTGCGGGAGCAAGGTGGGCGATTAAGTTTTCCGGGCTTATCTCGGACTGGGAGCCATCGGCCATGTTCTTGAGCAGGATTGTCCCCTTTGAAACCTCGTTGTCCCCCCGGATGACTGCGAATTTCGCAGCCAATCGGTTTGCTGCGCGCATTGAGGCTTTCATGCTTTTCTGTTCAACTTCAGCAATAGTGGAAATGCCGGCTTTCCTGAGCTGAGATGCGAGTTTCAGATTTTCATTCAATGCGCTTTCTCCAAGCCCTATCAGAAAAACTGCAGGAGAATTATCCGCCTGGGGTGCTTTAACTGACAGCGCCTCCTGGGCCATCAGAAGCCTTTCAAGCCCTGCGGCGAAACCAACGCCGACAATAGGTTTTCTGCTTTCTGGAGCGAAGATCTCATATCGTCCGCCGCCCGCTATTGCATTCTGGGCGCCAAGCCCTGGATGAGTTACTTCAAAAACCGTGTGGACATAATAATCAAGGCCCCTCACAAGCCTTGAATCGACTTCAAAAGGTATGTTCATTATTGAAAGGGAATTGCAGACTTTCTCAAAATATTTCCTACTGGGCTCCCCGATCAGGCCTGCAATATCGGGAATCTTTTCAACAAAAACACGGCATTGGTCCTGCTTGCAGTCGAGAATGCGCCAGACATTTCTTTCAAGCCTGCTCTTGCAGTCGGGGCACATTCCGGAGATATGATTTGCGAAATAAGCACGGAGCGAATCCTCGGAGGGTTTCCGATCTTCACTGGAAGCCCTGGTATTCAACAGGAGCTTGTAGCCTGTAATCCCAAGTTCATCGAGGTAATGGAGGAGAAGGGCTATAGATTCGGCGTCAAGCTCCGGTGAAACTCTTCCGGCATTTTCAGCACCTATCTGATGGAACTGCCTTCTTCTTCCGGCAGCAGGCCTTTCTCCCCGGAACATCGGACCGATATAGTAGACCCTCTTCTCATTCCCGTTCATCACATCAGTGCCGCAGAGAGAACGCATTATTCCTGCAGTTCCCTCGGGCCGCAGGGTAAGGCTTCTTCCTCCGCGGTCCTCGAAAGTGTACATCTCCTTCTGGACCACTTCGGTTTCATCACCAATCCCCCTCTTGAAAACTTCGGTGTACTCGAATATGGGAGTCCTCATTTCGTGATATCCATATAGAGGAAAAACCCTGCGGGCAACATCTTCGAGACGATGCCACAGAGATATTTCTTCCGGAAGAATATCCGAAGTTCCTGGTGGAGGTGAGAAGTTGCTCATCTTAAATGCTTCATCATCCAAGTTGCATCATCATGTATGCATGTGCCTGCCTGGAAGAATCGCTTTCAGAATTTATTTTATTTTTGCAGGCTTGATCTGTTCAACACGATCTTTCAGCTCTTTGCCGGGACGGAATTTTACGACAACCCTTTCCGGAATAACAACTTCATTTTCCGGCTTGTTGGGATTACGCCCCTTGCGGCTCTTGCGGATTTTGACTTCAAAAATCCCGAAATTCCTGAGTTCGATGTTGCGTGCGCCGGCAAGTTCATCCGAAATGTAATCGAGTGTTTTCTGGACAACCGTTGCAACCTGGTTCTGAGTCAGCCCTGTCTCCTGGGCGATTTTCACCACAAAGTCTCTTTTTGTCATTTTTTCTTTTCCTTATTTTTTAATCGTAAATCGGTGTAATGTATAACGCCAACCACATAATAAACAGTAACTAATGCATATTTTACTACAAGAAGGGGTAAAGATAACCCCATAATAAAATTTTGCAAATTGCCCTGAAAGAGGCTAAAATATAAATCATACAAGCTTGAAAAATAAGTACTGTGAAACAAAGAAACTATGAGCTCAGATAAAGAGAAATCCAAAGATTCAGCTTTTTCTTTTGATAAGACCCCCTCAAAAATAGGGGGGGAATCTGAAACTGGAAAACCATCCGAGGGCAATGATTTCAATTTCAGCGATATCCCCATACTTGGCAACACTGGTGGCAAGGGAGATAAAGACAAGAAGGTTTCTTTTTCATTTGATGCCAAAAAAAGCACCACTCCCCAGGAAAAGGAAGTCGGACTATCCTCATATGAAGCCATTTTAAGAGACCAGCTCAACAACTCGGAGGAGAAAGGGAAAGACAAAAACCCAATTATTCCTGAAAATGAATCTTATCAGACCGAAACAGATCCACCTCAGTCGAAATGGGACAAAATCGCATCTTGCAGGAAATATGGCTTCAAACTGACAAAATCCGTAAAAGTCCGGATTATAGCCGCAATACTCGTAGCCATCGTCGCAGCCACAGGTGTTTTTGCTTTCTTTCTTTTGAAATCGAAACCTCAACCGGAACAGATCCCCCAGATTGCCGGAAAGACCCCCCCCGCCGGCAAAACGGCGAAACCGGATCCGGTAGCTGAAGAAAACGCAAGGCGTCTTGCCGCTCTTGAGAAGAAACTCGCTGATGCCGATGCGGCTCGCAAGGATTCTAAATTCAATGATGCTCTTCAAATATACCAAAGTCTCATGACTGAAGGCTGGAAGGAGAAAGAGCCTCAAATCCTTTTATGTATTGCGGAATGCCATGAAAACATGTCGAAAGATGATGAAGCCGTCTCATATTATGTAAAATGCATCGACACCGGCTGGAAGGAAAATGTGCATCCATATGTCAAACTCTCAAAGCTGCTAAACAAAAAACAGAAATATCCGGATTCAGTCAAGTATCTTGAAAGGGCGAAGGAAACTTTCCCGGCGGACACTTCCCTATCGACACAACTTGCCAGTTCCTACTGTCTCAATGCTCAAGCCGACAAGGCCGCCGCAGAACTGAAAAAGGCGAACAAGTCAGACCTGTCTCTCGACATGATTAAAACGTTCGGCTCAGTCCTGCAGAAAAACAATGAGAAGGAGCAGGCAAGGGAACTTTACATCTACGGCATGAAGAAATTCCGGGACTTGGACTGCTTTATGGGCGCAGCCAACCTTTCCGACAAACCTCAGGATAAGATTGATATAATGACTCAGGCTGCAGGCGTAGTTGATGAAAGCGTGAAGACCACTGCAATCATGTTTCTTGCAGAACTGCTTATGCAAAATGGAAAGAAGGAAGAAATGGCCAAACAGCTAGATAAAATAAGCATTGACAAGCTGAAGACTGAATCCGCCACAGACTTCCTTAAGATGCTACTTAGCTGCGGAAATCTCGTAAAATTCACCCAGGAATACAAAAAAGCCATGGCTCTCTATCCAAAGGATTTTGCCATGCACCGCACTATATTTGAAAATCTTATCGAAAACGGACAGGAGATTCTTGCCCTTGACTCTTACAATGAATGGTGGACTGCAAAAGGCGATCCTGTAGCTGGATATCTTTATGCGAGAACACTTGGCCTGTTCTCCTACCGCTCAATTGATGCGACACATGAAGATGCAATTCCAATTTATAAAAAAGTGACCGATATGAATCCCCTGTTTTTCGAGGCTTTTCTTGAACTGGGCTATCTTTACACTATGGAACGCAGCTTGGAAAACGCCGAGCATTCATATTCCGAATGTGTAAGGATAAAACCGGACGACAGAAACGCAAGGCATCTTCTGGCATTTGCAAAGGAGAGGACGGGAAAAGGAGAGGAAGCTGTTGACGAGTACGAGAAATATCTTAGAACCCTGAATCTTCAACCTGAAGAAATAGCCGCCGTGCTTATCGAATTAGCTCAAAAGCTTGAAAAACCGGAATACGCGCGGAAATATCTCGAAGACCTTGGAAAAAATCCTAAATATGCGGACGAACACAAGGTTCAGACGATTAAATTCAAGCTGATTTACGGCAAACCAAACGACAATGACTTTGCCGACCCATATCCGAAAGCCGCAAGGAAATTCCATGAATATTTCCTGCTTTCCAAAGGCAGGAACAATGATGTATTACTTATGCCTATCCCACCTGACGAATTTCCTGATTTCTGGAAACTTTTCATTTTATGGAAAAACAACAAGCCCGGCTGGCAGGAAGGAATGAATACCCTCATTACAAAAAACAAAAACGAGAAAGATGCCACCTACAAGATAATCGCAGATATGTGGAATGGGAAGAAATCTCCGGATGAAGCAAGGAAATTCCTCAATAAAGTCCACCCGGACAATGAACCGCTCTTCTTACTGATGCTTGCCGAGAAATACAGAAGGGACAATGTCGCAAGCAAGGCGAAAGTATGCTATCAGAAGGCCGCATCGGAACGGCGGAACCCATTGGTGACAGTAATTGATTTTTACGCTCAGATACCGATCAAGTTGAATGATAATACAAAATTAAAATAAAACATATGGGAGTTTTTCATGGATGATTCATTGCGGGTTACTTTAAACAAATACGATCAAGGACATCTTTTCAGGTTTTTCCCGGAGATGAATTCACGCCAGCACGAAAAAATACACACACAGCTGAGGGAGATAAACTGGAGGGAACTCGATACCCTTATAAACAATTATGTCCTGCATACTCCGGAAACCGTCGTCTCGCCTGACATGAGTCCCGCCCCTTATTTCCCGGCAAATCCTGAGGACGAGGATCAGAAGGAAAAATACAGGATAGCCGTCAAACGCGGTTCGGAGCTGCTCAGGAAGGGTAAAGTCGCAGCACTCACCGTCGCAGGTGGACAGGGGACAAGACTAGGATATGACGGCCCAAAGGGGACATTCGCAATTACGCCTGTAAAGAACAAAACGCTCTTCCAGTATTTCGCTGAAAAGATAATAAGGACAGGAAAGAAATACGGGTGCCCGATGCACTGGTTCATAATGACAAGCAAGACCAATGATTCCCAGACACGTGAGTTCTTCCAGAAAAACAGCTTTTTTGGAATACAGCCTTCGTTTGTGCATTTTTTCACACAAGGCACTATGCCTGCCATAGGAATGGATGGAAAACTGCTCCTTGAATCAAAGGAGTCCCTCTCACTTTCTCCGAACGGCCATGGAGGCACACTGCTAGCACTCAAGCTCTCCGGCTCTATCGCCCATATGAGGAAATTCGGAATCGAATATATCTCTTACTTCCAAGTGGACAACCCGCTTGTAAGTGTTGCGGATCCTCTTTTTATAGGACTTCATTTTCTTGAAAAATCAGAAATGAGCAGCAGGATGCTTGCAAAAACAGGCCCATTTGAAAAGCTCGGGAACTTCTGCATGATCAAAGACCGCCTCAACATCATCGAATACAGCGACATGCCGAAGAACCTTGCAGAAATGAGAAATGAGGATGGACGCCTACGTTTCATAGCAGGCAGTCCTGCAATACATATCATAAGCGTTGATTTTGTAGAAAAGCTGACTGAAGGTGGAAGGCTGAGCCTCCCATGGCACAGGGCAGAGAAAAAAGTCCCTTGCATTGATGCGGACGGGAATCAGATAACCCCGGACAAACCAAATGCCGTAAAACTGGAGACATTCATATTCGACGCCATCCCTTTCGCCGAAAAAACCATGATACTCGAAGCTAAAAGAGAGGATGAGTTCTCTCCAGTAAAAAATCCAGACGGAGTCGACTCCGCAGTGTCATGCAGAAGAATGCTTATCGACAAAGATCTTCGCCGCCTTGAAAGAGCAGGAGTAATCGTCCCGAAAAAGGAAAACGGCGCCCCTGATTGCGAAGTGGAGCTCTCCCCACTGACTTTTCTTGATGATGATGATATAGCGGCCTATATTGGCAAGAATGGAATTAAAGCTCCAGTACGCGGGGAAGAAGCCTATTATGGTTAAAATTGTCAAATTCTCAGTTGACGACATCCTCTTCGACAGCAATGCCGCTTCAGAAGCTGTCGGCAAGGCATGTTCGCGAACTGTCCCTGCAAGAGTCGCAGGAATATACCAACTAGATCAGACTCTGATACTTTCCCTGGAGGAAACCCCTGTAAAACAGGACATCACCTACACTTTCGCCCCCTTTCCTGCCATCAATGAGGATGAGATTGCAGGAGAGCTCAAATCGCGCTACTACGCAGGATTCTCCACAATAGGAATTTTCAACATCGCCGAAAAGAAATGGGCTTTGTTTTCTAAGGCTAAATGAGTTTTTGATCAGGCTTAGCATTCCCGAAAACAGCATCATGGGCTATCGCCTTAAGGAATTCCGCATCTTTGCTGCTTATCTGCTCGGGCTTGAACTTTATATTCCGCACATCCTTGCCGAAGAAGAATTCGAACCACACGCATCCACCCAAAAACTCTCCTGCGATGTTCGCATGATGGCTGTCAAATCCTAGAAGCTTTACGCCGTCCTTTTCACACCAGAAATATCCGGCATGGAGGGAATGTAAGTCCTTCGGGAGTTTCGGGAAGACCGGCTTTTTATAGTTGAATTTTCGGTCTGGTCTGAACTTCCATTCCGGGGATTCTGCCGCAAGTTGAAATGCGTCACCTACGGGAATTATACTCTTGATACCTGTCTCCAATGCAATCTTACGATATGCACCAGTCAGAGCGCAGTACATTTTCTCAGGAGTGAACGATTTACTGTAAATGTCTTTGTCGTCCGACCTGTACACCCAGGTCTGATGGAAGACTACTTCCGCCTGTGGAGCATATTTCCTTATGTAGTTGCAAAGCCGTTTCGCCCACGGTCTATAAGTCTCAATCCTGAAACTGTGCATGCTAAACTGTTGGATGGTGACATACTGCCACTTTTCGGCGACAAGCATCTCCTTCAGTCCCATCTTTTTGTTCTTATGCATATAGGGCATGCCTTCGGGATCCCTCGGCTCCTTCTCATGTCTCATCGCTAGTTTATAGTGTTTCTCAAGTGGACATCCACCTATGGACGCATGGCCGAAGACAAGCCGGCATCCGCCGGCGCTGTTCACGATTTCCCGGAGGAATTTTGTGGCATTGCCTGAAAAACTGTTTCCTATAGCGAGAATTTTCATGATATCCCTTTCATGTGATGCAAGTTTGATATGAATAATGTAAATACGCTTTTAATCAAACTATTGGAATAATTAACGGAAGATTACTTCTAATTCACGGTACTTCAAATGAATTATGCATTTGAACAAGCATCCTTGACTGCAACTCCTTGATTCTTTTCCATCTCCGGATTACTTTCAACGTAAGATGAAATCAACAATTCCTCTTCTAGGATGAACGGTTAAAATGAAAATATTCAAGCGGGTCTACGTCGAGATCACCAATGCCTGCAACCTTACATGTTCTATATGTCCGGGCACGAAAAGAAAACCATCGTTCATGCCGCCTGAATCATTTAAGACCATCCTGAACAAGATAAGGCCGTTCACCGACTACATTTACCTTCATGTCATGGGGGAACCTCTTCTTCATCCTGATTTTCCGGAAATCATGGCAATATGCGAATCGCTCCAGATCCATACAAACATCGCAACAAACGGGGTTCTTATAAATAAACATAAGGACATACTCATAAAATCAAAAGCCCTCAGACAGCTAAATTTTTCCATCCACTGCCTGGAAATCCAGAGGAATTCGGAGCTCCCGGACAATTATCTTTCAGACATACTCGGTTTTATTGAGGAAGGGAGAAAAAGCTCAAAGGCTTATTTTGCGCTCCGTATCTGGAACTTGAAACAGGGGGATAAATTAAATTCCGCCTTACTGAATCAAATCGAGGCTTTTTTCCACATCCCCTTCAAGATTGAAGACAGGATTATAAAAGAGAAGGGGATTCCACTTGCGCCCAATGTCTTCCTGAATATTGCCGAGGAATTCAAATGGCCGGAGATAAATTCAAATTCCGGAAACTCAGATTGCAGCGGATTCTGCCGGGGATTAAGGGATCACTGCGCAATCCTGGTAGACGGGACCGTCGTCCCATGCTGCCTTGACAAGGATGGAGCAACTCCTCTTGGAAACATATTCGAATCCGAGTTAGAGAATATAATACTGAGTGAAAGAGCACGAAGAATAATAGACGGTTTTTCGGAAGGCAATGCAGTTGAACCTTTATGCAGGGTTTGCGAATTTCGCAGAAGGTTCTCATCATAAATCATCTGATGTTCATTCTGATTTCAGAGGGAATTGAGCCCGGTCAATATTTCATTCACAAGCGGATCCATCAGGGCCCGTTCCTGGCTGGTGAACTCGGTATAGTAAAAATCTATTGACTTCTTGAAACGCTGCTTGCCTTCGGCGGTATTCATCTCGGCTTTTATTCTATCCCTCTCCTTATCGCCAAGTTTTGAAAATCTTTCCCTGACATCAGCAACCATTGAGGCAATCTTTTCGCGTTTCTGATCCTCGCTCATGCCTTTGATCTTTTCCCTTGCCTGCCCGAGACGCTCACGCATGATTTCCGTCATGAGCCTTTCACGTGTTTCAGGCTTGAGCTTCTCCAGGATCTTGCGGAATTCGCGGCGTGTTTCCGGATTGTCCTTTCCAGGTTCGCCTGCAAGGATAACCCCTTTTATCTTATTGTATTCCTGCTCTTCAGGATCCGGACGCATCACCCCGTAAATAACAAGCCCGGCAAGCAGAAGCGAGGCTGCAGCCAAAATAACCAAGCGACGTCTTTTTACTTTGGTCAAGCTGTCCATAATAGAAAACTACACGTTTTTTCTTTCCGTATAATGGGTGTGCAGGAGTTCATGTGCAAGATGGCTTCCCGGTTCACCGAGAAACTCCTTGTAGAGTTTCTGGATATATGGATTCTCGTGGGATTTACGGATTGTCTTGTTGCGATCCTCCTCATAAAGCGCCTTCTTCCGCTTCTCTAGAATGCTTGTGTCTCCGTGTATGTACGGTTGCCCGCCACCATTGAGGCATCCGCCCGGACATGCCATGATTTCGATTGCATGATATGTCGCTTCACCATTGCGTATTTTATTAAGCAGGGTCCTAGCGTTGCCGAGCCCGGATGCTATAGCCACTTTTATCTGAGTGCCAGCAACATTGACGGTTGCCTCCTTAATCCCGGCCAGGCCGCGCACCTCCTCGAAGTCAATGTCTTTCACCTCCGTGCCGCTCACCCAGTCAGCTGCAGTACGCAGAACAGCTTCAAGCACACCTCCAGTTGATCCGAAAATAACGCCGGCTCCGGAAGATTCGCCTAGAGGATTGTCAAATGCGGAATTTCGCAGGTCGTTGAACTGTATTCCCGCCTCCTTCAGCATGTTGGCGAGTTCACGAGTTGAAATTACGATATCAACATCCCTGACTCCGTTCCTGGAGAATTCCGAACGTGCAGCTTCATATTTCTTGGCTAGGCAGGGCATTACGGAGACTACTGTCAGTTCGGAGGGTTCTATTCCTATTTTCTTCGCATAATATGTTTTCGCCATGGCACCAAACATCTGCTGCGGCGATTTCGCCGTCGAAGGAATATGCAGGAGATCCGGGAACTGATGTTCGAAAAACTTGACCCAGCCAGGGCAGCAGGATGTAAGAATAGGAAGATTCTTTTTCTCCTTGAGCCTCTGTATGAATTCAGTTGTCTCCTCCATGATTGTGAGGTCGGCCGCAAAATCGGTGTCGAAAACCTTGTCGAATCCAAGCATTCGGAGGGCTGTCACCATTTTGCCGGTGCTTATGGAACCAGGTTCCAATCCAAACTCCTCGCCGATTGCTACACGAACAGCGGGGGCTGTCTGGACGACAACCTGTTTTGTCTCGTCGTTAAGCGCGCGCCATACGTCATAGGTTCTGTTTATCTCCGTGAGGGCTCCTACCGGACACGCCGCAACACACTGTCCGCAGAACGTGCATTTCGTTTCAGCCAGAGGCTTTTCCGAAGCCGTGGAAACAATGGATTTGAACCCCCTTCTTACGCCGGACAGTATGCCTACGGTCTGTATTGTATTGCATGCCGTTTCACAGCGGCGACACATTATGCATTTGTTCATATCGCGGACAATGGACTCGTTTGCCAGATCAATAGAGGTTTTTGCGCGTTCTCCCTTATATACAATCTTATGGAGTCCCATTTCCTGGGCAAGGGCCTGAAGTTCGCAGTCAAGATTCTTCTCGCAGGTCAGACAGTCCTTCGGATGGTTCGAGAGTAGCAGGTCAAGCATGGTCCTGCGGGCGTTAATCGCCCTGAGGGTATGAGTCCTAACCTCCATCCCCTCTTCGACCGGCGTACAGCAAGCCGGAGCAAGGTTGCGTCTGCCTGCAACTTCAACGACGCAGACACGGCAGGACCCCACCCTGTGCTCAAGATTGAAACACGCGAGGTTCATGTGGCACAGCGTCGGAATTTTTATATCTAGTTTCTTTGCGGCTTCCAGTATGGTGGAATTCTCCCCCACCTCAAGCGGCATTCCATTTATCCTCAGTTTTATCATATTCGTATTTCCTTAAATTCATTTTTATTGCAAAACATTCAGACCTGACATATCAACAGCTAATTCTTGCTTATCGCGTGGAATTTGCATGCCTCATAACAAACCCCGCATTTTATGCATTTCCTCTGATCGATGGAGTGCTTATGCTTCTTCTCACCTGAAATGCACATGACGGGGCAGTTGCGGGCGCAGAGCGTACAACCTACGCAGTTGTCGTTGATTTCATATTTCAGAAGCTTAACGCAGACCTTTGCAGGGCATCTCTTGCCATCGACATGGGCGAGGTACTCCTCCTCAAAATTCCTCAATGTTGACAGGATCGGGTTCGGCGAAGTCTGGCCAAGCCCGCAGAGGGCGGTATCTTTTATTGTGTCCGAAAGCTTCCGGAGTTTTGAGAGTATTTCATGTGTGCCGTTACCGATTGTTATTTCATTCAGCATCTCATGCAGGCGCTTGTTCCCTATTCTGCACGGTGTGCACCTTCCACATGATTCATCAAGCGTAAACTCCAAGAAGAACTTTGCGACATTCACCATGCAGTCGTCCTCGTCCAGGACAATCATTCCTCCGGATCCCATCATTGAACCTAGGGCGATAAGGGAGGCATAGTCAATCGGGGTGTTTATATTCGCCTCGGTGATACAGCCTCCGGACGGACCTCCGGTCTGGACAGCCTTGAATTTCTTGCCGTCTTTTATACCCTCGCCAAGCTTGAAAATAATATCGTTGAGGGTTGTCCCCATCGGAACTTCAATAAGCCCCACCTTGTTGATTTTTCCAGTGAGCGAAAACACTTTTGTCCCAGGAGCGCTTTCAGTTCCTATTCCACGGAACCAGGCCGAACCTTTCCTGATGATGGCGCACACGTTCGCATATGTTTCAACATTGTTTACAATAGTCGGCTTCTTCCAAAGCCCGGAAATGGCCGGAAAAGGAGGTTTGAAGCCAGGTTCGCCGCGTTTTCCCTCAACAGAATGGATGAGCGCGGTTTCTTCTCCACATACAAATGCACCGGCGCCATATTTCAATTCTATGTCAAAATCGAACCCGGAACCGAAAATATTTTTCCCAAGGAAGCCTTTTTCACGCGACTGTTCAATAGCGAGGTGGAGACGTTTTACAGCCAACGGATATTCCGCCCTTATGTAAATGACACCGTTATGCGAGCCTATTGCGAACCCCGCAATAATCATCGCCTCAAGGACCGAATGCGGATCCCCTTCGAGGACTGCACGATCCATGAATGCGCCCGGATCTCCTTCGTCAGCGTTGCAGATCACATATTTTTCATCGGATTTCTGCGAGGCCGCAAACTGCCACTTCTTACCTGTTGGAAATCCACCGCCCCCCCTGCCCCTGAGGCCTGACTCAGTTATGATTCTAATTACATCCTGTGGCTTCATGCTGACAAGAACCTGTCCGACAGCCTTGTAGCCAGAACGCTCTATGTATTCGTCAATACTCTCGGGATTTATTCTTCCGCAGTTGCGCAGGACAATCCTGGCCTGGATGCATTTATCGGCATTCATCTCGTCTTCAGGGTAATACCAAGAACGCCGTATCACGTGGACACCGGCAGCTCTGATTGTTTTTGCAACAATAGCCTTGGCATTGTCGGGAACGACATTCCCGAATATCGCGCGTTCACCGGTAGCCATGTCGACAATCTCTATCGAAGGTTCGCTATGGCAGAGCCCCATGCAGCCGACTTGGATTATTCTGATGGAATCAGAGTGCCCACCCTCTTCAACTTCTTTTTTCAGGGCTTCAAGGACTGGTGTTGTACCAGCGGCAATTCCGCAAGTCCCCATGGAGACAAGAATCTCGGTCTTGAGCGCCGAGCTATTCCTGCTCCTCAGTTCTTTCTCATACTGGTTTAATTTATCCGGAGTATTTATTGTCATATTTTTCCTTTCATGAAAACTCAGACTGTCGTCCTTATTTGCATTCCTCGATTATTTCAGGCACTTTTTTGGCTGTAACATTTCCGTAAACCTTATCATTGACCATCACAACAGGGGCAAGACTGCACGCCCCGACACAGCGGAGTCCACCTAGTGAAAACTTCATGTCTCCAGTGGTCTCGCCCATATTTATATTGAGAAAACGCTTGAATTCGCCCACAATGCTATCAGCGCCTTTAACAAAGCAAGCCGTTCCAGTGCAGATGTTGATTTTATATTTACCCTGCGGAACAGTTGTAAAATAGGAATAGAAGCTTATCACCCCGAAAACCTCCGAAAGGTGAAGCCCCAGCCTGTTTGCGACCAAGAGCTGCACTTCTTCGGGAAGGTAGCCGAATACACCCTGCGCCTTATGCAGGCACTGTATCAGAAAGCCCCTGTTCTTATCAATATCCCTTCCGAGAGAAAGGGTATCGATGTAGTCATCCAGTTCCCGCTTCTTGTCCGGATTCATCTTTATGATTGAATCATTCTTACAGCTGTTACAACATTCAGTTCCTGATATCGCCATATACTCGACTCCTTTGCGTTCAATATCTCGACAAGGTTCAAATTTTATTAAAATAATTTCGAAATATAATTGACTAAATGGATTTAAAAAGTATTTTTGTTAAATAATTAACAGAAAAATTTATTTCAAACACAAATTAAAAAATAGAAGAGCGGAAACATATGGATAAAAAGATAACACTGGCCGAAGTAGTACAGGCCCTTGAAGGCGAAATCATATGCGGAGAGGATAAACTCGACAAGATTGTTGAGAATTTCGGCGCCACCGACCTTCTCAGCGATGTTCTCGCTATGGGCAAGACCAATTATGCTCTGCTGACAGGCCTAACCAACGTACAGATCCTCCGTACTGCTGAAATAACAAACGCCTGTTGCGTGGTTATTGTAAGGAATAAACAGCCCCAGCCAGCCGCAGTCAACCTTGCTAAGCGCAATGGAATTCCACTGATTCTTTCAAGGCTCACTATGTTCGACGCATGCTGCAGGATAGGCAAATTACTGGGGGAAACAGATGCCGGAGCTGAAGGATCGCCAAATACGTCTTGTCCATGAGCTGATGTATCAGATCAAGGTTCATCAGGTGATGAACCGAAATCTGATCAGCTTCCCATCAACATCAACACTCCGCGAGGTACAGCTTTGCCTCAAGGAAAAAAAATTCTCCGGAGTCCCTATCATTGACAACGGGGTTCTTGTTGGAATCATCAGCATCGACGATATAATCACCGCATTTGATCTCGGCCACATTGACGATCCCGTGGGAAAACATATGGCCCGGAACGTAATGACGATCCCGCAGAACTATTCCGTAATAACCGCCACAAACATCTTCAAGAAATATCATTTCGGACGGATCCCGGTGGTAAAGGAGCCTCAGAGCCTTGAAGTGGTCGGAATTGTAACTTACGGCGACATACTTTCACACCTTCTCATGCAAGTCAATGCTATCGCCGAACAGTTCGAGGCCATGGAGACCGTATCCAAGAAAACTGACCAGACCAGCGGAAACACCTACAGGTTTGAAATTGTCCAGGACAATTTTGACCTTGCAGGCGTAGCCTCTACAACAATAAAGAAACATCTCCATGACAGGGGAATCGCACCCGAAACAGTACGCAGGATAGCAATAATTTGCTACGAAGCGGAGATGAACGTAATAATCCATTCCCTCGGCGGTCATATGGAAATTCAGATATTCGAGGACCGTGTCAGAATCTATGTCGCCGATGAAGGCCCCGGAATTCCAGATATAGAAAAGGCGATGGAGCCGGGCTTCACCACCGCCAATGAAAAAATCCGCGCACTCGGCTTCGGCGCAGGACTTGGTCTTCCAAACATGAAGAAATGCGCCGATGAATTCTCCATCCGATCATCCATGGAGAGTGGAACAGAAATTGAAGTCACTGTCTACACGAACGGAAAAACTGCGTATAAAGCCTAACCATGGCTCTTTTTTTGAATCAAAACAAGTTATCCACTTGCATAAAGCCCTTGAAGAATAATTTTACGCTATGAAAAGAAAGAAAAATCAACTTTTAATAAATCTGGAGTATTTCTTATTCCTGATGGCAATGTGCACCGCAAGAATGCTGCCTCTGAAATTCTGCTATAAAATCGCCGAAATCTCGGGCCGCCTGTTTTTCATTTTCGACTTCAGGCACAGAAAGAGAGTTGTACAGCATCTCCTCCACGCGGGAATCGTCAAAGACAGGAAAGAGGCGATTATTCTCGGGAGGAAGAACTTTATCCATTTCGCAAAAGTAATTGTCGACATATTTGTATGCCGCCAGTTCATGAAGCCTGAAAATATTTCAGAAATACTAAGGATAGATGGTCCGACAATATCCAAGGAACTTTTCTTCTCATCCGGAAAGGCGAAACCTGCGATAATCATCTGTGCTCATTTCGGGAACTGGGAAATGGCCGGCCAAGGCTATACGATAAGCTCCGGAATCCCGCTCATGAGTGTAATGAGACCTTTTGATAATCCTAAAATCGGAGAATATATAATCGCACGCCGTACAGGACACACGCACGAGGTATGCGATAAGAAAGGTGCCATCAGGCCTCTTCTTATAGCATTGAGGAAAGGATATTCAGTAGCCATCCTCGCAGATCAGCACGCCGGAACCCTGGAAGGAGTCGTGGTAAATTTCTTCGGACATCCCGCCAGAACACATTCCTCCCCTGCCCTCCTGCATCTGAAAACCGGAATACCGATACTTGTCCTGATGCCGAGGCGAATAAATGACGACTTCTGTTTCGAATTCATAATCTCCGAACCGATAAACGTGGTCCCGACCGGAAACAAGGAGGAGGACATAAAAACAGTTGTACAGAAATATGCCACAGAGGCCGAAAAAATAATTGCCAGATATCCGGAACAGTGGATGTGGGCGCACCGCCGATGGCTTGATATCAACAGAGACAATGATTAAGACGGATTGCCCACGCATTGTATCGAACACCAGCAATAAAAGCAAGGATTTAGATATGGGAGTCAATACCTCCTGGATATTGAACATTCAGTTTTTTGCAAGACACCATCCTGACTCAATATAACATAAGGAATAAAAAAATGAAGATTTCACTTAGAGCCGTATTTCTCTCAGCCGCAATACTGATCCTGGTATATGCACAGGGATGTGTAAATGTTTCCTACACCGGCAAGTCATATCCTGAAACCGCAAACGTTGAAGTCCTGAAAAAACAGAAAGATATTCCCGCCGGCTACGAATTGATGGGAAAAGCTGTCGCCACCGCGCCTTCTGAAGAAGGTACTCCGAAGGAAATGGAGAAGAGAATAATTGAAAAAGCAAAAGCCAAAGGAGCTGACGCTGTTATGATTGTCCTTTATGAGCAGGTAAAAATAGGTGAGGAGCGTGACGACCAGTTTATGAACATAAGCCATGACGGTGCAGGGTGGGGAATGAATGTCGATACCGAAGGGGATACAAACCAGATAAATGCTACCCATACCGGCACCACGACCGCAGAAAGACTTGAAACACCTATATTCAAATCCGTCATAAAAGCCATTTTCCTGAGAAAGATCCCGGGAAATACTTCAAAATAACGTAACCGCTTAAAGCGCTGCTATTCATATCCATGTGAGTTCTTGCGGAATTCGCGCGGACTGAGCTTATAGATTTTGCGGAACTGGCGGGTCAGGTAGTTTGAATCGGCAAATCCGCATTCAGGAGAAATCTCACTGATGGTGAACGAGGTCGACGCCAGCATTTCCGCCGCCTTGTGCAGGCGTATCCGGATCAGGTAGTCTATCGGGGAGGAACCGGTCGCCTCCTTGAAAACCGACAGAAGATTGCTTTTAGACATGCATGCAATACGGGCTATATCATCAAGCCGCCAGTCCCGTTTATAATTTTTTTCCAGCTCTCCTATTATGTTTCCTATCCTATAGAGCGATTTCGCCTGCGGCATCTCAACCGTGGAATATTCACGCGACAGGAAGACAAGGAGTTCGAGGAAAAGGCTCAGCAGCATCGTATCGTACCCGGGTTTCTTTTTCTTGAGTTCATCGCTCATTCTCTTCACAATTGCTTCGACAAGGGTCAGAGCATGGCGGGTTATGTGGAGGCGGCTTTGGAACTTATGGCGGCGGCGGTAGGCGGGCTCCAAAAGGAAAAGCGCATTATACCCGGCAATCTCCTGCAATTTTTTCGAGTTGCTGTCCAGGTGCCTGGCATCAAACATCACGTTGAACATGCCAAGCTTATGGCGTTCCTTGAAATAATGTGCTGTTTTACCCTGGATCACGAAAATATCTCCAGCAGCCACCGGATAGTCATCTCCGTCTATCCAGTGGATGCCATATCCTTCCGTGATGATCACAAGTTCTGAGAAATCGTGCGAATGCCTGATACCGGTAAGGTCTCCCTCGTGCTGGGGGGACGCATCGCCGCTAATCGACTTCACAGTTATAGGACAAACACCCCCTGCAAGGTATTTCCGACGCAATGCGGTTATGTTTTTCATCGATAATATTTCAAAGATTGTTATATCGTGCTAGTTTTTTGTAACATTGTCAAGGTTTTATGCCTTTGCAAACAATATTTTCAGTAATTGTCAAAAATAGTTCTTAAAAATAAACATCGGAGATTATTGTTCTCCGTAAATTAACAGAGGAGTCTGATCATGGCAGGGAAATTCAGGTTTTCATTTGGTCCGTGGAACATTCACGAAGGCGCAGATCCGTTTGGGCCGACAGTTCGCGAAAGCATCGAATTCAACAAGAAACTCGCCATGTACAAGAAGATGGGTTTTGACGGCGTCCAGTTTCATGATGATGACGCTGTTCCAAACATGAATGATCTCAATCCGAAACAGATCATTGCCGAAGCGAAAAAGGTCAAGGCTAAGTTAGACGAGCACGGTCTGGTTGCCGAATTTGTAGCTCCCCGCCTCTGGGAAGATCCCCGCACTATCGACGGCGGGTACACCAACAACGATCCAGCCTGCCGCAAATACGCGCTTGAACGCAGCCTCCGCACAATAGACATTGCAAAGGCGCTGGGAACCAGGAATATAGTTCTCTGGCTTGCCCGCGAAGGCACGTACATCCGCGAATCAAAGGATTCTGTCGAAGCCACAAAACGCATTGCCGAGGCACTGCAACTCATGCTTGACTACGATCCTAAAATCAGAATCATGATCGAATCCAAGCCGAATGAACCTATGGACCATACTTATATACCGACCATCGGACATGCGATCGCTCTTGGACTTATGACCACGGATCACTCCAGAGTCGGCGCCCTGATCGAATCAGCCCATGCGTTACTGGCAGGACTCGACCCGTCCGACGAAATGGGTTATGCCATGGCTCACAAGAAGCTTTGGAGCGTTCATCTGAACGACCAGAACGGCATGAAATTCGACCAGGACAAGACCTTTGGCGCAGTCGATCTGCGTCGTGCATTCAACCAGGTGCGAGTACTTGACAAACACGGATACGGCAACAACGGGGAATGGGTCGGACTCGATGTGAAAGCGATGCGCACACAGAAAGCCGGAGCCTCCACAAAACATTTGAGCAACAGCCGAGAAATATTCCTGCGCCTTCTTGAAATCAGCAGGTCATTGGACGACAAGAAAGTCTCCGCCCTGATCAAGGAACGGAACTACGAAGAACTCGAAATGTTGATTGTGAAAACGCTGATCAAATAAAACGATTCAGACAAATATTGAAAAAATGTAACAACCGGATTGGATGCCTAGCGCATCCAATCCGGAAGGAGCTAAAAAAGCGATTATGAAAAATATCACGGGATGTTCAAGTTTCATCGACGTAAACGCGTTCTTCGGCAAAAGTGCTACCGGCGACTCCGAATTCCCGGAAATCCGGGATCGCCTGGAATTCATGGACCGTCTTGGAATCA
>CAZION010000113.1:0-22022 GCA_964540865.1 uncultured Victivallis sp.
GGGTGCCGTCCTCCCAGGAAACCCGCGTTTTACCCGCGCAGAGATCATAGGCGGCATAAGTTCCCTTCTCCTCGTCCCATAGACGCTCGTTGATTGCAGATTTCAGGCTGTCCGCCCGGCTTCGGTCTTTCAGGGCTGCCTCGGTTTCCCCGATCGAATCGGCCAGATACGCCAGGGCGCGCAGTTCCAGGTAAAGCCAGGCGTTGATGTCGGGCGATATGATGGTGTCCGGCAGAAAAATTGTTCCGACGATCTCGTTGTCGAACCCGGACATATAGGCCTCCCGCCAGCGGAACAGTCCGAACGGGGCGGCGTAATTTTCCAGCCAGTAGTCCAGGTATTTCCGAATTCCGCAGTAAATGCTGCGGCTGAAGGCGACATCGCCGGTCAGCGCCGCGTAAACGGCGGCATTCTGCGCCAGGAATGGTTGCGCATGAAAGCCGGTGCCGATACTCGAGCCACCGTTGGCAGCATTGATGATGCAGGGCACGAAACCATTATTTTTCTGAACCGCCAACATGTCCTCCAGAAAAAAACGCGCCTGCTCCGGCTCGCCGCCAGCGGCGAATCTGAGAGACATGTGGTGATTATCCCAACAGAACACATTGCTGCCGTAATGCTGTCCGTAGCTCACTGTCAGATACGGCTGAGGGAAGACCCCTCCGGCGGGGCGTTTCAACAACGGCATGATCCGCGCGATATGTTCATGGGTCTTCTCGAACGCTTGCTTGTTCATTATTTATTCTCGCTCCTTTGCTTTCCATACAGAAATATGGATGATGTATTCATATCATGTCCGAAGGACAGGGATCATACGGAGGATGAGGCACCTTCGGCACCCTCATGCCACCGGTAAGATACATTATCGGTTTCGTGTCGCACTCGAATCTTATGACCGGCATCAGGCCTGGAGTTTTTTCCGGCATGCCGAAAACCGTTACCTTTTCGCCCTGTTGTTTGAAATCCAGGGTGTTTTTTTTGTCTCCGAGCAGGACGACTTTTTTCACCTTGCACTGCAACCCTGCCACCGTAAGTTCCTTCCCAGGCCAGTAACGCACTATCTGGTAAAGGAAATTTCCCCGTGCCGTGAAAGGCCCGTTGTTCGACCAGTCGCCGACGTGGTCCCCGCGTTTCTCATAACCCAGGGTGAACCGGTCAGTATCAAAGATCGCTTCTCCGTGATTCCTCAACCAAGCTCCGACATCTTTGAGAATTTTTTTCGCCTCATCCGGAATGCTCCCATCGCCTTTAGGACCGATATTCAGCAGGAGATTTCCCTGTCCTTGTGCGGCGATGCGCAGAAGATCTATGACCTGAGTTAGAGTTTTCCATTCATTGTCAGCGCTATGATATCCCCAATGATTGTTGAGGGTCATGCACGCTTCCCATGGCCGCCATGGTGAAGGTGCCGCCATGTGCCCTTCCGGTGTTGCGAAATCTCCAGGCAACCCATTTCTGCCGTTCACCAATATCTGTGGCTGGATGGATTTAACCATGGCATTCATCGCCTGGGCTTTCCAGCCTTCGGCGTTGAACGGCCACCATCCGTCATACCACATTACGTCAATAGGATTGAAGCGCGTCACCAGTTCTTTGACTCGTGCATGTGTGTTGGCAATGAATTTCTCGTAGCAAACCGGGTCTTCGAGCGCATCAGCGCCATCCGGTTCGGCAGTCCAGTTGGTAAGACTATGATATAGAGAAACTCCCAGGCCTCTTTTGCGGGCAGCAGCGACTATTTCCGCGACCAAATCCCGCCTGGCCGGGCTTTTCATCGAGTTGAAATCGCTCAGATCGGTGTCATATAGACAAAAGCCGTCCAAATGCATTGTAGTGAAGGTAATGTACTTCATTCCTGCCTCCACCGCCAAATTGCAGATTGCGTCGGCATCGAAATTTTCAGCAGTAAAAGAGGTCGCAAGCTTTTTATATTCGGCAACGGGAATTCTTTCCCGGTTTATCGCCCATTCTCCTCGTCCAAGCATGCTGTAAAGACCATAATGCATGAACAATCCAAAACGCGCTTTCATCAACTTTTCAATTCCAGAAATCTCATTTTCCATAACAGGTTTATTCCTTTTTTAGTAAAATTAAAATGTATCCCCTTCTGTCCATGTGAAACTATTATAAATCAAGGAGCTTCACAGCGTTACCCCTCGCTATTTTATTGAAGACCTCTTCACTTATCTTCTTTGTCTTGCGCCAGTCCAGGAGCAGATCCATCGTCCGGAACTTAGCCTCGAAGATGCAGATATCAGTGCCGAAGAGGAGACGGTCCTGGAACTCCGTAAGGAATTTCGGCCCGTATTCCGAGTCTCTAGCCAGCGAAATGCAGGCATCGGAAAGCTCCCCATGTAAAGTGGGATATCTGCGGAAAAGTTTTGGTACGACTCCCTCCTCCTTGATCGGACCGCTTGGACTGCACCCCACCTGCAGGTCGTACGCTGTGAACTTGCCCATACCGCTTACAGGACGGAACACCGGTTTCCTTTCTGCAGGTGTTTCCAGCCGACCGAGCTCAGCCCAGAATGTCGGACCGTGCCCGATCATGATTAACCTTGGGAATCTCTGTAACGTGTGTTCGAGCTGTGGCAATCCCGGATCATCGTAAAGTCCGAAATCTCCGCCGACCCGGTCTGAGCCGTCGAACGTCACCGGAAGTCCGGCATCCTGCGCATGCCTGAACAAATTCTGGACCATCGGATCCATGAACGGCACATTAAGCATTATCTCCCCGACTCCCTTGCATCCTTTGTCCCGGTAGTATTTGAGAAGAATGTCGAGTGGCGCATCGGCGGAGTTTGTCAGCGCGCGCGGGTCTATGTTGCAGAACGGAATGATGCGGTCGGGGTATTTCGCAGCCATGTCGAGAATGTCCTCGTTGGACTGTGGCAGATATATTTCCGGACTCACTATGGGAAGTACAACACCCTTCTCGATGCCGGCTTTATCATAGCGCTCAATCAGCTGTTCGGGTGTGCAGAACTGAACCCAGAGAGGCGGATGTTTCCAATAAGCGTGTGCATGCATGTCAATAAACATTTTACGGTTCCTTTAATAATTATTGCAGTTTTCTCAATCATGAATCCAGTGGATGCGCCATGGTGCAGAAGTAGGCGAGGTTTGCCTGTCGGACATCCATTCTCCCGAACTGGACTACAACAGGGACGGAACTGGTTACAACCATTGCGTACTGCCCGAACGGTATCTGATACCCGGCATCTCCGATTGGGCTGTCGAGCCGGAAACATTTCACCCTTTCGGCTCCGACTCTGAGTTTTATGTTCTTGTCCGGACACTTGTCTTCAAAGTAGATATCCACGGAGATTTCCGCATTTTCGGATTCCCTGTTAAGGATCACCAACGATTCGTGACCCTTCATTTCGCCTTTGCCTGGAGGGGGTAGATCACCGTCTGGAATGACCCATACGCATCCTTTTTTCTTTCCGGACTTTTTGGAAATGGTTTTGTTCATTCTCTGCTCCTGTGTTGCTACGGTCATTTGAAAACTATCTCAAAACTTGCCGGTTATCCGCGATGACACAAGCTTTACTTCTTTTATCCAATCGGAATGTTCTTTCTTGGATAGGATATGCCCTGACGGATCGACAAGCGATTTGATTTGCATCGGGCAGCTGGACAAAGCGGCAATCAGGCTGACATCTCCCCACTGAAGAATGTCTGGCACTACTATGCTGTATCTCTGGACCGGGACTACATCCCTCACAACATAAGTGGACAGCATGTCGACAACGGTCACTGTGGCGAAACCTTTGTCTAGAACTGCAGCCGCCAGGACTGCGATGGCCGTTTCTCCTGTGCCCTCATCCGGTTTCAATCCCGATGCCCGGATTATTTCTCCGAAACCCAGCAGTTCCACCCGCTCCGGAGAAATAAATTTTTCCAGGCATGCACGGACCGCCGACAAATCCTTGATCCAGTTGCCAATCATGGTGCGTCCAAGCCAGAGGGTCGACCGCGAGCCTAAATCGTGTATTTTGTCGTCGACATGCTCCCATCTGGTTTCGCCGATATTCCGCAGGTCTACGAGGCAGAGGGCTTTCCCTTCCCCAAGGATATCCTTTGATTCCTTCTGTTTCAAACATGCGTCCTTGCCATCCGGATGCGCTGCAATGACCACGGATGAAAACTTCTTTCCTGGAAATACGAGGGTGCATGGAATAACTATGCCAGGTTCGGATTCCACTGCGAATTTCGCAAACCGTGTTCCATTTTCTTCGCCAGATACAATTCCGCTGAAACGGACATAATCAGGTCCGCCAGGTATCCTGAGAATACGGGCGAATCCGGAAATCTTTTCTTTCCGATCCAGCTTGCCCTGCGCAAGAAATTCCTTCTTGGCTGTCTGGCTTCGCATTGAAACATACTCGATAAGTGACGTGACTTTTTTGGGCCGTGTCCTGCCAGGGAAGCACATCAAGTCGACTTCAGGCAGTTCAGGATCTTTTGAAATCGCGCGGGGCAGGCCATTCCCTTCGTTCTGGAGCCAGAGCTTGAACCATCCGAGCATGTGGCGTCGCATTTCGGGGAAGTAGCCGTGAGGGAGGTCGATTATCTGGTACGCGATCTTTTCTTCTGCGCCGTACAGGGAGTATACTTTGCGTGTGTCCGCATAGGAGCGTAGCATTTGTTCAGGCAGGAATGCAGGGATTTCCTCCCTTTTGCCTGTGAGGATCAGCAACGGGTTTGGCGCGATCAAGCCGAGAACACCCCATTCTTCGGAGATTTGCAGGCCGTCTGGCAGAGTTTCGCACCAGCAGTTACCGTTGGTAACGTAGCCTTCGAACGTGCCTACGGAAACAACTGGAACAGAGGCTTTCACCCTAGGATCCAGCGCGGATATCCACATGGTCTGGTTTCCTCCACCGCTTCCGCCTGTCGCCCCGATGCGGGTTCCGTCAACATAATCCAGGGACTGCAGGAGATCTATTGCACGCATGTTGTCGTAGACCTGTATGCCGAGGAGCGTTTCACCAAAGGAGATGAATGGAACCCCGTTGTGCCCGTGGTGCTCGAATTTGCCGTGCACGGTCGCACGTTCGCCTGCGCCGATTGCGTCAACGCTGAGGACTACAAATCCTTCCTGTGCCAGCAGATGCCCTCTGGCGGCGACTGTTGATGCTATTTTTCCCTGTTGGTAGTGGCCGTGGAGATTCAGTATCGCTGGGAATTTCCCCTTTCCGTCCGGTACGAAAAGATTGGCTGTAACGCGCAGATCAGGACGGCTCTGGTAGGTAAGTTTGATAATACGGTAGCCATCCATCATAATGGTTCCGTGTTCATGGACGTCAAGCCCTGGTGGTTCTGGAAACGTTCCTGCTGCGGCGACAAGCCGACAACGCAATTTCTCCCTAGACTCCAGCCAGTCAGCCAGTACTCCCGGAGGCTGGTGCATCTGATGAAGTATCCGCGCCTCCTGTTTCAACGTTTCCTTTAGGATGTGTCCTCCAGACTCTGTCCATACATCCGTATTCATGTCATATTCCTTGCTTTTCATTTCTTTGCCAACGATTATTTGCCCAAAGACCTTTGTTATATTTCAGACCATAGAAGAGGTTGCAGAAAGCTTCAATGCCATCAGCCCCTGATTTGGCCAATATCCGTATCAATGCCTCATGCGAACCGCTGCGATTGATCCAACCGTTATACATAAAAGTCATTACTGCAAATTTAATCATAGAAAGATATTCCCATTTTTTATAGGATTGATTTCAGATAGTCCATGCTCATCTTTGTGCTTTCAAGCGGTGTGAGCTCGGTATTGTCCTGCTCGTAACTCACCCATTCGACTTTGGAGCCGCGGACAACCTTCAGCACCGCTGCAAAATCGACCACGCCATTTCCAAGCTCCGTGATCTTCTTGTCCGCCTTGACATCCTTGAAATGCACGAGAGGAATGCGAGACAGATGTTTCCTGATATATCCCGCCGGATCTTCTCCGCCGCACTTGATCCAGGCGGTATCCGCTTCAAACGCCATTGCCGGAACCTCTGCAAGAATCTTATCCATGATTAACTCGCCGTTCAGCTTTTCAAATTCATGGGAATGTGCATGATAACAGACGGTCATACCCTTGGCACCTGCGACTTCGCATGCTTTCTTGAATTTGACGATGCATCCGGCAAAGTCGTTCTTGAAATCCTGCAGGTCCAGGCCGCAGGTAAGATATTTGCAGCCCAGCGCCTTGGCATATCCATACACCGTGCTGTCAGGATTGCAGATATTGTCCAAGCCTTCATAAATGCCGCAGACTTCCAGACCCAGCTTTTTAATCAGCTTCGCGAGCGCATCTGGCTCGAGTCCACCATAGAAGAAAGCCAGTTCGACCCCTTTTATCCCCATCTCCGACAGTTTTTCAAGCGTACCTTCAAAATCCTGTTTCAAAGGTTCGCGTACCGTGTACAACTGAATCCCGACTTTAAAACCACTCATATCTATCTCCCTTTTTCCTATTTTTAACCAATTAAGGCAATTTCAAAACTGCCTCATTGGAGCTGTTTTCTTAAGTTGGTGTTCACGGCTTTAGCGTGTCTAAATCGTTGAATACAAAGACACGCTAAAGTTGTTGAACACCAACAAGAGATATTCCCGCGACAACAGTTTTCTTGCATTTTGAAATCAGCTCCATACTTAAATTATTTCGAACTGTCCGGAAAAGACATTCTACTTGAGAAAAAAAATCTGTCTCAGCTCATCATCAATCGCTTTGGGCGCACCAGGCGATTCGGACACGAGATATTTGGTCATTTCCTTCCACCAGCGATGGCAGACAGGTTCCTTCGCCAGCCCGTTCCACAGAGCTTCTGATTCCAGTTCCACATATCCGAAAAGCTGATTGCTCGTCTCATGAAAAAAGATGGAATAATTTGATGCACCATGCTTTTTGATCGCCGCTGTCAGCTCAGGCCAGATTTCGTCATGCGTCCTCTTGTACTCGGCTATCTTGCCGGGCTGTACCTTCATCAGAAATGCCTTCCTGATCATATTTATTCCTTTTTTTTGTCACGATTTAACGTTAGCGTGCCTGGATAGTCCTGGCTTTGCGCATGATAGCCTACTCTTCCTCATGACTTTCAACGTTTCCTTTAGGATGTGTCCTCCAGACTCTGTCCATACATCCGTATTCATGTCATATTCCTTGCTTTTTATTTCTTTGCCAACGATTATTTGTCCAGTTTCCATTTTTCATTAAACTGAGGAAGGTGGTTTTTAAATTCGCGGAAAAAATCATCTGCCATTTCTGCGGCGATATCCGGGTTCGGAACAAGCGGGTCACAGCTTAACGCCTGGATGGCCAGATCCTTGTCCCCGGTCAGCCCGGCCTCCACTATCATCTCCTGAACAGGTATATGTTGCATCAGATATTGAACTAGTATTTCCGGCATGTGTCCGACCGGTAGTGGGTGAATTCCTAGGCTGTCGACATAAGCCTGGGTTTCGACAACCACACCTCTGGGCAAATTGTCGATTTGCCCTATGTTCGCGGTGTTCACCGGGGTTATGAGTTCCTCTCCTCCGCCCAGTGCGGCTATGATCCTGTTTGCGTGTTCGTGGGACTGCTTGAGCCATAACGGCTCTTTCCCGTCAAGTATTGCCAGAAGCTTAGCCTTCCTTTTCTCGAGTCCTCTCACATGTGCGAAATTGTGGATACCTCCTCCGAGCCCCCATTTGTCAGCCGTCTCTTTGTCCGCAAGGAAGTGTCTGAAAAATTCGGCGGTATGGGCATCTCCAGCCGCAGGCATAAAGCCTGTTCGTTCTAAAAAGTCAAACTTGATCTTCTGTTTTGGGTTGACGCCACCGGAATATAGCAAATCTTCCGGCACCTTGTCTTTTACCACATGGTCGAACTTAGGATGCTTTTTATAGTATTCCCTCAACAGGTCAAAACCATTCTGTCCGCGTATGTCCATTTCCAGAATCCAGACAAGATGATTGATTCCGGCCAGCTTCACTTTTGTATCTTTTTCCCAGTCGTCCAAACCGAGAAAAGAAGCGACGTGGAGTAGGAATCCCTGGAGTTCATGGCAGAGCCCCACCGATTTGACCGAGCTTACTTTCTGCATGGTGCGGGTAAGCACTGTCATGGGATTTGAATAGTTCATGAACCACGCATCTGGGGCATGTTTCTCAACTTTTCTGATTATGTCCACGACAACTGGGATATTTCTCAGTGAACGGCTCCATCCGCCAGGTCCAACGGTGTCGGCCACGGTCTGAAAAATCCCGTATTTTTCAGGGATCGAGCGGTCCAAGATATTAGCGGCTTCACCTCCGGTACTAATTGTCAAACCCACAAAATCGGCACCGGGCAGGCAAGCATCCAGATCCGTACTTGTTTCAATCCGAAGTCCGGCATGCATCGTATCCGATATGCGGACACATAATGATTTGACTAGGTTCAAAGCCTCCGGATCGATGTCATGAAGAACTATGTGCATCCCGTGAAGTTCTGGAACACACGCTATGTCTGTTATGAACCTGTAAGTCCAGCCATAGCTTCCCCCTCCTATGAGGACTAGCTTCATTTCTGATCCCTTGTTTTTACCCGTCATTGATTATCCTCCAAAAGCTTTCCCGTTGTTGATTTCAAGTTAAGTCGGCATATTCCGGCTATGCCGGGCTGTTATAGCCCATAAGCATCATCAAACATGACAAATTGGGTTGCGCTCGTCAGCTCACGTGGTTGCTTATGAATCGAAAACCATCCATCCCATCAGCTCCGCGCCCGGGTCTGCCGGAGGCGGTAGCAGAGTCTGGTTCTCGGGTTTTCCCAGCAGATCCGCCACGCGTGCCAAGTCGAAACGCAGGGGACGAAGGCGCCCGCGCTTGAGACCAAGGGCGGCAAAAGGCAAGCGCACGGTCAAGGACCAATAATCTGCGCCACGTGATGTCTTAGCCGTCCAACGATAATTCCGGGCCGCGCCCATACTCCGCAACCATTCCTCACCGCCAAGGGGATTGATATCGGTCATGGCGCGCCCAGCATAGTATTCGCGCGAACCCAAAGCATTAATCATAAACGCACGACTCTCCTCAAACTGGCTGGGCTGAAACACCACATGCACTTGGTCATCCGGTCCCAAATCGTTTGGATCGCGCGGGTCGGCGCGCAGATGATCCATGCGCGGTTCGCGGCAGACGAAGCCAAAGTAGAGCGCCTCGCCGTCATGGCCGGCTCTCCACGTAGTGACACGTCCGTTCTTTGCCTGGGCTGGGGCTACACACAGGGGCGACGCCTCTGACAGGGTGTCCCAAGCATCCCCGACCGGCCGACCGTCATGACGGAGTGGCTGATCGAGCCGCTTACACCGATAGACATAGCCGCTTGGCTCCTCGCCGGTATAGGCAGGGAATAGCGACGAGCCATTGCGGAGCCGCGCCGCCACACGCGGAAATTCCCTTGCCAAAAGCGTCTTAAGTTCGCGCATCCGCCAGCGGATCAGGTCGGGCGAATACTTGTACGCGCCGGCTTCCGGACAGTAGCCGAGACGCGGGAATCTTTCAATCAGCGGTAGCAGGCGCCGATCCACTTCGATCTCTCTCAAGACGAGCTTTCGCATGGCGTCCAACAGTACAAGTCGGCTACCTCCACGGCTCAGGGCCAACCGTTCGCGAAGGGCATAGAACTTAAGGATGTTGACGCCGCTCTCGAAGTGCAGTTCCAGTGCCTGTGCAATCCCGATCTGCATCTGGCGCTCCTGATTCCCCTCTGTGGCTGGAATCAGGGATTCCATCAGCCTAACCCCGTGCCGCCAGCGGTCGCGCATGCGAGTGCACAGTGTGATTACCTCAGCAAGAGTGTGATAGCCGGTACAGTTGCCGATCAAATCGCCTCCAGGAGGATCGGGGCGCCAATTACCGCCAAGTTTCAGAAAGCGGGGCTCGAGGTACAGTGGCCACACCGGACCGTTATGCATAGGTCCGTAATAACTGAAGCCAATGGCAACCGGATATTGACTGTACGCGGCGCTGAAATGCTTCCAGGCCCGCACAACTGTCCGGGCATGCCTGCCCCAATCTCGACGGGCGTGGCGATAAAGAAAATCTTCCTCCGAAACAGGAAAAGGAGTAAATGCTAAGTCGCCCGCCGCCCGATTCATGAGAGAGGGGTCATTGCCGGAGCCCCAGTTCTGCAAGGCGCCGGATACTCCCAACAAATGCATCCCCCGGAATCGCCGGTAGAGATTGCCTGGGACAGGGATGTAGGGTACGCTGGCAAGCTCGTGCGAGCATCCGACCATGATTTTGGCGAACACCCTAGTGCCATGTTGATGCGCCGCTCGCGCACAGTCGCGAAATAACTTGCTCGGCCCCGGGACAGACAGCCAGTAATCATCGGCCCGCCGGACTTTTCCCAGCTGACGCACCTTCGCAGCGCTATCGAAATTATGCATGAGAATGACGTTCGGCGGCACATGTGCCGCTGCATCGCGTGTGAGTTGTTCGCCCCAGCACAGGTTTTGGGAATAGGGCCAGGCAATGAAATCTGCCGCAGGATCCGCAGCATGGACGCCGCGTTCCATCGCTGCCAAGGTATCATGAAGCACATCCCGTGGAGCACGTTTCGAACAACGCGGGCAACGAAGCGGGCGGACACGGGGCTCGTATACGCCTGAGCAGCAGTGGGTGGCCCGCTCGCCAACGCAGATGACGATGAAACCTCCTAGTCCGGGTACCCCAGACATGAGCTCGCGGAATCTCGCTGTGATCGCGGCCCGTCCACCGCTGGTGCTGGTGCAGAAGTACGTTAACCCATTCGCATCGCCGCCCAGCATGTGCGGATATTTCGCCCGCAACGGACTGTCCGCCGGAAATGACTTCGGCTCGTTGATGTAAAGATACAGCCGGATACCGTACATAGCATAGCGCCGTACGCGCTCCTGGAGCATTTTGAACATGTCCTCTGGCGGCTTGCCGAACTCCGGCACAATGCGATGGGGCCATAATGCCTCAAGATGCAACATCACGCCGTTGACGCCATCGTGTGCCAATCTATTGAGAAATTCGTCCGGAAGAAGACATTTCTCGACACCGATATTCTTGAACATGTCCACGTGGAATATGATCCGGCGGCGAATTACGGGCGACCTCTCGATTATTTTTATAGGGAGAAATGGACCGCCGCCACGGCACATCTCGTCTTCCAGGTAAATCAGCGCACGGCGGACCCCCTCTGTATCGCCAGCCTGCACAATGCAGCGTTCCCTGCTGACATCAATTCGGTATGACTCGCAGACATCAGTATTGGTTTTGACAACATGTATCAGGTAGGCACCATCCTTGGAAATGCAGGCCGATTCGAGGAACCGGTCGAAATCCAGGAAGGCCTTCACGAGGAATCCCTTGGGGTCGGGAAACTTCACCTTCACCGACACACCGCCTGCGAGAGACACTTCATCGGTCCGGGGCCGTTCGCGTTCCCACCGGATCCGTCCGTCATGCAGCGGTTTTGTCAGTTCATGCAGAAAACTGTAATCCTGCGGCTGTTCAGGTAGTGGGTGAAAATGGCGTTTAAGGAGCGGTTTGTTCATGTATTCTCCCGAGGCAGGCCGATCAGGGATGGCTCGCTCTCTCGCACGCCGGCGGCAACCGCCTTTGCATCGAACCGGTATCCGGGCCTCTGGAGGATCACCGATTGTCCTGCCGTCAACGATGCCTCGTAACAACCATTCTTCAATACAACTTCACCTTCAAGCACATCCGCGTCCGCACCCTCAAAAGGGTTTCGCAGGCGCACGGTTCCCGGTACCTTGGCCGTGATCCTGACCCAGACCGTACGACCTCTATTTCGTACTGCCGAGACCTTCCAGGCGCCTTCCGTCACCAGGTCGCGGAACGCCAGATCGCGCCAGTGTGCCGGCACGGCCGGGAATACGCGGACCGTGTCACGCCAGCCCTGCAGGAGCATGTCGCTGATGCCGGCGCACACACCGCAATTGGCCTCATGGGTGAAGGGTGCATGCCGGTCGAGTTTCCGCTTCGATCCAAATCCGAACTCGGAGTCGTTGGTTCCGCGCCAATCGGCATTGACATGCAGTCCATTCGGCATCACCCAGTGATCAGCAAACTGTCGGAGGCAATCATAAGCCCATTCGCCTCGTCCCAGGACTGCGGCGAAACCGACCATTTGCGCATGTGTCCAACCCCACCATTGGTAGGTGCCCAGTCCCAAATACTGTTCCACGCTCGCATCGATCTGTTTGCGAACTTCCTCTCCGTCATCAATGGTCCAGTCCATGGCCGGGTGAATGGCCATCAGGTGACTTGGATGCCGGTGGGATTCATCCAGCACTTTCCCAGGCCACAGGCACAGCGCGCCATTTTCAGTCAAGGAGTATGGGATCAGGCGCTCCTTGATCCGGTTGGCATCGGCCGTCAACGCGCTAATTTCCAGCGCCGCCTCCATTTCGGCAATCCAGTCGCAGCAGCGCCGAATCAGCGCTAGGTCGATATTCGGATCCTTGCAGAACGATTCCCGCGCATTGGACCGCTTGTACTCGGGGCTGTCCGAGAGAGGCACATGCAGCCGGCCATCGGATTCCTCCACGAGATTGGCTCGATAGAACTTGAAAACTTCTGACATGATTGGATACCCGGTATGTGCCAACCAGTCCCGGTCCATACTGTGTCGCCAGCGCAGCCAGACCAGCCAGACCAGCCAACCGCCGGTACTCCAGGCAAAGTAGCCCGAATACCAGTTGGATGTGTCGCCGAGTTTGAATTTTCCGCACCAACCTCCCGGCCAGAACGTGCCTTCCGTCCCGAACACGCGTTGCGTGTAGGCCTGGGCCGGCGGAATGCACTCCAGCATGTAGTCGCACCAGACGTCGGCCAGATCGAGATGGCCTGCGGCGTAAGCCGGCCAGAATGTCTGCTGGACGTTGGTGTCGCAGGTGTAATTCCCCGACCAGGGTGGCATGACTCCATCCATGGCCCACACGCCTTGCAATCCCGGCGGCATGGCACCGCGTCGTGCCGAGGACGCCAGCAGATACAGACCGTAGTACCAGAAGAACTCCATGCGACGTTCAGGGAGAAAAACGGCGGACACATCCCAGAACTTTTTCCAGGCTTTTTCATGGGAGGCGCGAAGGGAATCGAACTTGCGTTTTTCTGCCCATTCCCAGGTGGCGTTCGCCTTGTCTTCGGCTGCTGCGGCATCATCGGCGCATTCGATAGCCAGATAAAAATCCGGACCGGTTGGATTCCACACCATGGCCCACGCAGGCCCTTCCGGTATCTGCTGAACCCATACGCGTCTATCCCCCTTGGTCCGAATCACCGGTTGCGGATGCCCCAGAGCCTCCATCTCTTTGCACAGTTCGACCAACGGCAGGAAATCGAGCACGGCAACTGGTTGTGTTGCAGACTGCAGACGCAGACAGAGAACGTTGCGCGTCCGGTACACAAACGCCGTGAGCGCGGTATCGCCCTGATCGGTTCTGAGGGTGCCCGTTACAAGCGCCCGGTCCAGATCAATACGACAATCGTACTCGGTAGCGGATCCGATCCCGACAACCGCGCGACCGATACTGATCTTGGTAGGAGCAGGAGCATTCGTCGGTGTGCCGAAGATGGTCTCGGCCTCATCGTACCGCTTTGCTTCGATTAACTCGCGCAGGTGTTGATAGGTATGTGACGGGTGTTCCCTCCATGAGTGGGCATCAGTCCGGGAATCCCACAAATCGGTGCAGTCCAAGGTGAGGTTCAGCGGATTGCCGTCCCCCCACAGCATCGCGCCCAGGAAGCCGTTGCCAAGAGGGAAACCATCCTGCCAGATGCGCGGGGCGGATTGATGTCGAAACCCGTGGATGATGGGATCTCGGTTCGAAGACCATGATCGGTATCTCATAATTTCCCTTCACTATATGTTATTGTTTGACAGGTTTCTTGACGAAAATGATCTGGTCGCACAACACCAAGTTGTCCTTGGCTTTGCCACCATACGCCGGACCATCAAATTTCAGAGAGACATAGACATCGTAGCGGTTGTCGTTATCCGGCGACGGGGGGCTGTACAACCGTTCGCCCAACTGCAGCTGCGTCACCCAGCTCCAGCCTGAGAACCACACAATGCTATTCGGGGTGACCTGAATTTCTCCCAGTTCATAGATTTGATAACGCCCCAATTCGATGTCAGCAGCTTTCAGAGTTTTTGTGGCACCACGTATTTCGGTATCGTTTTGATAAAAACCGAAATGGAACGGCTTGTCCGGTTTGTCCACAATCCCCGCATAACCGAACGCCGAATCAGGATCCATAAACTTGTTCGGCCCGCCATCGGAACGGCCCGGGACAAATCGCCGAACCAAGGTCTTGTCCATGGCGTCAAACGGCGCTGGCAGCGGTTTTTCAATCCCGGCCATTTTGATCAGCATTTCCCAATCCTCGACCGCCGCGTTATACCCCCAACTGGGTGGGGTAGGAGCCAACCGGTTTTTGACGACGAGATAATCGCTGAAATAATCCGGATACGCCTTGGTCAGGTCGTTCCAGTGTGCCAAGGTGGCGTAATCCAGAGTCTGTCTGAGCCTCTTAACATTCTTCAGGCGAAGAGGATCGGCGGCAGTGGCTTTCTCCATCTGGTCGAAATAAGCCTGCCACTGTAGCAGGATCTTTGGGGTCAACCCAGTTATGACACGGCCAATCCCTTTGCCGGCACTCATGGATTTGTCATGACTTGCCGCTTTCTGAGCCTCTTCCAACTCTTTCAGATACGTCCGCGTCAGCGGTGCAGCCAAGCCGTACTGGTAGTCCGTGAATTCCTGGATTAAAGCGACCACATCCCTATCGATATCCTTGAGCAGTTGGACGTATATGTAATTTTGCAGTTCCGTGAAATTATAGCCGCCCGACGTGTCATAGGAAGCGTCGTTAGACACCCCCTCCACGCCTGCTTTTTTCATCAGACGGAGATCGGTTACCCGCCGTTCGATGTTGGCAGACGGCATGATGCCGGAAGACGCGAAGGTGTTGGGGTAGTAATAGATCCAGATATGCGGTGTGAGCTTGCCCCATGCCAGCAGGTCGTCATAGCTGGGTCGGTTCACAGGTCTGTTCCAGTCCGCGTCCACATTGTCATGGACAGGGGCGAACTGGACGATCAGATTTTCGGGGAACGCCTGCTCGGACGGCATCACTGGCGGCTTCTGGGTCTGGGACAGCCGATAGGCCAAAGTATGGATCATAGTGTCCGGGTGCTGTTTTTTCACAACCGCGCACAGCTCGAACAAATAATCATAAATGGGCCCCCCTACGGCCTGATATTTCTTTTTCAATTCCTGACAGCCCAGACAGAAACAGAACTGGGTGGTGTTGTCCATGGCGCTGACGTCGATGATAGGATTTTTATAACCCTGTTCATTGAGGATACGGATGTGCTCTTGGACGTTCTTGGTCAGTTCTGCACGCAGCGCGGGGTTGCTGAAACAAAGCTGGTCAACAACACGATTCCCGGTTTTGTCCATGCTAAAAAAATCACGATTGGTTATAAAATAATCCTTATTCTTAAGCCAATCGAACGCGCGGGCACCATCGGCTTTGGGATCCGGAGGGATATAGCTGAACAGAGTATGGCCTGGTAACGGCATGAATTTCAGTGATTCCACACCGTCAGAGAAAGGATCAGTTCCATAGGCTTTTTTTAATTCCTGCCTTCTCTCGCTGAACCCCATATTCAATCCATGCTGGTATTGGAATATCCTCGGATCCCCCGCGATGCGATAGGCGAAGGCAAACCCGCCTTTCCGGTCGAATGGCTTGACGATCAGGTTGCGCTCAATGGTGAAGACTGGTTTCCCTTCCAGGAGTTCCTTTTTCGACGCCGATTCGCCGTACCAGACGCCGTCGGTGTACCAGCGGCGACCTAGGGTGGTCTCCATGAAATCGAGTACGGCGTGGAGGTTGCCGTGTATCCCTTTGCCATAAAGAAGGATGTCGTCCCCGGTGCTTCGGACCACATATTCCTGGTCTTTCAAAACTGCCAAGGGGTCTTCGTTCCCGATGACTTTCAGTACCGGCGCGCTCAACCCCACAAAAATATGTTTCCCGCCAGATGGCAACTTGTCCGGGGTGACGACTGAAAACTTCGCTCCTGTTTTTTCTTTCAGGAATTCCACCAATATCTTTATGGCATAATTATCGACCTCCGAAGGTTTTTCCGGCGCGACAATGGCGTACCCTGTTTCTCCGTCAGTGGTCAGTTGTAAGCCGGCGCATTCTGCAAGAAAAACACCCGATATGGCAAACAGGGTCAAATAGAATTTATTCAGCATTTTGTTTATACTCCTTTATATTTACGCATTTTGTTTTTAAAAAGCAGGTCAGAACATTTCTTGACCTGAAATTGCCTTCACTGAGTAATCTCGAAGTGCCAAGACTGTCGAACGAAGCCTGACCATGTTATTCTTTGGACGGTCTCAAAAACTGTCCTATTTTAAGTTCATGGCAATGTACCTCCTAGTTCCCCTAGGTAGAGCTTGTTTTTTATGATCTCATCACGCAATGCGCCGTCTCCAGAGCCTTCCTGGACGATTGCATAAGCCTCAACATGCTTGCATCCTGTTCCCTTTTCCCAAGGAGGGAAACTAAGATGCGACACGATGGGCATCTGGCAATTGTGCAGTTTTATCGTCTCCAGTTTCTCCTCATAATAATCGCTGATGTCGACAAAAGTCTGACGGCAGTTGAAAGTGTCCCCATATGGTATCGTATCGACAGATGGCCAAAGCAGCACCATCCCTCCATAGGAGCATTCCTTCAGTGCCTTTGTCACAAGCAGAGAGGTGCCGATGTGTTCCATGTCGATCTGGATGGGATTGTGCGTCATTACGACTTCGGGCTTGAAGCGCGCTATGAGATCGGCGATTGCCTTGCGCGCATCCGGAGATTCGTGGGCGGTCAGAATGGTATGCTCATTTTCCCCTACGCAGTTCAGAGGCGGTGTTCCGTAACCCAGATAATGCTCCACGCAGTTTTGATCCCGGTAATGCCGCTGCGGGTGGTTCAGGTGGAATAGTTCGGCATTAAAATAAGCCGCTGCCTTTGCGGCTTCCAGCTTCCTTTGCGGCATGATTTCAAACCATGGGACGTTACGCGACATTAATTTCCCTTCGGAATCGACGCTCTGCCAGCCTCCCGACATATTGTTGGTAGACATGACATAAATCAGTTCATATCCGAGTTTACTGTATTTGAGGATCGTTCCGCCAGCATTGCCTTCGATATCGTCGGCGTGGGCGCCGACAGCCATGATATATTTTGCCTTTTTAGTTTTCGCCATCTGCAAGCTCCTTATTTTTCCGATGTTCCCTTAAGCTACTTTACCAGGTCTGTGACGGTTATGAATTTTTCCGATTTCGCGTAAACTGTGTTTCCGGTCAATAATGTACCCTGCGCTGTCTTTACGAGATCCGCAATGTCACTCACGTTAATTGGTTCTGCATGTCCGTCATAAAACCAGGTATTGGCATGCCCATTGTGGCGCAAATGATTAAATCCAACCGTAGAATCTGCATCGAAGGCCGCTATGGCCAGTGGATACGTCATTTGGACCTGGTTGCCATCCCTGTTTATCGTGTCTGTGAGCCCAAGGGAGCGCGATGGAGATTGCAATTTCGACAGAAAAATAGAACATACCTGTCCAGTGCCAGATGGCGTTCTGATATAAGCATCCGCAGGCACTAATGCTTCACTAGGAACACCGTAGACGTACCATGTCCATGGAAGTGGATATTCTTCAGTAGGCGGAGCCATCGGACAACGGAACTGGGCGGTTGATTTGATATAACCGAGATGTATCCACCATAAGGTATGCATGTTGATTGACGGTTCCTCTACGGCATCATAAAATGCAGCCCAGGAGACATTGCCGTCGCCCTGCACCGCGTATCCATTGAAATCCTGCGCGTACATTAGGAACCCGCCTAGCCCGTTTTGTTTGAGGTTGTTTATGCAGGTTAAGGCTTTGGCCATATTCTTGGCCTTACTCAGGGCCGGGAGCAGCATTCCCGCCAGAATTGCGATGATCGCAATCACAACCAAAAGTTCGATTAAAGTGAACGACCGGTGCAGCCTAATGCACAAGCGCTCGCGAAACCGCATGGCACAGGCTATTCTCATATTTCAAACTCCTAAGATAATTAATCTTTTTTAGGTATAATTTCCTATACGATTTAGTTAAGCTTCCCTGAAGACCCGCTTTCGTTCGTTCCAGCTTTCAGTGCCTTTTTAGCATCATCTTCCGAATCCTTGTCTTTTCCGAGAGCTTTGCGTATAAAATCGGAAACCTGTCTCGCCTGTATTTCCTTGGCGTTGTCAGTAAAATGGAATTTGTCAATCCAGAATTTATTGCGATCCATGACATCCATCAGGGCAAAAAGGTCATTTGTCGGAATATCATTTTTCTTCATGACCTTTTCCGCTATTTCATTCAATGCCTCGACCTTGGCGGTAATATCCGGACTTTTAAGCGGAGTGGAGCTTGCCCAGATGATCTTTGCTCCCTTGGATTTTTCCTTGATCAATTTGACAGCAGTCTGGAGCCCGGCTTTCCATTCCGCAGGCCCTGTATTCAGACTATGCAGCCCGTTATTGAAATGGATCACTGCATAATCATATTCATCAAGCATGAAGGCCAGCTGACTGAGATATGTACGGTCTGTGATACACTTGGAAGATGCATAGAATGATGTGTAGGCTGTTCCGGCAAGCTCGTTATTAACCATCTCCTGGTATCCGTTGCATATGGAATCTCCTATGAGAAGAATCCTAGGAAGCTTTAAATTGTCCGCATTATACCAGTAGGAAACCACCCATTCTGTCGCTTCACGCTGTCTTTCGCAAACCGTGTCCGTCATAAAAACTCCTGCCGACATTAGTATTGTGATGAATTTGAAATTACCTCAAAAAATTTGCCGGGGCGCTTGTCTTTCCAATAACAAGTTCAACTGGAATTATCCGGTTGAAATCCTTCCCGGAAGGCGCTTTAATCATTTTAATGAGAGTTTTAAAAGCCTCCCTCCCAAGCTCCTTGTAAAATTCCTTGACAGTGGTCAGACGAGGCACGCCATATTTGGCTACATGGCTGTCTCCATACCCGGTCACAGACAAATCGCGGGGGACAACAATATTACATTTCTCCAGTTCTTTGACCAGCCTGTACGCTATCCCATCCGCCGGGCATATAATCGCCGAAGGCCGGTTTTTCCGGGTCTCCGCCAATTCCCTCGCGAAAGCATTTATAGTGGCAGAATCGCGTGTAAGGTCAATTTCGACTGTTTCGTCAATGTTGATAAACCGGCAGTCGTCAGGTCTGACTGTAATACGCATCTCTTTTGCCACCTGAAGAAAATGATTATAACACTGATAAAAAGAAATTGAGTCAGGATTCCAAGATAAAAACCCCAGCCTGCGATGCCCCAAATCAGCTAAATGTCCGATCAAAGCGCGAAATCCAGAAAGGTCGTCAAAACAAACCGTTGCAGCCCATTTCTCGCATCCCGGATGATCATCCGCCAGTACAGTCGGTGTGGGATTTAAAATCAGCTCAGACTTCAATATGGCCAATTCTTTCTGATTCACGTCCCTGAAAATAAAACCTAACGGGTGCAGTTCCATGAGGCGTTTAATCGTCTCTCTGAAATTATCAAGAGAATTCCATGTGGCTATTTTTAAGAATAGCTCTTCACGATTAGTTTCATATATTACACTCTCTGTGCACAATGAATTCCATTCTCCGCCTAATCCTCGGACCATCATGCAAATAACCCGTGTATTACCAGAAACCATTGATCTGGCAGCCTCATTGCGGCAAAACCCAAGTTTTTTTGCGGCAGCTGTAATCCTTTTCTGAGTTTCAGGTTTAATCCTTAATTCTTTCCCCCTGCCGTTCAAAACGAGAGAAACCGTTGCTCTACTGAGCTTCAAATGTTTCGCCACATCCTGCATCGTAACCATATTTAAAAAATCCCCACCATGATATTGATATTTGTAAACGGCCATACGCTCTCGCGTGTTAGCAGAATTATACCCTACCTCTATTGGTTTGTCAAATTGATTCCTGGAAAAATTTGAGAAAGCCAAGGAAGAATGTAACGGCTCAGTCTTTTCCTGGGCGAGTTCATCTGCCGCAGTAGCACAGGCATCTTGCCTGTGTTGTTTTCCTAGGGCGTCTCGCCCGTCTTCAGGAAGAGACTGAGCCCTTGCGGAAGAATTTTTACACATATAGGCATTGTGCAATAATTTCCAGGTCATCTCAGATGGCGCCATCCCAAGTATCTACTTTCTTTTGCCTCATTTCCGTTTCATCGAACCATCTCGTGGTTACGGCTTTTGTTTCGGTGAAGAACCTTACCCCGTCCTTGCCCAGTGAATGCAAGTCTCCGAAGAAGGAATCCTTATGTCCGGTGAATGGGAATATCCCGACCGGAACCGGGATTCCGACGTTGATGCCTACCATGCCACCGTGGGTGCGTTTGGCGAATTCACGGCTATAGTAGCCGTTCTGCGTGAATATCACCGAGCCGTTGGCAAATTTGCTGTCATTCATGAGCCGCAAACCTTCTTCAAAGTCACTTACCCGTTTGATACACAATACCGGGCCGAATATTTCTTCATTGCCAATCGTCATTTTGGAAGTCACATGGTCAAATATGGTTGGTTTGAGATAAAATCCCTTTTCAAAACCCTTAACACTGGCAATTCTGCCATCAAGAACAAGCTTGGCACCTTCCCCGATCCCTTTTTCGATCCAGTCCAAAACCGACTTGCGTTGGTTTGCCGTAACCAGCGGACCGAGTTCTGATTTCTTGTCATATGCGGGGCCAATCTTGAGCTCACTTGCGAATTTCGCAAGCAGTTCGACAAGCTTGTCAGCGATGCTTGCCTGGGCGACAACGACCGGCAGCGCCATGCATCGTTGACCCGCGCATCCGAACGCGGCATTGATGAGCCCTCGCGCCGTACGTTCGAGGGGGGCGTCCTCCAGCACAAGGGCATGATTCTTGGCTTCGCACAATGCCTGTACTCTTTTGCCATTGGCCGACGCTGTGGTGTAAATATGCATGCCTATGGAAGTCGAACCGACAAAAGTTACACCCTTTACATCAGGATGCTTCAGGAACAGCTCGGCCTCATTGCGGCTGCATGTAATGACGTTTACCACACCTTCCGGCAAACCCGCTTCCTGCAGGAGTTCCACGCACCGCATTGAAGTCATCGGGGTAATGCTGGAGGCTTTCAGCACCAGCGTATTGCCGGAGGCGATGCACAGCGGCATCATCCAGCCCATAGGGATCATAGCCGGAAAATTGAACGGCGCAATCCCCGCAAATACACCAACCGACTCCCTGTAGAGCACCGTGTCAAAACCTTTGGAGGCGTCCATCAGTGATTCACCCATCAGAAGTGAAGGAATCCCACAGGCAAATTCCACCGCTTCCTTAACCTTAAGCACATCCCCATGGGCTTCCTCCCAGACCTTGCCGTTTTCCCGGCACACGATGTCTGTAAGTTCGTCCATATTCTTCTCAATCAGCTCCCTGAATCTGAACAGAACCTGGACCCTTTTTGTGGCTGGAGTGTCTGACCAGGCCGGGAAAGCTGCTGCGGCGGACTTTATGGCCAGGTTTACTTCTTCCTCGGTACAACACGGCGTTCTTGCTATTACATCCCCCGTGCTTGGATTGTAGATATCCATGTATTTGGCGGTTTTCGAATCATGCCATCTGCCTCCGGAAAAATACTTCAACATTTTAACTTCACTCATATTAATCTCCTCTTTTATTTTGATTTTATGCATTCATCCATAAATTCCTAGTGGCGTCCCTGCTCGGAGACGCCTCGACAGTAAACGCGACAAAAGAAGGCTGCTTCATTGGTCGTAGATTGGAGTTCCTTCTTTATTGACTTTTTCCATAAATGTTTTTGTCAACTGGGCTGTTACGGGGCCAGGAGTTCCGCTTCCGATCTGCCTTCCATCAATCCAAACGATAGGCACCACT
>CAZION010000114.1:0-21729 GCA_964540865.1 uncultured Victivallis sp.
AGCATCTCGTTTACACCGAGAGGGTCGGGGGTTCGAGTCCCTCACCTCCCACCAATATAATCCTTTGAAAATTATTTCTCTTCTGAACGACCCGCGATTCCGGATGTATTTTTAATGCATCTTCCGAATCAAGTTTCCCAATTCGGGAGGAATTCTGAAAGATCAATGGTAGGCAGATGGAAGAAAAAGTGGTGCGCCCGTAGGGATTTGAACCCCAAACCTTCTGGTCCGTAGCCAGACGCTCTATCCAGTTGAGCTACGAGCGCACAAGAGAAGACAAAATCTTTTTGTTCAGGCCCATACAATAATTTTATAATCGGTATCTTCAAGCGGCTTTCTGAATAAAAACCGGATATATATGCTTGCTATTGGTGCCCTTAATGATATAATACACCCCTTTTCGTCCCCGCAGAAGGGCTTAAGCTCTTCCGGGAATAATTTAACCAAGGCATTCTTCCGGGTTAAAAGTAGCCCAGGCAAAGATGTCGGAAATAAAGAAAGTTGGAGGCTGATTTATGGCGATGATTACTATCAAGGATCTTATGGAAGCGGGTGTCCATTTCGGACATCAGACAAAACGCTGGAACCCCAAAATGAAGGACTATGTTTTCGGGGCTAAAAACGGAATTTACATCATTGACCTCACCAAGACAATGCGTCAGATCGCTGAAGCGAGCAACTTTCTCCAGAGAAAAGTCATGGATGGCGGTCAGGTCCTGTTTGTCGGAACCAAGAGGCAATCTCAGGAAGTAGTCAAGGAAGTCGCTGAAAAAACTGGAATGTTCTATGTCACCGAACGCTGGCTCGGCGGCACACTCACAAACAACACCACTATACAGAAGAGTGTTTCAAGGATGCTTGAAGCCGACAAGATCATAGCCAATCCCGAAGCTTCTACAATGAAGAAGAAAGAAATATCATCACTGTCCAGGGAGAACGGAAAACTCCACAAGAACCTCGACGGCATAGTGAAAATGAAAAAACTCCCAGCCGCCCTTGTTGTGGTTGACATATGCAAGGAAGAAATCGCCGTGAGAGAGGCGCGCAAACTTAAAATACCGGTCGTTGCAATTGTCGACACAAACTCCGACATTGACGCTGTCGACTATCCCATCGTCGCAAACGATGACGCGGTAAGATCCATCAAGATCATTATTGATGTCCTAGGTGAAAGCGTTAACTATGCCCTCGAAGTCTACAGTAAATTTGCTGCAGAAAGACAGGTTGCCGCTGATGCCGCGAGAGCTGCCAGGGATGCGGAAGCCAAGGAAAGAAAAGACAGCGCACCAAGGAAAGAACGCGCACCAAGAAGAGGTGGACCAAGAAGGGATGAAGGCGGACAGGGCAGAAGGGCGCAGGCTCCAAGAGCTGCCGAGAAAAAACCTGAAGTCGCCAAAGCTGCTCCAGTCCAAGAAGCTGCCCCAGTTGCAGTCGCCGCTGAAGTCGCAGATGTATCCGAAGTAAAAGAAGAAGCAAAAGCCGCCAAGGCGAAAGTTGCCGAAGTAGCAGCTCCTGCCAAGGCCGCCGCCCCTGCCAAAGCCACTGCAGCTAAACCTGCAAAGGCGGAAAAACCAAAGGCCAAGAAGACCGAGTCGAAAAAGCAGGATAAAACGGCTGAGAAAAAAGCTTAATAAATAACGGGAGATTAATATAATATGGCTGAAGTAAGTGCAATTCAGGTAAAGGAGCTCCGGGAAAAAACCGGCGCAGGTATGATGGACTGCCGTAAAGCTCTTGTTGACGCTAACGGTGATATGGAAAAAGCTGTTGACGTGCTCAGGAAATCAGGAATCGCCAAGGCTGAGAAGAAAGCAAGCAGGACTGTGAAGGAGGGCCTTATCTCCTCCTGCATCAGCGGCAGTACCGGAACTCTCGTGGAAGTCCTCTGTGAAACTGATTTCGTATCCAAAAACGAAAAATTCAGGGACTTTGTAAAATTGATTTCTGCAAATACAGTGAAAGTAGCCGGAGAAGGTGATGTCCTTGCGAAGGTTCTTGAAAAAGAAAAGGATTCCCTGACTCAGAATATTGCAGTGACAGGCGAAAATATGCAGATCCGCAGAGCTGTCAGATGGGAAAGCAAAGGCGCATGCGCCACATACCTGCATATGGGCGGAAAAATCGGTGTTCTGATCGATGCCGAAGGCAATATTTCCAATACTGCCGCTCTGAACGACATCTGTATGCACATTGCCGCTTTCAAACCTCAATATTTGAATCCGGAAGATATTCCAGCTGAAATTATTGCCAAAGAAAAAGAAATCGCGGCAGCACAGCTCGGCGACAAGCCAGCCGCAATGCTCGAAAAAATTCTTGGCGGAAAAATAAGCAAATGGCATACTGAAGTCTGCCTGACAAAACAGCCTTGGATACGGGACGACAAGGTTTCGGTTGAAAAAGCGAATCCCGGAGTAGTCATTAAACGATTCCTCCGCTGGGAAGTCGGCGAAGAACTCTGATTCCTGTTGAAATATGAATTCAAAAAAGCCTGCCCTAAAAGGTAGGCTTTTTTTTTGAGGGATCTAGACATTGGATAAATCTTTCATAGTGAAATAGAATTTACAGGAATGCTATATAGATTAAAACGATTTCCATCTTGAACCAGCCCTGGCAAGAACAGCCTGGGATTGAACTGCAGACAGGTATGTCTGCATTACATAATTAAGGAGTTATAATCATGTCTTTTGAAAGAGGATCTTTTGCTTTAACGGTTTTCCGCCTTCCTGAAAAACTTCCGGACGACGCCCTCGAGATTTTCGAATCAAAAGCGGCGGGAAAACTCGATGAACTTACAGGTGACCTTTCCGTCGGATGGGTTAGCGGTAGACATCTCCTCGAAAGGAATATCAATGACGGAACAGCTTTGTGCGGAGGTCATTTCTACCTGAATCTGCGGACTGCGCAGCGCAAAATACCGTCAGCCTTACTGAACGCGGAATGCAGAAAAGAAGAGCTTGATTACATGACCATGAACAAACTTGCATTCGTTCCGGGCAAAGTGCGCAGGCAGATTAAAAAGGATGTTGAGGAAAAACGCCTCATGCAGATGCCACCTCAGATTTCCGGAATCCCGTTTGTGATTGACAAAGCGTCAAACATGCTTTATCTAGGGACTTCGTCCACCAAGAAAATAGACACTTTTCTGGCCTATTTCCATGACACATTCAAGATTGAACCTGTACAGGTCGGCCTCAGCGACATGATGTTCAGGCTCTTCAAGGACGAGGTTGACGCATTGAAGCCCGTAAGGTTCACTAAAAACGTCAAAGGTGAATCAAATCCAGGAAGGGACTTTCTCACATGGCTCTGGTACTACAGTGAGGAGAAAGGCGGAAAACTCGCTACAAAGGATTTCGGTGATTTTGAAGTCATGATAGAAGGTCCGCTCACTTTCGCACTAAGCGATGAGGCTGAAGGTTCTGGTGAAACAGTTGTACGCAAGGGAAATCCCCTTAGAAGTGCTGAAGCAAAAGCCGCTCTTGATGTGGGTAAGAAACTCAAGAAAGCGAAATTCACAATCGCCAGAGGCAAGGAAGTATGGTCAGGAACCATTGATGCCGATCTTTTCGCTTTCAGTGGGCTCAATCTTCCGGAAGGCGAAAAATTGGATGACCTTGGCAGCATATTCGCGGAAAGGGTGAACCACCTTCACATATTCAGTAATGTGATCCAGGAATACTTCAAAATATTTGCCGCATCCGCCAGAAGCGACAAGTGGTCGAAGGAAGAAGCTGAAATCATCAAATGGAGCGAGGACAAGCATACCTGCTGAAATGGAGCATGAAAAATGGATGAATCAGACAAGGAATTAGCCCAGATTCTTGAGATTTGCATCAGCCTTGATGGCCAGGCTTTCAGTCTATATTCCAAAATAGAAAAAGCCTGCACGGATGAAGCCTTCAAATCATTCTGGAAATCTATGGCTGAAGAGGAGAAGGGGCACGTACTTTTCTGGAAAAAAGCCCATGGGCTTGCGAAAAGGAATCTCCTTCCAAATGTCTTTGAAGATTCATCTGCAACTCTGGAAAAGTTTAAAAAACTTCTCACGAAATCGTGCGAGCTTATAAAAAATGTGAAAAACCTATCGGATCCTTCCGAAGTTATCACTATTGCATACAGACTCGAATTTTATATGCTTAATCCAGAGTTTGCCACAATGTTCCACATTTTTAAGACGCTTGACGGAGTTCAAAATATGGAAGATAAATATGAGCTCCATGTAAATGAATTCATTCAGGGGCTTATGAAATATGGCGAGACAATTCCCGATGCGGAGTTGTTGGGAGATACCCTCCAGAGCCTTTGGAAGGACAATAAAAGACTTGCAAGTGAAAATACACTGGATCTGCTTACAGGTATATTGAACAGACGCGGATTTTTTAATGCCGCTAAGCCAGTTCTTCATCTTGCGCACAGGCGGAAGTTGAAGGTCTTAATAATGATTGCTGACATTGATCACTTTAAAAATGTGAATGATACCTACGGACATCAAAAAGGTGACGAGGTCCTTAGATATGTCGCATCCATAATTAATTCATCTCTTAGGAAATCTGATATTGCAGGCAGATACGGAGGTGAAGAGTTCATTATTTATGCTGATTGCGGTGATCTGGCCGCCGGAAAGATTGTTTCTGAGAAAATAAGGAATAATATTGAAATGAAAACAGAAGCTGCCATGGGTATAAAGGTTACAGTCAGTATAGGCATGGCGTCCTCATTTATTTCAGAGTCAGTAGAAAAAGACATGATGACCCTTGTCCGAAAGGCCGACCAGAACCTCTACAAGGCAAAAGCTGATGGAAGAAACAGGGTTGTCTATTGATCAGCTGCCGAATTTCCGTTTGTCAATTTACCTTTTTATTTTTAATCAAGAATAAATCCGCGTAACTTATTGCCCAGATAAAGAAAAGAAGACTCAATGAAATCAACAGGTTTCTATAGTTGAATAACCTGAGGTCGATTTCCTGGTCGTTTAGGGCGTTTTGTATGATCAGATACAAAGGATGAAGAACTTCCCAGTTAAACCATAAAAAGCAGGCCATTCCGGTTGAAGCCATGATTGAACCCCGCATCCATCTTCCGGCTCCGAACTGACCTATGCCAGGTGCGATGAGATTCAAGGCGAGATTTTTGACTTTGTCGTTCAAGTAGGTATGGCAATTCCCAATTTGCTGATAGGACCGTACGCTTGCATTTTTTCGGTTCTGAAATTACCAGCGGAGCAGATTGGCTCCCCAAGTGATTCCGGCTCCGAAAGCGGTGAGGAGTATGTAGTCGCCACGTTCCAATTTTCCAGTTCTGACTATCTCATCGAGAGCTATAACCACTGAAGCTGCGGAAGTGTTTCCATATTTGTGGACGTTTATATAGACCCTCTCGTCGGGAATCCCAAGTTTATTGCCAACAGCTTTTATTATCCTCAAGTTTGCCTGATGGGGGATGAGCCATCTAACCTCGGAAATATCAACCTTTGCCCTTGCAAGGACATCCTGACAGGCCTTAGCCATTTCATTTACAGCAAGTTTGAATACTTCCTGACCTTCCATTGAAAGATAATGCATTCTTTTCTTTATGGTTTCAGAGCTTGATGGAATCGCCGAACCGCCGGCGGGTACTTTTATTATTTCGCTGAATTCGCCATTTGACGCAAGTCTGCTCGCCAGTATTCCACCGATGTCGTTTTTACCGGCCCTTTTCTCAAGAATGACCGCTCCTGCGCCATCGCCGAAAAGGATACATGTGTTGCGATCCTTCCAATCAGTTATAATGGAAAGTTTTTCAACGCCGATTATAAGGGCTTTTTTGTATTTGGGATTGGTGGACATCAGGGCGTTGACTATTTCCAGGGAGTAGAGGAACCCTGTGCATGCCGCCTGAAGATCGAAGCATGCGGCGTTTTTAGCCTTGAGTTTTCCTTGGAGAATGCATGCGGTGCTGGGAGTAATCCTGTCCTGTGTGATTGTGGCAATTACAATCAGGTCAAGATCCTCAGGCTTTATTTTAGCCATTTCAATGGCCCTGAGGGAGGCCTTCATCGCCATCTCCGAGCTGGGTTCATTGTCTGCGGATATTCTTCTTTCCGCTATTCCGGTTCTCGTGAGTATCCAATCGTCTGTCGTGTCCACCATCTTTTCAAGATCGCGGTTCGTCAGCACACGTTCCGGAACATATGAACCAGTCCCAATTATTTTTATTCCCATAAATATCCTTAATCGGTTAAAGATAAACGGAACGTTTATTTATTAACATTTATGCCACATTCAGCTATTCTGGCTGTTATATGGTCGTTAATCCTGAATTTTATAAATTCTCCGGCCACCCTTATCGCATTTTTTATTGCTTTAGGCGAGGAGCTTCCGTGTCCAATTATACATATCCCATTGACTCCGAGAAGAGGGGCTCCCCCGTATTCCTCGTAATCACATATTTCCTTCAATTCCTTGAAAGCATTTTTGGCAAGCATCGCACCTGCCTGGCGGAATGGGTTCTTCGTGAAGGCCTGCTTCAACCATGTCATAAGCGCTTTCGCAAGGCTTTCACTCGACTTGATGACAAGATTTCCTACAAAGCCGTCGCACACTACAACATCTGCGACTTTTTCGTAAAGAAGCTTTCCTTCAACATTCCCTATGAAATTAATCGGCATGTTGGAGAGCAATTTGAATGTTTCTTTTGTCAAATCGTTTCCCTTCACGTCTTCTTCGCCGACGCTCAGGAGGCCTACTCTCGGTTTGGAGATATTCAATGAACATTTTGCGAACATTTCACCCATAATTGCGAACTGCGCAAGATGTATCGGTTTGCAATCAATGTTAGCTCCTGCGTCAATCAGCACGAAATGCCCCTTAGTGGACGGCATTATAGTTGCGATGCCGGCCCTGTCAACGCCTGGAAGCAGTTTCATCCTGAAGTTTGTGGCTGCAACCGCCGCTCCGGTGTGCCCGGCGCTGACAACTGCATCCGCCTCGCCCCTGTGGACAAGATCCGCGCATACAGTTATGGACGAATTCTTCTTGCTCCTTATCGCTGTTGTAGAAGGCTCGTTCATCGCCACAGTCTGTTCAGCATGGACAAGCCTGAGGCGCGGATGACCCGCGATCCCGTGTTTTTTCAGCATGGGCGTGATTATTTCGAGATGGCCGACAAGAACAATGTCCATGTAAGGATACTGTTCGAGAGCTTCAGCCGTTCCCTGAATCACAACCTCGGGGGCGTGATCTCCGCCCATTGCATCAACAGCGATTCTCATAATTATTCAGAAACCGTTATTATCTGCTTTCCTTTGTACATTCCGCAGGAAGGGCAAACCCTATGAGTTTTCACAGCCTTTCCACATACGGTACAAGTTGTAGCCTGTACCCCTTTGTAATGATTTGCAGAAACGCGACGGCGTCTCTTCATCTTGGACATTTTACGTTTTGGAACACCCATTTAAGTCTCTCCTTAGAAATTTATGCCTGCCGCGTCCGCTTTTTAACTTTCAGTGCGTCAGTTGTCGTTGTTTTCTTCCTGTTCCTGCCGGCAAAATTAAGCTTGTCAAGCTCATTCCAGCAGCCATTTTCCAATCCGGAAACATTGCAACCGCAATCGGTTACATTTTTGTTTGCCCCGCAAATTTGACACAATCCTTCGCAATCGGCACTGCAAATAAAATTCTGCGGCAAAGATATTATAATATCTTCTCGTAGCTCAGGAGTCAAGTCAAATTCAGATTTAGAGCCGGTTTCATAAAAATGACATACCTCCTCGCAGGATATTTTCTGCTCATAATCCTTCAGACATCTCACGCACCGGCAGCCTATTGTCATTTCAATCCTACCCGAAACAACTATCCCCCCGTTTACGAGTGTCGCAGTGACGTCATAAAACACATTTTCCGGAAAACGGAGGAAATCACCTTCGGACTCTAATCCCATTTCAGAGGCCTTGGCGTATCCTGTAAGCCTCAATCCTTCATATTCAATCTGGTTTTCGCATAGTTTTATCATTGCTGTATCAACCGTGTTTATGCTTTTTTTTAAGAGCTTCGGCTATTGCCGGAGGGACAAATGGTGAAACATCACCTCCAAGTTTGACTATTTCCTTTATCATCCTGGAACTTACAAACGAGTAAGAGGGACTCGACATTAGAAAAACCGTCTCGTAATCCGGATCCAGTTCACGGTTCATCATCGCCATCTGGAATTCATATTCAAAATCGGATATCGCCCTCAGTCCTCGCACAACCGCCGATGTCCCGAATGTTTTTACGGCGTTCATAAGAAGCCCCTCAAAACAGATTATTTCTATCCGTGGAATCCCCTTGCACGCCGTTTTGAGAAGCTCAGTTCTCTCCTCAAGGGTGAACATGGCATCTTTCGATTCATTTACGGCAACGGCTACAATGAGTTTGTCAAAGAGCTTGCCTGCCCTCCTGATAACATCAATGTGTCCGTTTGTCACCGGATCAAAACTGCCTGGAAATAAACCTGACTTCATTATATATGTCTCTATCCAAATTGAATAAGAAGTGTTTTAAAATTTACATTGCCCGCAAATATAGCATAATATCGGTAAATTAAAAAAGCTTTTGCACAATATAAATATTTCTATTGATGATAATGATAATCTAGAGTAATTAAATTCAGACCTGAATTTATAATTTGTTATTTGGGGAGGAAGCATTATTTTCTCCGCGGTATGGAGGGAAAATAATATGAAAAAGAAAATTGCTGTGATTCTTGCGGACGGATTCGAGGAGATCGAGGCCGTCGTTCCAATAGACGTGTTCAGGAGACTTGAATTCGAGGTTGTGATTGCAGGTTTTTCAGAGACGGTTACTGGTTCGCATGGAATCAGAATCCAATCTGACTGCATGTTCTCTGAACTCAGAGAACCAGAGTTTGATGCCATATTCCTTCCCGGCGGAATGCCGGGTTCAGCCAACCTCAGGGACAGTTTGGAAGTTTTGACACTTGTCAAAAAAGTCAACGCCAGGGGTGGGATCATATCGGCAATCTGTGCCGCCCCGATAGCCTTGAAGGCGGCCGGTGTCATAGATGGAAAGACAATCACATCGCATCCTTCTGTTAAAAACGACCTTAAGGGGTGTAACCATACCGGAGAACTGACTGAAATAGATGGCAATACAGTTACCGGAAAAGGACCTGGGGCCGCTTTCGAATTCGCTTTGAAAGTCGCTTCCGCGCTTGGAAAAGCTTCCGAAGCCGGATTGCTTATGGAAAACATGTTTGTGCATAGAAAGTAAAAAATTTTAATCACGAAATACACTAATCATATAAAACCCATGCTTGAAAATACTCTTGTGTGTTTAGTGCTGGAGAACCTATGAATTTTGAGATAACGGCAAAATGCCCTGAAACCAAAGCCAGATGCGGTCTCTTGAAAACCTCGCGGGGAGATGTCAAAACCCCTGTTTTCATGCCTGTCGGAACCCGCGCAACAGTCAAGACGATGACGCCGCTGGAACTCGAACAGATGGGTATCGAGATAATACTTGGGAATACTTATCACCTTTTTCTGCGTCCAGGGCTGGAGGTGTTTAAGAAAGCCGGTGGACTCCACAAGTTCAGCAACTGGAAACGGCCAATCCTCACTGACAGTGGTGGTTTTCAGGTTTTCAGCTTGTCGGCTCTCAGGAAAATAACGCCCAACGGCATTGAATTCGCCTCGCATATCGACGGTTCCCGCTTTTTCCTTGGGCCAGTTGAATCGATCGCAATTCAGAAGGTTCTCGGTTCGGACATAGTAATGGCTTTTGATGAATGCACACCTTTCCCGTGCACATACGACAACGCCGTGGAATCCCTTGAACTGACAACGAAATGGGCCCAGATCTCGCGTGAACAGCCGTTGGATGAAACTCAACAGATATTCGGGATTGTACAAGGATCGGTTTATAAAGATCTCCGCATCAGGGCGGCAGAAGATCTCGTGAAAATCGGATTTGACGGCTATGCGATCGGAGGTCTTAGCGTCGGAGAGTCCGAAGAACAGATGATTGAATGTCTTGATTGGGTTATGCCTGTGCTTCCTGAGGACAAGGCGCATTATATGATGGGTGTAGGCTATCCATTTCAGATAATAGAGGGTATTGCACGGGGAATCGACATGTTCGACTGCGTAATTCCAACACGTCTTGCCCGCCATGGAACCGCCTTTCTTTCCAATGGCGATACTATTCCGGTAAAGGCCGGAAGATATGCCGAGGATATGAGTCCGGTTGACCCGGAGTGCGACTGCTATACCTGCACAAATTTCAGCAGGGCGTATGTCCGCCACCTCATGAATGTGGGGGAAGTCCTTGGTGTTCGGCTTCTTACAATTCACAATATGATCTATTTCGAGAAGTTTCTGGCGCAAATCAGGGAAGCCATCTGTGCAGGGACCTTCAATGCATTCAGGGCAAGACATGTTATTAATATGCCTAAAAACTAACATGTGTTGATTGTCGTGTTAAATCGGTTAACACGTCCATGTCTTCATGTTAAAAGAGCCTATCGCATTCTTCATGGTTTTTGATTTTTCTGTGATATATTGCCGGCTCGACGAAATATGATGAAGCGAATGGAGATTGAACTTGAATTTTAAACTTCAAAAATACATGCTGTTGATTTTTCTGGTCATCTTATTTCTCTTTTCTGCGTCTGAATCTTTCGGCATGAGGACAATAGACATAAGCGAGAGGGTGAAATTCTGTTTTAGCAGGACCGATCCCAAGTTTGATAAGCTTCAGAGTTTTTTAAAGGCGGCCGATTATGTAACATATTCAATTTCAGGACTCAGGTCGGCAGATAAAACATCTCCATGTTCAGTCATTGTCACAAATAACTATATGAAGGACGGATTCGAAATAAGCACAAGCGGAGATGTTCTCAGAATCTTCTTGTCGGACGATCTTTCCGGCTGGGATAAAGACTATAGAACTCATTCCGCTGTGATTTCCGCAATGCTTTTGATCAGGTTCGGAATTAAGCCGGATCTAAATTATGTAAAGGTTCCGGCCTGGATTACTGCAGGCATTCTTTCAAAAATTGAAATACGCAGGAATCCGACGATGCTGTCAGGTGTGATTGTCTATCCAGGTATGAAAGGGTTGGCCTCCTCGGGAATACAGCCGAATTTATGGTGCGTTTTGAACAATCCGCTGGAATACAGGGACGGTCCCTCGTTTACGCTTTACTCGGAAACATGCGCAATCATCATTGACTCAATGGCAAGAATTCCGAAGAGCAGAGACATATTCATGGCTATACTTAAATCCTCTGTTGACGGAGAAAAAACGGATACGGCGTTCAAAACTGCGATTAACGATTATATTATAAAAAGTGGATTTGATTTTTCAACGCTTCCAGTTGACCAGATTTCCAAGGAGAAAAGGGTCGAGACCTGGTTTGAAACGGCAATCAGAAACAGTTCCGTCAACATATTCTCTCCAGGTTCTTCTGACTTTGTGGAAAAACGTCTGGATGAACTTAGAACTCTAAATTACAAGATTGCTGTTGCGGCTGAAAAGGATAAGCCGGCTAAAACAGAAATCAGATCGTGTGGAATCCAGGAATTTGGAAAGAAATGGAGTGAAATTGAAAATCCAGAGAGGATTGCAAATCTTTACCGGAGATATTTCAGCGATCTCGCAAATCAGTCTCCAGTCCTGATACAGAATGATGTGAATAAAATGGCGGAGATATTCGGCAGGTTGACAGAAAGTGACAGGGAGAATTTTGAACGAGATTTCAAGGATGCCGAGGCGAACTTGCGGGGAAAAATATTAAAACAGAGACAGGTCGAAGAGTACATAAGGGAAAGTGAAGCCAGATTTGTCCCTTTCTTCAAGAGATACTCTGCGGAGCTCAATTATCTTGAAGGGGTTGGAACTTTTACCGGGCAGTTCTGCCCTTACTTGAACTCCATCCTCGACAAAGAGGAGAAGTTTTTTTAATCAAATTTCAAAACTATCGAGTAGAAAATGCTTAGTAGACAAAACTTAATATTGCTTGCGGGATTCGCAATTCTGTTCATTGTATTTTCCTTTACCGCCGTCAGGAATTTCACGAAGAGGGTTGTTTCAGATTTCTATCATCCATTTTTCCATTCCGTTGAAGCCGTGTCGGACAAGGCCGCCTCGGAAAGCCTTCTCATCAGGAGCAAAAACGAACTGGCGGACCAAGTCCTGAAGCTCCAGAAGGAAAACGATATAATGTCTGCAAAGATGTCTATTCTGAATAATCTGAAAAGGGAAAACATTGAACTCAGGGAGCTTGTCGGAGTGGGCAAAGTCCCTTTCTTCAATTGTCTAACCTCTGAAATTATCAGGAGGGATCCTGTCAGATGGTATGAGAAATTAGTAATAGACAGGGGAAGTGCAGACGGAGTGAAAGAGGGAAGCCTTGTGATTTCAAAAATACTGAGGAAGGACGGAGTCGGAACCGCCTTTGCAGTTGTTGGAAGAATCAAATCCGTTTCCCTTCATGAATCTGTCGTAAGCACAATACTCAGCGACGACTGTTCTCTCAGCGTCATGGTTTCTGGGAAGAGGGCGCACGGTATCGCGGGTACCGGGAATAAAACCGGACGGTCTTTTATCGTCGGAATAAAATATCTTCCGAAGGATGTGCCCTATTCAGCCGGTGAATTTGTCTATACCTCCGGATTGAGCGGACTGACTCCATCATCGCTTCTCCTGGGCAATCTTGCCATGGACGTAGAGGGCAAGGCCGTAAAAATAAAAGACAACCTTTATGCGGAGGCCAGGATGGAGTCTGCCGTTAACTTTGACAACCTGCACTTTGTGCTTGTATTAGTGCCTGAAAAATGATTGTAGTAAGTTATATATTTGTGGTTCTCTTCATTTCGGTTATGCTGGAGGTGATGGCCGGTTCATCCGGTGTCATCATACCCTTGGCCGCACTTGTAGTATTTTATTTTTCCATGGTATACGGGTGGAAGCTGGGACTATTCCTGGGCTTTGTCTCAGGGCTTGCAGTGGATATGCTCTACGGAAGGGATGTTCCCATATCCGCGCTTAGTTTCGCCGCAGTCTCTGGAGTAACTGTCTTCTGGCTTCTCAAGGGGGAGACAAAAGACTTCTACCTGCACATTGTTCCTGGAATTCTAACAGCAACTATTGCCGTGCTGCCGGTGCTGGTCTTCAACTCAAAGGAAATTGCCGTAACCGGTTTTGCGAATTTAGCATTTCTTTTTACTTTATCGGTGACGGCCGGAGCATTCTGTCTGCCATTCCTTATAATATTTCTTGATATGCTGAGCGAATGGCTCGGCATGGAGCTCTATAAGACGGCGAAAGAGAATATCGAGGAAAGGATGTAGGGGAACTGTGAAAGCCGGGATTATCAAAACTTTTATTAGAATCGCCCTTCTCGGGGCTTTTTTCTCCGTATTCTATGCAGTGCTTGTTGTCAAACTCTGGGACGAGCAAATAAGACAGGGTGAAGACCACAGGGATAAAGTTTCGAAACAGTCAATCAGATGCATCAGGATCCCTGCAATCAGGGGCAGGATTTTCAGTTCTGACCTGCATCTTCTCGCTGACAACATGCCCGGCTATGATATTGTCTTTCATCCGGCTGAAATGAGGCAGCCCGGAAAACAGATGAAAACTGTGAATTACATTTTCGAAAGCGCACAGAGGCTCGGCGTGGCGATAGGGCGGAAACCAACGCTTACAAAAATAGGGATTCTCCAGCATATAAATATGAGGCCCGCCCTTCCAGTCACAATATTCCGGGATCTAACCACGGTTGAAATGGCGAATGCCGTGGAAGTCACGCCGGAAATAGGCGGAATGGAGATTAAGACGATCCCCAAAAGATATTATCCAGGTGAAAAAACGGCATGTCATCTGATCGGATATGTGGGACTTGAAGACCCTGGCAGCGCCGAAGACAGGACTGACTATTCATACTATCTGCCTGACTGGACTGGAAGGGATGGAATTGAGAAGGCGTATGACAAAACTGTAACCTGCGGACCTCAACCGCTCCGCGGACTCAGGGGAATTCCGGGAAATGAGATCGTAAGGATCAACAACATGGGATTTGTCCATGAAACAATAGGAACCCCGGTTCCGCGTCAGAACGGAAACGATCTCGTCTTAACTGTCAACTGGAGAGCGCAGTCAATAGCCGAAAAACTCCTTGCGGAAAGAGTCGGAGCTTTTGTTCTTCTTGATGCATCTAACGGAGCTGTCCTTGCAATGGTGTCTTCTCCCGGTTTCAATCCCCAGTCTTTTGTCCCTAAAATAAAGGCCGATGACTGGAAGAATCTTGTCAACGATCCACAAAGACCTCTTTTTAACAGGGCCACTTTTGGTGAATATACCCCTGGGTCAATCATAAAACCGGTCATCGCAATGGCCGCGCTTGAGAACGGGTTTAGCCCCAATGAAAAAATAAAATGCGACGGCTCCATGTCAATCGGGAACGCCTCCATCAACTGCTGGAGCTGGAAAAACGGTGGACACGGCGATGTGGACATGCGCTACGGACTTGAGCAGTCATGTAACGTTTATTTCATGGCACAGGGAAGAAAACTCGGGTTCGAAAAAATCCGGGATATGATGGAATCCGCAGGGTTCGGTAGAAAAACAGGATTGTGCCTCCCAGAGCGCGCAGGACAGCTTCCTTCGATGGAGAAGAAATTCGAGTCCTACGGTGAAAAATGGACAGTGTACGACAACTGTCTCATTTCAATCGGGCAGGGTATAATTCTACTGACCCCTCTCCAAGCCGCTCTTTATGTTTCAGCAATAGCAAACGGAGGCACTCTATGGAAACCCTACCTTCTGCAGGAAGTCAGAGACACCCACGGCAATACGCTTTTTTTACAGGAAAAACCGGAGCTGACCGGCGAACTTGATGTTAAAAAGGAGAATCTTGATATCATACGGGAGGGGATGTATCTTGTCATCAACGCTGAAAAGGGAACGGCTAAAAAGGCTGCCAACAGCAGAATAACGCTTTCAGGGAAAACAGGCACCGCTGAAATAGGACCTAAAAATAACAGGAAGACAAATACCTGGTTTATTGGATTCGGACGGCGCGACGACAAGCTCTATGGATTTGCCGTCATAGTGCAGGAAGGCGTCAGCGGAGGCTCAACCTGCGCCCCGATTGTCAGTAAATTCTTTGAAGAATGGCTTTCCCCGAAGGAAGAAAGCAATGTTGGAATAGAGAACATTGAAGCTGAGGAATAGCACTAATATGAAAAACTTTTTTTATATTTTTGGACTCTGTCTGATGCTTTGCGGATGTGGAGAGGATGCGCCTCCGTCAAAATCCAATTCCTACACTCCTCCGGATTTCAAGAAAAATGAACCCGCAACAGTCTCTCCCGCACAGCCGGTAGCCTCACAAGGGACAACTTCCCAAACTGCTCAGCCCGCCGCCGCCACTCCAGCAAAAGACGCTAGAAGCACCGGACAACGCGTGGGTACGCAAATCATCAGTGATGCCGCCGCCGTAGTTGACTACGGTACGGGTGCAACTCCTCTCACCATCAAGAAAACCCAGGCCGATAAATTACAGTCCATACAGAATCAGCGCAATCAAAGCACTCAAAAGGCTTTGACCGAGAAGTAGTGCATCTGTAATTACTCTTCAAATAATTGCGTTTGCATATTTGAATCTTGCGAACTTCGCACTATTTTAGCGTCCCAATTCATGGTGGTTGTAGCTCAGTTGGTTAGAGCGGATGATTGTGGTTCATCAGGTCGCGGGTTCGAGCCCCGTCATCCACCCCATCTTTTTCAACTTCTTTTTTAGCTCCTGCTATACTAAATTGCAAAACTCGAGTTTTGCAGGAATTCAGAACGAAATTCAAACTTAACCCTGAATTTTTCTCCCCTGAAACTGCCGTTGGTGTTCACGGCTTTCCTGTCCTTCGTAGCCCTGGCGAAGTAGGAAGCGTGTTCTTTTCCTGGCAGTTCCATTATGATAAAACTGGCGTGTTTTTACCGCCAGACCGGTACTCCCTTGAAACTTTCATTGAAAGTATGTTGGGCTTTAGCCCGACACTCTTCGTCTTTCAGTTTATTGTGTTTAATTAAAAACATTGTCGGACTAAAGCCCAACATACTTTTTTAGCCTGCTCCGCCGGACTAAAGAAAGACCTGTATTCCTCCCTCATAATTTCATATTACAATATGCAAGATAACCCTCCATCTTCCCGCTTGCTTTGAGTAGACCAGCGCCCGACGCGTCCGCCATAGCTTCCTAGCGACGTGGGATGAGCGCGGCTTCTTAGAGGCAAGAGGCACTCTGATCCGCCGTCGCAAATAAGCTATGGCCGACAGATCGAGAGTCTCCCTACCTTTGAACTCAAACTAACCAGCTTAACGGTTACATTTCGCCGATCAAAAATAAAGTGCATCAGGGAACAGGATTGATTATAACTATTATGAGGCTAGATTTTAGATGGAGCCTGTGACATGTTGTCCTTAGCCTCTGCTTTTGACCGGCAAACGGGGAAATACCCATAATAATAAGTTGCTTAAATATAGAGTGATTACATGAAACGGATTATATTTCTATTTATTGGAAGCCTCTTTATATGTTCATGTGGCAATAATATCAAAAATGTTACGCTTGCTGGAACAGAAATGGAGCCTGCGATAAAAAAAGGAACCATCCTATCATATGATACTAATATCAATGAAACATCCCTGCAACGGTTTGACGTTGTCATTTACTATAATTCCAAGATCAAAAAACTCGCATGCCACAGGATTATAGGACTCTCAAGTGAATCGGTTGATTTAGGGGCAAATCTGGCAATTATAAATACGAAGCCCCTGGTTTATCCTAAAGAGATTCCTCCTCCAAATGGCCTTCTATGTAGCGAAGGTGTCAAGTTTCCATTCAGTGTTCCCGAGCATAGTTTTTTCCTACTTGCAGATAGGCCCATGACCTTGGCGCCAGACAGTAGAATTGTCGGGCCAGTGAATATGAGGGACATAAAGGGAAAAGTCCTATATCAAAGACCATTGACATTTCCTTCGCCTTTCGATATTCCGGAAAGAAAACCTGGCGAAATAACTGCTGATGAGCAGAGACTGTTGGATGAGCTTGAGAAAGGTGAAAAGTCCATTCCAGAAATGAAGAAGCAACGGGGATTAGAATATAAATAAACCATAACAAGTGTGCCTTCAAGTAATCCGGTTCCACCGTCTTCCTGAGGCCTTGGCGTAATTAATTGATTGTTCCTGATTAAAATGATTTATTGATGAGCGGAGCGAATCACCTGGAGTGCGGGAATTTATTACCGCCTTGTTCAGAGAAATTTATTTCTCGTAGTAAAGAATCGCAAAATAAATTTTGCGACACAAGGCGGTGATGAATCACCGCAGTCCAAGGTCAGGCCGAAGAGCCTGACATAAAAGCAAAAGGACAAGAGATAAATTTTAACAAAATTATTTCTCTCAATCTCGTGGACTCGGCGGGAGAATTTAGCATCGTTTAGATGCCCAAACTAGTTGAGCCGATTGCAAAACTCATCCGCCGCGGCGTACAGGAATTCAGAAATTAGCGTCTGACTGGCGGGTCACCAGTTTTATCAATAAGAAATATTTGCCAAATAAGTAGGGCGGCTCTATAGACCGCCATCTTGTCGGGCTAAAGCCCAACATACTTTCAATGCAAGTTTCAAAGGAATCCAGAATGAAATTCAAACGCAAATCAAAATTCATTCTGACTCCTGACTTCTGACTCCTGGCTTCTTTTTCAATTACCTCAGTTGTTCAAGCTATGTATGGGCGCCGGGATTTTTCCGCCCCATGCGATGAATCTTTTTGACTTGCCGGCATTCCTTACTGTTAGAACGGCGCTGCTTCCGAAAAGACCCCCGAATACGGCGATATCCCCCGCTTTTTTCCCGGGGACCGGAATCAGCCTGACAGCGGTCGTCTTGCGGTTGATTACGCCTATCGCCATCTCATCTGCGATTATCGCAGAAATTGTCGCGGCATCGACACTTCCTGGAATTGCAATCATGTCTAGCCCGACAGAGCAGACACTTGTCATTGCCTCAAGTTTTTCCAGAGACAGGCTTCCGTTCCGGACAGCTTCCGCAAGTTCGGCATCCTCGCATACGGGAATGAACGCCCCGCTCAGTCCTCCGACGCTCTGGCTTGCGAATGCCCCGCCTTTTTTCACAGCGTCATTGAGGAGTGCGACAATCGCAGTTGAGCCGGGTGCTCCGATTTCATCAACACCTAAGATCTTCAGTATTTCGCCGACACTGTCACCTATTTCCGGGGTTGGGGCCAGTGAAAGATCAACAACTCCAAAAGGTGTTTCAAGCCTTTTTGCGATCTTCCTGCCGAGGAGTTCCCCGCATCTTGTCACACGGAACGAAGTCAGTTTTATTTCTTCAGCAAGATCATCGAGCCTGAGATTTTCCGCACCTTCATCCTTGATTTTCCTTTCAAGGGCTCGGGCGACAACACCGGGGCCGCTTACACCGACATTTATGACGCATTCCGGTTCGCCGTGCCCGTGTACCGCTCCAGCCATGAACGGGTTGTCCCCGGGCTGGTTTGCGAAAATCACAAGTTTAGCACAGGCGAAACCGTCTTTCTTAGCGCTTCCTGCGGCAAGTTTCTTGATCACTTCTCCAAGTATTTTCACGGCGTTCATATTTACCCCGGATTTTGTTCCGGCGACATTCACGGACGAACATATTTTCCTTGTGGCGAACATTGCTTCCGGTATCGATTCGATGAGTATTTCATCGGCCTTGCTCATCCCCTTTTCAACATTGCAGGAATATCCGCCGACAAAATCCACCCCGACGGCATCAGCTGCGCTGTCGATTGCCTTCGCCACCGCCACATAACCTTTTGCGTCAAAACCAGCGCATACATGGGCGAGGGGGGTTATGGAGATGCGCTTGTTCACTACCGGAATCCCGTATTCCTCCCCGGCTTCATTGGAGATCCTGACAAGATTCTTTGCATATTTCTTTATTTTCTTTTCCACAGCACTGCATGTCTTGCTGACGTTCCCGCATCTGCAGTCAAGCAGGTTTATTCCCATCGTGATCGTCCTGAGATCCAGATGTTCCTTCTGAATCATCGAAACTGTCTTGAGTATCTGATCTGAGCGTATCATTGAAAATCTCCTAGTTATAAATTTTCTTTTGCGGGCAAAAGAAAATTATCAAATCTCGTTTGTCGCCACAAAAATATCCCGGTGCTGCAGTTCCGTATTCAATCCTGTTTTCAGACTGAATCCATTGAGAGCTTTCCGGATTCCGGAAAGCGATTTCACTGATGACATATCCAGCAGCAGGATCATTGTGTATCTCTCATTTTCGGCCCGTGTCGAGAGGTCGAGGATGTTTATCTTATGCTCCTTGCAGAACGCGCTGACTTTTGCGACAAGGCCGATCTGGTCTTCACCGTCGGCCGTCAGGATATATACCGATTCGCTCGGGGAATTTTCCTCGCGTTTTAGTATCCCGGTTTCCTTGATTCCAATTTCAAAGGAGAATTCCGGTTTCCTGCTTCCGCCTTTTTTTGACAGTGCTTCCCTTAATTTATCCGTGGATAACCCGTCCGGAAAAGATGCAACAAGTATCATTGTGAAATAACCGCAAAGGGTTGTCTGGCTCAGGTCCGCAAGATTGCCCTTGAAATCACTGATGATTCCGGTCACGTCCGCAATTATTCCCGGCCTGTCCTTGGCCATAACTGAAATAACCAATTGTTTCGGCATGATTTTTTTGATTCCCGTTTTTGATTTGTTTGAGTTTATAATACCTTACATTACGCACTTTTCCTGTATAAGCATATTCATCTTATTTTATCTGGCAGGAGTAAAAGATTGCCAGTTATTGTATACTTCTGACCCGCTTCTCCCCCCCTTGCATCCAGCGGTGCCAACTCCGGATGCAATGGGAGAATAGATTATTAGCTTGAACAAACTCATGCTCCTACCAGATAAATTGGCAGGGGGCTGGATTAACGGTTTAACTTTAATCGTGTTCTAAATACGTTGAGATATATAATGTTATTGCTAACTCACGAACTTCCGCACTCTAGAACTTTCGAATTTCCTCTTGGTGTCTCCGTGCCTCTGTGGTTAATCTGTTTTGGAGAGGGCGGAATTCGCATGTTTCTCCAGGAAATTCCTAAGGCCGTTGGTGTAGGTGTCGCCGGAATCGGTGTAGCCTTCGTTATGCGAGCCGCTTATTACAAGAAATTCTTTCGGTTCTTTTGCCGAGGTGAAAATCTTTTTCCCGTTTGAATAGGGGATGATCTCATCTTCGGTGCTGTGAATTACAAGCAACGGGCATCTTATATCTTTCACGTATTCGGCTGTCTTGTATTTGTAACGGCAGAGCAGTCTGACTGGGAATATGGGATACTGTTTAGCGGCTAAATCCGGGGTCGATGAAAATCCAGATTCAAGTATGAGGAGCCTTGGATTGTGGTTTTTTGCGAGATTCGCAGCTATCGCCGCACCGAGCGAACGGCCCATTATGATGATATCTTTTTCAGGAATATTCTTGTCCTTGACAAGCCACTGATAAGCCGTTTCAGCGTCGGTGTAGGTCCCGTTTTCTGTCGGGTTGCCTTCGCTTTTCCCGTAGCCCCTGTAATCAAAAAGCAGGACATTGAGATTGAGTCTGGTCAGGGTTTCCACCACGTCAAGGGAATAGGAGATGTTACCGCCGTTGCCATGGCAGAACAGGACAGTTCCCGTTGGAGATTTTGCCGGAATGAACCATGCGTTGAGGTTCAGGCCGTCAGGAGTTTTCATTGTGACGTCTTCATATTCCATACGGATGTCGTTTGGCGTGCAGACTATTCCTTTAAAAGGGAAATAAATAAGCTTGGACTGCATGAGAAACAGGAGAACCAGTATCCCGAAGTAAACACCGCATAGTATGAAGAGGAGGGAAGTCATAAGTCTTTTGATCCGTTTTTTCATAAGGCTTTCTATGCTTTAAATCCAAGACACGCTAAAGCTGTGAACTCCAACTGAACTTCCGCACGTCTAAATCACCGTTTCCCCCATTCGCCTATTCAAATTTGTCTTAGAAACTCAGCCATCGACTCCTGCCAGCAGGGCCTTTTGAAATCAATAACCTTGTCAATTTTTGAACAGTTGAACCGGGAATTCCTGGGTCGTTTCGCAGGTGTCGGGAAATCAGCGCTTGAGCAGGAACTTACTTCCTTGTCAATGCTTTTCTCATGCATGATGAATTTTGCGACTTCGTAGCGGCTTGCAAACCCGTTGGCCGCGAAATGATAAAGGCCTTCCGTCTGGTTTTTCATGAGGCACATGATGGCGCGTGCGGCATCGGCTGTCCAGGTCGGGGAACCGGTCTGATCTCCGACCACTTTCAGTTTGGGATTCCTTATTGCGGCCTCCAGGAGCTTGCTTATGAAATTGACGCCGTTCCTGCCGTAGGTCCATTCGAGCCGGACAATTGAATTGCGGCATCCTGACGCCTGGAGCAGTTTCTCCCCTTCGAGTTTTGTCGCGCCGTACCAGCCGAGGGGTTTCGGCATGTCGTCTTCCGAGAGGGCGTTTTCCGAGTCGTCTCCGAAAACAAAATCCGTGCTGATATGAATGAGATACTTGTTTTTGTTTTTTGCGAACTTTGCAAGGGATTCCACGGCAAGTGCATTTACAGTCCTGCATGCCTCCCTTTCAGTTTCAGCCTTGTCTACGGCGGTATAGGCGGCGCAGTTCACGATGAAGT
>CAZION010000115.1:0-21474 GCA_964540865.1 uncultured Victivallis sp.
AGGGGGGGGCGTGGCTGTCGCGGAAGGCCTTTCCCTTCTTGCGCTCCCCCCTCCCCCGCATCAAAGCATTTTCAATTTCAATGAAAGGGACTTTCATATGACAATCGCTGATCTAGCACAGATTGCCGGTAGGACTTATCCGGCGAGGCGGAGGACTCAGAACATTGTCGGAGGGGTTTCGCCGGTGAAAGCTGCGAACTTCGCAATCGGGTTGGTGACGCTGGAGCCGGATGGTGGACAGGTTCCATGGCATAATCAGGAACAGGAGGAGGTCTATTTCCTTCTTGAGGGAGAAGCTGAAATGTGTCTTGGTGCAGACCGGACTGTCATGAAGGCTGGGCAGGCTGTATATATACCTTCGAAAGTATTCCACCAGATGACCAATATAGGGAAGACTCCAGCGAAGATGATTTACTGCTATGGTCCGGCTGGAGATGTCGCCCACTGGAAACAGGAGCTTGAGGGAACGCTTCCGAAAGCCGGAGTTGATGCGCCACAGCTGCCGCATGGGGCACGGCCGCAGTGCACGGAGAAACCGAAGTAAGAAAGAATCGGTGAAGCGGAGAATGGGAGAAACGGAGAGATTAAATCTGAACATCGAACATTCAACAGTCTAAATATTTTTGAATCATAATTTATATAAATTTTTACGTAGGAAAAATTTAACGGAAGGAGAATTTATCATGAAGACACGCAAGGTCGGAATCATAATGAACGGTGTAACAGGACGTATGGGGACCAATCAGCATCTTATGCGTTCAATAGTTGCGATTATAAAACAAGGCGGAGTTAAAATATCGGATACGGAAACTATAATGCCAGATCCGATACTGATCGGTAGGAGCGAGATAAAACTTGAGGAGCTTGTCAAACTCTCCGGAATCAAAAAATATTCCACTGACCTGGATTCCGTTCTTAAAGATCCGGAATATGAAATTTATTTTGACTCACAGACGACCGACCGACGTGTCGAAGCCGTTAAAAAAGCAATAAAAGCCGGAAAGCATGTCTACTGCGAAAAGCCGATAGCGGTCAACAGCAAAGACGCCTTGGAACTGCATAATCTTGCAAAAAAGGCCGGTGTCAAGAGTGGCGTTGTACAGGATAAGCTTTGGCTTCCCGGACTTTTGAAACTGAAAATGCTTATAGATTCCGGATTCTTCGGGAAAATCCTTTCTGTCAGGGGGGAATTCGGCTACTGGGTTTTCGAAGGGGATATCATTCCGGCGCAGAGGCCGTCTTGGAACTATCGGAAAGAAGATGGCGGCAGCATGATCCTCGATATGTTCCCGCACTGGCGGTATGTGATTGACAATCTTTTCGGTGAGATAAAATCAGTCTCATGCCTCGGGGCAACTCATATTCCTAAAAGGCGTGATGAAAAGGGTAAGGATTACAAATGCACCGCCGATGATTCGGCATACGCAATGCTTGAACTGGAAAACGGGATAATCGCAAATTTCAATTCGTCCTGGAGCGTGAGGGTCCGCAGGGATGACCTTTTGACAATGCAGGTTGACGGTACAAAAGGATCTGCGGTGGCCGGGCTAAGGAAATGTCTTTTCCAGGCGGCGGCCGGCACTCCGAAGGCTGTATGGAATCCAGATATAGACAGTCCGATAAACTTTTTTGACGGCTGGACTGAGGTTCCCGACACTTCCAACTACGACAATGCATTCAAGATCCAGTGGGAACTTTTCCTGAAGCACGTTGTCTGCAACACTCCTTTCAGGTGGAGCCTCGTTGAGGGCGCTAAAGGCGTGCAGCTTGCGGAAGTCGCATTCAAGTCCTGGGAAAGAAGAGCCTGGGTGGACGTGCCGAAGCTGTGAATTCCAATTTAACGTTAAGGAATTTCAAAGTTATCAAAAGATTCCGAGTGCCCGAGTTTTAAAGAAAAAGACACGCTAAAGCCGTGAACTCCAACTAATTTCAATTTCTAATTCGTAATTTCTAATTCGTAATTCGGCTGTTCGATATTCGATTATTTAAAAGATGCGGCCCCTGGCCGCCTAATTTAATAATAGCACCCACGGCAGAAACTATTTCTCCTTTTTCAGGCAGATTATAAGTGCGCCTATAATGCCTGGAACCCAGCCGAGCAGTGTGAGTACTATTACAATCAGAATGTTTCCTAGGCCCTTGTCTATTACTGCAAGTGGCGGCAGAAGCACGCAAAATATCGCTCTGAAAATTCCCATGGTCTCTCCTTTGTTTTTTTTATTTATTTTTTTCTGGAAAACAATGGAATTGTTTCCGGTAAAAAAATGTTAAAAGTTAAATGTTAGATGTTGGAAGTTCATGCTTCTACTCGGCCCTGAGTACTTCGATCGGGTTTTGCTGGGCGGCTTTCCATGCGGGGTAGGTGCCGAAAATTATCCCGACAAGCCCCGATATTATGATTGAGAGGGCGAAGCTCCAGAAGGAATAAACTGTTGGCCATTCGGCATAGCGTGTAACGACCTCTGAAATCGCCACACCCATAGTCATTCCGATTGTTCCGCCAAGAATCGTAAGGAAAACTGTTTCAATCAGGAACTGGGATAGGATATCGCTTTTCTTTGCGCCCAGGGCCCGTCTGGTCCCGATCTCCTTGCGGCGCTCATAGACGTTAGCCAGCATTATATTCATTATTCCGACGCCTCCGACCAGAAGGGATATGCCGGCAATGGAACCCATAATGACGGTGAAGATATTCTGTGTCTGTTCCCTCTGTTTCAGGAGTTCGAACGGAACAATAATCCCCCAGTCCTTCTCCCTCTGGTGGGTTTTGTCCATATATCCCTTTATCCGTTTTGCAGTGTCGTCTATGAATGCGATGTCCGCGACTTTTACAATGAAGACATCGTACTCGATGTAGGTGATTGTCATCTGCTGCCTGTTCTGTCCCTGGTAGGCATTGTACCCGAACATGCTGTTCGAGGTTGAGACCGGAATGATGATCATATCGTTCGGACTGTTCACTTCCGGCAGTTGCGTCCCGATGTTGTTTTCAATGATGCCGACAATTTTGAATATGGCGTTTTCTACCCTTAGCATGCTGCCAAGTATCCCGGTCTTCTCGATGGAGAAGAAGTTCCGCTTGATATTCTTGCCGATTACACAGACATTCGAGGCGTTTGCTTCGTCGATATTGTTAAGCCAGCGACCTTCGATTAACTTTGATTTCGAATCATCAAGGAATGACGTATTCGCCGAGACAAGAAGCATGTCGAGTCTGGTGACGCCTTTCAGTATTTTCTTTCTGGAGTTGCGGATGGTCGTAATCCTCTCAACATTGTCAAAATGTTTCAGGTTTGAGAGATCCATCTGGTTTAGTCCGAAGTTTTCAGTCATTCCGCTTTGCGAAGCTGAGCTGCTGTTTTTCCCAGTTACTGGGGGTTTCTTGCTGAATACAATTATCTTGTCAATGCCCATGGCCTCAATCTGGGCGAGGGACTGCCTTTTGGCCCCTTCCGATATGGCAAGCATCGAAATAACGCTTCCGACACCGAAGATAATCCCTAGCGAGGTCAGGAAGGAACGGATCTTGTGCAGGAGCAGATTGTGAAAAGAAAGCCTGAATAGGTCGTTTACCAGCATATCTTATTTCTCTTTATTAATGTTCAACATCGAACACTCAATCCGCCGCGGCGGAAACTTCCAACTCCGAATGAATTTCTGTCCTAAATTCGATGTTCAATGTTGAAAGTTGGATGTTCAGATTCTTTATCACCGTTTCACCGGTTCTTTCCTCGGGCTTGGCCCGAGTTACTTCTCCCTGAATTCTTCTTCCCCTATGACCCTCCCGTCCTTGAGATAAATCACCCTGTCGCAGAAGACTTTAAGTTCCGGATTATGCGTTACCATGAGTATAGTGGTGTTTTTATCCTTATGGAGATTTTTAAAGAGCTCCATAATTTCGTCGCTTCTCTTTTCATCGAGATTTCCAGTGGGCTCATCAGCAAGGAGGAAGGAGGGACTGTTGCTAAGTGCACGTGCTATGGCAACCCTCTGGCATTCCCCTCCGGAAAGTTCGGTCGGCTTGTGCGTTAACCTATGTGATAATTTCACCATATCGGCAAGATCTTTTGAAATTCTATAGCGTTGATGCTTGTGGACTCCGGCATATACCAGCGGCACTTCTATGTTCTGCTGCACATTCAGATGCGGGAAAAGGTTGAAGCTTTGGAAGATAAAGCCTATGCATGAGTTCCTGAGCTCGGCGAGCTTGTTGTCGGAAAGCTGACTGACTTCCTTGTCAATCAGAAAATATTTGCCTTTTGTCGGCACATCAAGCAGGCCCAGGAGGTTCAGGAGGGTTGATTTCCCTGAGCCCGAAGTCCCCATGATTCCGACAAACTCGCCTTTCTTCACACTAATGTTAATACCCTTCAGTACAGGTACGTCGGTTGTACCCATGCGGTAGGTTTTTATGACATTTTCGAGCCTGACTATGGTGTCTGTTGGCTTCTGGATGGGTTCGTTTTCACCGATCATGGTTGGCCTTTTAATTTTTCCGGGCCGGAAAAATTTTCTTCCCGGATATTCAGTGTCGCGGTCGTCCGCCGCCTAATTTGACTTGGTCTGGAACGGCCTGTAAAGGTAAACTGTATCGCCTTCGCCCAGTCCGGTTTTTATATGGACATAATTGTCGTTTGATATGCCGAGGGTGACATATGCGGTTTTGGGTTTATCTCCGTTTTTAAGATAGACGAAATATTTCCCTTCTTCTTCGAAAACTGATTCAATCGGAACCGATATTACATCTTTCAGTGTTTCTGTTATTATCTCTATCTGCACGCTCATTCCACTTACAAGCGCAGGGTCCTGAACATCCAGTTCCACTTCGGAATTATAAATTTTAGGAGATGTTCTGTCCCAGAAAATGAGATTTACGGGAAGAAGCGCGATCTTGCTGATTTTTCCTTTGATTTTAAGATTTGTAAGGGAGTCGGGAGTTACGATGACCGGGTCGTCCATTGAAATCTTTGACCTGTATTGTTCAGGCAGATCGAATTCCACAATGAGTTTGCTCATGTCCGGAATGGTCAGGAGAACCTGTTTCCGCCCTACATCCATGCCAATTTTCAGTTCAAGCGTCCCACCCCATCTTTTATTATCAGGATCACCATAGGTGACGATTCCGTCTACGGGTGCGACAAGTTCCATGATTTTAAGGTATTCCAGATGCTTCTTGAGGTCTCTTTCCAGTTTTTTCCTGTTTTCATCAATCTTGCTTATGGCGTTTTCCTTCTGTATAAGCTGTGACGCGGTCTTTATTTTCGTCTTAGTGAGATTGAGCCTTGCCTGTGAAACTGCATTTGTCAGCTGCGAAATCTTGTTTGGATAGGAAAACCTTTTGAATATCTTGCGTTCCAGAAGTGAATTTGCATGGCTTATTATTTCCCGCTCCGCCTTCTTTTTGAGGCCATCCAGCTTAAGCTTTGCAACATCGGCGTCTTCCTGCTTCATATATACGGTGTTTGAATAATCTTCGCTTGCGGTATCAAACGCGTCTTTTGCGTCGTCCAAAAGTTTTTTCGCATCATTGACTTTGACGTCCTGGGCATCGTCATCCCTTGGGCCTTCAAGCTTCCTGTATTTGCTGAAAGCGTCTTGCGAGTCTCCCACCGCATCACCGGCCGTTTTTATTTCCGCCTCATTTGAGCTTTCAAGGATGCGTTTCTCTTCAATTGCTATTTCAAGCTCTTTCTGTGTATTCTGCAGGTTAAGTTTGAATTCGTCTATTTTCACCTGAAGGTCCTCAGTCTCGAACTTTGCCAGGATATCGCCTTTTTTCACCCTGGTGTTTTCCGGAATAACCCAAAGGAGTTTTGTGTTGAATGCAGCCTCCAGGGCAAGCTTGTATTTTACCTGGGCGTTTACAGTCCCGGTCAGAAGGACGCTTATCGTCATGTCGCTTTTCTTGACCGTGTAGAACCTGTCAAGAACCCGGTTTTTTGAACCGTCGGCCTTTCCATTGCCGGATGACAGCATGGGGAAGATAAAATATGATATTGCCGCGGTTATGGTTACAAGGGCTGTAGCTGCGAAGGCTATTTTTTTCATTTTTACAAAACGGCGTGTTTATTTGGTTTGAATGTCTTTGTCATTTTTTTCTGGATTGGTGTATCGCAAATTAGTTACCGGGAACAGATCTTTGTCCTGATGAAGTGAATCACCAATGTCTTTCACATCTGTGGCCGATTTATTGATATCATAGCCCACAAACCCGTCCTTGGTTCCAGTCTTCTTGAGAATGCCTATCTTCATGAAGAACACAAGCTGTTTTTTGACATCGGTCAGGTCAAGGGCTGTGAACAGGTCGCCGAAAATTCCGGGCATATCTCCCAGTACAGGTGTTTTCCTGGTGGTTTTCAGCACAGCATTCGAATAAAGCCCGCCAAGAAGGATTATTTCATTGTCCCCAGCTGTCAGCTCAGTGTTTATATTTCTCACAACAATGACAGGATTGCTGACATTTATGCCGTTCTGCACAGATGTTTCAAAACGTGCTATTGTGCTGACTTCGGGATTTATAATCAATTTTACTGAGTCATCGTTGATGATGACAGGTGTGACATTGAGTTTAACCCCTATTCTTTTGAAGACGATTGACGTTGTCACAGTTCCGCCGTTCACCTGCGTCTGCAGGATTGGTACGTCCTCGGCTGCAACCATGCTTGCGGTCGCCCCAAGATCTACGATGAGGTTGGGTGATGACAGAACCTTTGCGTCCCGTGCTGTTTTAAGCCATTGGAGGAATAGATTTAGGTCTTTCAGATTATTTGCCTTGGTGCCGGAGGAATAGGGGAAGAAGTTGAATCCGCCACCTTGATTCCCGAGAGGAGTCTGCGAGGGGGCTGTGAGATTGTACCCGTATGTGTTGGTGAGGCCCTTGTCTGTTTGAACTTTAGTATATTCCACCTTCACATCCCGCTGCATGCTTTCGTCAACGGAAACCTCGACAATCTTTGCTTCCACATGCACCTGCGGATTTTTAACGTCCATGGATAGAAGGGCGGTTTTAAAATCATCGGTTTTTGTGCTAGCGTCATTTATGACAATCATGTTCTGATCTGCGGATTCTTCAACCGTACCGGAAGATGAAATCATTCCCTCAAGTGCATCCAATATGGATTTTGATTTCACGTTTCGGCATTTGTATATGACTGTCGTCCTCTCGTCGGCACCGGGGATTATCTTGATATATGGAGGCATTTCCTCCATTTCCTTCCCTGCGTTTATCAGACGAGGTGTCGGTGTAATCAACTCTTCAATCTTCTTAATTACATCCTCTTTGTCCTTTTCCCTTTCCTCGTTGGTCCGAGCTTGTTCGTCGGCGGCAAAAAGGAAAGCCGCTACTGGAAAAAGCAGCGCTGAAGCAATTAATACTTTAATACGACGAGAGTTCGGATTCATTGATTTTTCCGAGATTTTATAAATTCACAAAGCCATTAAACGCACTGGCAGATAAATTTATTATGCTGAAATCAAAAAAAGTGACATACGGCCTATAGTCTAGCACTCTTATTTCATAGTTCCATGGTTTCAAGCAAGTTTCCGCCCCAGCAGTTTCCTGATATTGCTGATGAACGGCTTTCTTATGATACCTCTTTCTGTGATTATCCCAGTAATCAGAGAGTGTGGGGTGACATCAAACGCCGGATTATAAACAGCTACATCCGGTGGAGCGGTGAGTTTTCCAAGTCCCCGTCTGATTTCATCTCCGTCCCGTTCCTCGATAGGTATTCCGCTTCCGTCCTTCATTGCAACATCAACTGTGGAGTAGGGGGCGGCGATATAAAATGGGATCTTATGGTGTTTTGCGAGAATCGCAACACCATAGGTTCCTATCTTGTTGGCAGTGTCGCCGTTCGCAGCAATTCTGTCGGCGCCTACGATTACAAGGTTAATTCTACCCTCTCGCATAACCTGAGCCGCCATATTGTCGCATATAGTGGTTACATCTACTCCTGCGCGCTTTAGCTCCCAGGCGGTAAGCCTGGAGCCTTGGAGCAGGGGCCTTGTCTCATCCGAATAGACCTTGATTTTCAATCCCTTTTCGTATGCCGCGTAAATCGGTGAGAGGGCTGTCCCGTAATCAGCCGTTGCGAGGGCGCCCGCATTGCAGTGAGTCAGGATTCCGTTGCCGTCTTTGATAAGTTCCAGACCATTTTGCCCGATCTCCTTGCACATCTCAATATCTTCCTTGACTATTTCAAGCGCTTCGGCAATGAGGGCTTCCTTGAGCCGGCCGACACAGTCAACTCCGCCGGAAACGGATTTTTCCACACATGAAACAGTCCGTTTCAATGCCCAGGAGAGATTTACCGCGGTAGGCCTCGAAGATGAGAGATAATCCGCAGTTTTGCGGATTTCGCACAAGAAATCAGATGAATTCCCGGCCTTGCTGTGTTGGGAAACGGCTGCAAGCCCGAGCGCCGCCGCACATCCGATTGCCGGAGCGCCACGGACGACAAGCCGTTTTATGTAATCAAAAATTTCCTGCCGGTCATCTGTTTCAACATATACGAATTGTTCAGGAAGTACGGTCTGATCTATCAACCTTAGTTTTCCGGGCAGTAAATTTTTATCAATTTTTCCCGCTACTGGAAAAATTACCCTGTCTGCATTAATCCATCGTACAGTGTCTAGCATTGTTCACCTTTTTTTAGAGTCAAGTTCGAAATCCGAATATTGAATACTTAAATCATAAACAGGTTTGGAAAGGGATGGGGCGCGGGGGAAGGGAAGAACCTTTCCTTAAAAGGTTTTCATTTCCACGCATCCAGGCCTTTTCAGGCTTATGCCTTCAGCGGTTTAAAGGTAACCTTGAAATCAAACTTTTCCGCTTTGAGATGGTACTGCGGGAGAACACCAGGCCCGCAGCTTGCCGTTCCGATTCCATTCTGCCTGTAATCGAGATTCACGGTTATCTCTTCCCTTGCCGGCAGATCGTATGTGTGCTTCGCCGCAGTGAGATCCTTCGTCGTGAAATTATGGGCGCTGAAATTGATCAGTGGAGCTCCGCACACTTGGAATCCATATCCGCGAAGATCGCAGAATGAAACCCACCGCACATCGCTCCTGTTGCCGTTCTCCTGGGGATAGACGTAAGGTGTGTAAAGCTCGTCTACGGACTTGCAGAACTTGCCGACTTTCCCCGCCATCCTTGTATCAGGATAGCTTTCCCCAGGTCCGAGCCCGAACCATTTCACCCTTGAAAACTCTTTTGGTATTGCGAGCTGAAGCCCGATTCTAGGAATCATGGCTGGCCATTCTCCGACGGGTTCGCCCTTGGCTTCAATTGTCATTTCCCCGTTCCCGGAAATCGTATATATGTATTCGCATAGGAAAGCCTTTGAGAAAACAGGCGGGGCAATTCTGGATTTCACAGAAACCTGAACTGTCGAGCTGTCTATTTCCCTGCATTCGAACCCGTCAATCCTGTGCTGCATCAAGTGGAGTCCGGTATCTTGCCATTTCTTCTCCAGCTGTCCCTGATCTCCCCATCCAAGTCTGTCATTGTCTGTGGGTGCACGCCAGAAGTTGATCTTGGGGCCTTTCGAAATAATTTTTCGTCCAGAAAAATTATAACTTGATATGATTCCGCGGACGGAATCATATACCATGGAAAAATCATTGCCGGAGATTGTCAAAGAAGTTTTTGTCTCAGAGTAGTTTATTTTCGGAATGATTACCGCAGGTGCGGAGATTTCATTTTCCTTTGCCGGGAGCTTGAACTGTCCCCAGGCTACTTCGTGTCCGGCCTTCGCCCAGGACGTGTCTGAGGCAAGTGTCACCTTTATGTTCAGCCAGTATTCTTTCCCTGGAATGAAACTGGGCTTTTCATAATCAACAGATATCACTTTGCTCTTCCATGCGGATATCTTCGGAGTAGGAATCGTCCCTGACGAAACCTGAACTCCCTCCTCTTCAACCGTATAATCGAATTTGAGATGGTCGAGCGAATTGAAATCGTAACGGTTGGTAACCTTGATTTTTCCGCCTTTGACATCTTCAACTTCAACAAGTACGGGTTCGAGGACCTTCTTGTATTCGATAAGCCCCGGAGATGGGCTGCGATCCGGGAAAAGCAGGCCGTCCGTCACGAAATTCCCGTCATTCGGTTCGTCTCCGAAGTCACCACCGTAAGCAAAGAATTCTTTGCCGTCGTCGTTCTTCTTCCTGATGCCGTGATCCAGCCATTCCCAGACGAATCCGCCCTGGAGCGCCTTGTATTTGTAGAAAGCCTCCCAGTATTCCTTGAGGCCGCCCGGGCCGTTGCCCATGGCATGTGCGTATTCGCATAGGATCAGCGGTTTCTTTCCGGCATATTCTTCTGCGGGAATATCTTTCTGGCCCCCACCCCATCCTTTGAGAGTTTCTTTCCCTTCACCGAATGACTTTATCCCTTCAATTCCGGTGTACATCCTGCTGTAAACATCACAGACTTCGGCGTTGAGATCCTGTTCGTAGTGTATAAGCCTGGTTGGATCCAGCTCGCGTGCGACTACCGCCATCGCCTTGTGGTTTTCACCAAATTTAGTTTCATTGCCGAGCGACCAGAAAATTACGCAGGCATGGTTCCTGTCGCGCATGACCATCCTCCTCATCCTGTCGACATGCGTCTCCCTCCATTCCGGATCCTTTGAAAGCTGATCCCAGCATCCTGCCGGCTGGAAACCATGGCATTCCTGATCGCATTCGTCTATGACATAAAGTCCGTACTGGTCGCAGATGTCTAGAAAGACCGGGTCATTAGGATAATGCGAAGTCCGCACTGCGTTTATATTGTTCTGTTTCATGAGCAGCACGTCCTTGAGCATCGAGTCGAAGGGAACCGCGCGTCCGAAATCCGGATGGTGATCATGCCGGTTCACACCTCTGAATATGATTCTGACACCATTCACCAGGAAGTTTCCGCCCTTCATTTCTATCGAACGGAATCCGATGTTCTGAGGAATCGTCTCCAGCACATTTCCCTTTGAATCTTTAAGAGTTATGATGAGCTTGTAAAGCGCGGGATTTTCAGCGGTCCACTTCAACGGTTCTGCGACTTTCGCAGAAGATTCGAGGACTTTTGTTTCGCCTGCCCCGATCTCAAACGCCGAGGATACAGTCTTCTTCAGAACTTTATTCCCGGCAGGGTCGAGGAGGACAAATTCGAGAGATGAATTTCTTATTGCTGTAACGCCGGAGTTCTTCACAGTGCCCTTGAACCTGAGGACTGCGTCGCAGTATTTGTCGTCGAGCTCCGTGATGGCCTGGAAATCATATACATGGACTTTCGGTCTGGCGAGAATGTAGACGGAACGGAATATTCCGCTGAGCCACCACATGTCCTGATCTTCCATAAAAGTGCCGTCGGACCACTGGTAAACCCTTACCGCCAGGATGTTTTTCCCTGGTCTGGCAAACTTTGTAATGTCGAATTCCGCAGGCAGTCTGCTGCCTTTGCTGAATCCGGCTTCCTTTCCATTGACCCAGACATGGAAAGCGGAATCAACGCCTTCGAAACGCAGGAACATCTGCCTGTCTTTAAAGTCATTCTCAATCACGAATTCTCGGCGGTAGCAGCCTGTGGGATTTTCCGTAGGGGTGCGCGGTGGATCAACCGGGATTGGATAAACGACATTTGTGTAATGGGGATATCCGTATCCAAGCATCTGCCAGCATGACGGAACCGGAATCTTGTCCCAGGCGTCGGAGTCGAATTTTTCAGACTGGAAATTTTCCGGTGCTTCGGCTGGAGTCGGTGAATAGTTGAAATCCCATTGTCCGTTCAGCGGAATGAATCCGTCGCCGATGTCTGGCTTTTCACCGAGCGCTTTTTCAGAATTCCGATACGGGAAGTAGAAGGCTCTTCCGTCAAGACGGTTTCTGTTGGTAAGGAGATGGTTTTCCCAGTCGTTCTTAGACACTGTTTTGCTCATTTTTCAGCTCCGAAGTTTTAGGTAACGCGGGGTATCACCCCGCAGGTTAATCTCGGGCAGATTGCCCGAGTTACTTATTTGGAAAATATAAATTCCTATACAACTAAACTATAATAAAAGGCCTGGATTATTGGATTAAAGGATTGATGTACTAATGGGATTTTGAATTCCGACCCAATAATCCAATCGTCCATCAATCCGTTCATCCGTTCTTAAAAACGGCGCTTAATATATATGGAATGGTGAAGCAAGCAAGAATATGTCGGAAAGAATGGATGAATGGGGTGTTGGATGATGGAAGCATCTCGCCTGTGTTTTCTTCCCTTTTGATCTAGCGTTGCCCGTGTCGGGCAAGAAGGATTTAGAAAAGGATCTTCGCCGACACGGCGAACCCTACACCAATATTTAGAAAAACAAGATGGGAGAGACGCCCGGGGAAACACAGGAAATCCGCCACGGCGGACTGTGCGACTGCTAAATCAGATCCCTCAACTTGCCACGGCGAGGGTTCCAGGTGAATCCGGGGCTTCGGGGCTTTCCACTCTTCGCATCACAAAATCGCCAAATCGCCAAATCACCCAATCTTCTTCAGCCTGTCCAGCAGCATGGAGAATCTTGTCTCCATACGGGCGTTGTTGACGGCCATTGAGAGCGCTTTTTTGCTGCCGATGATGATCAGCAGTTTTTTCGCCCGGGTCATTCCGGTGTAAAGCAGATTCCTCTGCAGCATCATGAAATGCTGGCTCAGGAGCGGGATTATCACCGCCGGGAATTCACTTCCCTGTGATTTATGTACGGTTATCGCATAGGCTAGGGCGAGCTGATCGGCTTCGATGAAGTCGTAATCCACTGCGTTTCCCTCGAACGCGACACGGAATTTCTTTTCATGATGGTCGATGCTCGCAATCCTGCCCATGTCTCCGTTGAAAACAGCCTTGTCGTAGTTGTTCGAGGTCTGCATGACCCTGTCTCCGGACCTGAAAATCTGTTCGCCGAAAGAGAAATGGAGTCGGTGTTTGTCTTCGGGATTCAGCTCCGCCTGAAGTGCCCTGTTGAGTGCGAATGTCCCGCACGTGCCCCGGTTCATCGGACTCAGCACCTGTATGTCGCGCATCGGATCGAAACCGAAGCGTTTCGGTATCCTGTCGCTCACCATCTCGGAAATTGTTTTCAGCGCCAGTTCCGGATCCTCCTGTTCAATCCAGTAGAAGTCTGTCAGGAAGTTCTTCTGGACCGGTGTGATGTCAGGAATCCGTCCGGAATTGACAGCATGGGCGTTTGTTATGATCCTGCTTCCCTCCTTCTGGCGGTATATCTGGGTGAGGTGGGTAACCTTCGCCTTTCCGGATCTTATCATGTCGGCCAGGAATGTTCCGGGTCCGACCGAGGGCAGCTGATCGGAATCTCCGACCATTACCACGGTTGTCCCCTGCGCGATGGATCTGAAAAGATATCTGGCGAGCGGTATGTCCAGCATTGAAACTTCATCGACGATCAGCAGGTCGCAGGGCAGGGCGATCTTGGTCCCATAATAGAAACCCCTTTTTGCCGGCTCCCATTTAAGCATGCGGTGTATGGTCATTGCAATGGATTTGCATGATTCGCTGAGCCGTTTAGAGGCGCGGCCGGTAGGCGCCGCAAGATAGACTTTGAGTTTTGCGAGCTTCGCACGCCTCACGATTTCTCCGACGACGGTTGTTTTTCCGACACCGGGTCCGCCGGTTATGATGCTTATGGGATGCTGGCAGACGCTGTTCACCGCCTCGAGCTGGCCGGGATTGAAATTTATCTGAGTCTGTGTCGCAAGCTCCTTTATTTTCTGTCCGTGATGAACATGCGCCCCGCTTATCTTACCTATCATCAACGCGAGTTCCTTTTCGGCGTTGTAAAGGTATGAACTGTAAACCATTTTCCGGGCGAGGACACCGTCGGCGCTTTCATTGAGGGTGTCCCTGATTGCAAATCCTTTTTCAACGGCGATGTCAAGGCCGCGCGAGGCATGCGCTTCCTCCACATCGAGAAGTTTCGCGGTGTTCTTGATGAATTCGGATTCGGGATAGCAGACATGCCCGGCTTCGCCCAGGCGGTTGAGCGAATAAAGCACGCCGGAAGCGAGCCTGGCGTCATCGGTTTTCGTGAGGCCGAGACTTGTCCCGATCTTGTCGGACATTATGAACCCTATGCCGTCAACATCCTCGGCGAGGCGGTATGGATTCTCCCTGACGACCTGCGGAGACTTGTCGCCATAAACCTTGTAAATCCTCACCGCATAGGCGGTGCTTATCCCGAGACTCTGAAGGAAAATGAAGATGTCTCGCTTGTTGGAATGCTCCAGCCATGTCTCCTTGACCATTTCGACACGTTTCTTGCCGAAGCCTGGAATCTCCTCAAGCCTGCTGGAATAATTGTCGAGGATGTCCAGCGTCTTGTCGCCGAACCTGTTGACAATGCATTCCGCAAGCTTGGGGCCGATTCCGTGTATGAGTCCTGAAGACAGATAGCGTTTGATGCCGTCCGCCGTGCTGGGGAGAATGTATTTGTAAGTCTTGGCTTTGAACTGACGTCCGTGCTCGCGGTGGGTTTCCCAGACTCCGTTGAGCTCGATGCCCTGTCCGGCATATGCTCCGGTTATCGGACCGACAACGACATGCTCCGCTCCCTTGGAGTCGATGAGTTTCAACACGGTATAAGTTTCATCATCGCTGGTATAGACGACATTCTTGACCTCGCCACGCAGCGAATGCTCAAGAATGCTCCCGCCTGTTTTACCAGCGTCTGAATTGTTTAAATTTAATTCTTCCATAAAAAGTGTCCATGTGTCAGAGTCATAGTGACCGAGTGACCGAGTGACCGAGTGTCAAAGTGACCAAGTGTCAAAGTGTCCGAGTTAAAAAAAATCCCAAGCAATGCAGGTGTTCCTTTCTGCAATTTTCAAATATAGGCTAAAACCCTGGTTTACTTAAAGAACATGCCTTACGGCATTAACTATAAATGACCATTATCATTTGTCAGGCGGATATGGAGTTGGATGCGTGGAATTGTTAGGATTTTTTATTTTTCCCGTCTTCTAAAACCCTATGAATATACCAAGGTCTCAATTCACTCCATCCATAACCCTCTAATAATCCATCCTTACTAGTCACCCATATTAACAACCATCCTGGTTTAAATTTAATTTCATCTTTGCCTTTGCCTCCAAGTGTCCATGTATAATATCCATCTTTCTTTTCGTACGTGCCATTAACTCCTGCATCTTTAGGATGTGCGGTAGCCCAAAAATATGATTTACCATTTTCAAATCGGACAAGGTTTTCTGAATCACATAGGCAATCAGTAAGTGGAGTATGCCAGTAACCAGATATTGGTGCGGGAATAAGGAATAATCCTAAAAACAATAGTCCCCCAGAACATAGAATAATAAGTGAAATTGTTTTTTTTGATTTCATAATAACGTTTAATACGTGTGATTTACGTTTACTGTGAAATACACCTGAAATCATGTCTTTGCAAACCTGAGAGCCAATTTCAAAAGTAGTCAGAATTCAGTAGTCAGGAGTCAGAATAAATTTGGATCGCTGGCATCCTGCCGGCATCTTTTTCTCCTCTTTATTTCATCAAGTTATGCCACCAAGTTGGTGGCGTTCCGTAAAATCCCTGGTCAAGCCAACTATTTTCCTGAACTTCCGCATTTCCGAACTCACGCACTTCCGAACTGCCCCTTGGTTTTTAAACTTTTGGGTCTTGGGCAAAAATACAAAGACAAACTAAAGTTTGTACTCCAACTATTTCACTGGCCACTGGTCACTGGTCACTGGTCACTGGTCACTGGTCACTGGTCACTGATAACCGACCTACTCCGGAAATCCATCCTTCCCTATAAGCGGTACGAAGCGGCAGGAGGTATGCCGGTTGATTTTCACGTCATGCGCCCCCTTTACCACCTGCAGGAGCTGTTGCACCATGATGTTGCCGCAGGGGATGATGAGTTTTCTGCCGACCCTCAGCTGATGTATCAGGGCTGTGGGGATTGTAGGCGCTGCGGCTGTTACGATAACGCCGTCGAAGGGCGCTTCTTCAGGCCAGCCGATGGTACCGTCGGCGACATGTACTTGCACACGGTTGCCACAGGGGAGTTTGTTCAGGTTTTCCCTTGCGAAATTTGCAATCGTTTCTATTCTTTCTATGCTGACGACGCTGCAACCCATGTTTGCGAGAATCGCAGCCTGGTAGCCGGCGCCGGTCCCGATTTCAAGGATCTTCACGCCCTTGGAGATGTCTTCGGCGGTGAGTTCGAGAAGCTCTGTCATGACGGCGACCATGTATGGCTGTGAAATGGTCTGGCCGTCGATTATTGGAAGAGGGCTGTCGTCATAAGCGTTTTCGGCATATTCTTCAAGTACGAAACATTCCCGTGGGACATTTAGGAATGCGTCGATTACCAGCTCATTTTTGACCCCGCGGGCGAGGAGCTGTGTCTCAACCATGGCTTTCCTATGGCCTGACGTCAGGAGCCCGTAATCAATATAGTTGTCAATCGGCTTGATCATTTTCCCCTTGAAGAGACTGCCCGTTTCATTTCCCTGTCCGATTCCTTCTTTTTCAGTGTTTCGCGCTTGTCTCCGAAAGTCTTGCCTTTTGCGGTGGCGATTTCAATTTTGACTTTTCCGTTTTTCAGATAGACTTTCAACGCAACTATAGTGTTCCCTTTCTCCCTTGTCGCGAGAATCAGCTTTCGGATTTCGCGTTTGTGGAGGAGGAGCTTCCTTTCACGGACCGGCGTGTGGTTGAAACGGTTGCCGGGTTCGTAAATTGCTATATTGGCGTTGAGAAGGAAGACTTCGTCCTCCTCGACCATTGCATAGGCGTCGTTGAGGGAGATCTGTCGGTTACGGCAGCTCTTGACCTCGGTGCCTTTCAACTCTATTCCAGCCTCATACCTGTCCATGATATGATAGTCATGAAAAGCTTTTCTGTTCTCTGCAAGAATCTTTTCCATAAATAAAACCTGTATTTGATAGTTTTAAGTCACAGGTGTTAAGTTTTAAGGAAAACACCTGCAGTTCCCCTGAAACAAATAACTTGCCTAAAACTTAAAACCTGAAACTTAAAACTTAATTCTGACTAATACTGCAATTTATCGATCTAATATACTTCATAATTCTTGCCTACATCAACCGGAACTGTTGTATTTCCATAGTTTTAAGTTTCAGATTTTAAGGGTTAAGCTAATCCTTTGAGGTTTTTCAGGAAAATATCTTACCTAAAACTTAAAACATAAAACCTTAAACTTAATTCCGTCTTCCTTTTGCGAAATTCGCAGTTCGAGTGTAAGTTTCACGGCTCAAAAAATTAAATGTAGCACAGGCATCCTGCAACGTCGAATGACTGTGGTTTTGCCCGTGGGTTTAAAATATAAATTTTCATACAATTAAATTAAGGAATATTATCATGGAAAACGCCAAATCGCCTGAACTCATGGAAAAGATCGTTTCCCTTTGCAAGCGCAGGGGCTTCATATTTCAAAGCTCCGAGATATACGGTGGAATAAACGGATTCTGGGATTACGGCCCATACGGAACCGCCCTTAAGCGAGCTGTTGAAAAATGCTGGTGGAACGAGATGGTCGAGAAAAGGGATAATGTCGACGGACTCGATTCAACCGTCATCTGCCATCCCAAGGTATGGAAGGCTTCAGGACATCTTGACAAGTTCGGTGATTTGATGACGGACTGCCGCGACTGCAAGGCGCGCCACCGTGTCGACCAGATGGAAGACCAAGCAACATGCCCGGCCTGCGGTTCAAAGAACCTGACGGCCCCACGCGAATTCAATCTCATGATGAAAACCTATGTCGGCCCCGTTTCCGATGAGGAGCATACTGCCTATCTCCGCGCCGAAACCTGCCAGCCCATTTTCGTGGATTTCAATCTTGTCAGGGTTGCCGCACGCAGGAAGCTCCCGTTCGGCATCGCACAGATCGGAAAGGCGTTCAGGAATGAAATAAATCCCAGGAACTTCATTTTCCGCTCCCGCGAATTCAGCCAGATGGAAATGGAATTCTTCTGTTTTGAAGAGGATTCAATGACCTGGTACGAGTACTGGAAAAATGAACGCGTCAAGTATTACAGGGATGTGCTCGGATTCAAAGAGGACGAAATCAAGATACACGAACACGAAACCCTTGCCCACTATGCAAAGGCCGCACTTGACATAGAATTCAAGTTCCCGTTCGGCTGGGGCGAACTCGAAGGCGTGCATCACCGCGGCACCTGGGACATGTCAAGACACCAGGAATTCTCCGGAGAGAACCTCGAGTATTTCGACCAGGAAAAGAACAGGCGGGTCATCCCTACGGTTGTTGAGACGTCTGTAGGTGTTGACAGGACGGTTCTCGCCCTCCTGTGCCATGCCTATGACGAGGATACCGCTGCGACGAAGAAGGAAGGCATGGAGGAAGACGTCAGGATTGTACTGCGTTTCCCTTCGAAACTCGCACCTGTACAGGTTGCAGTCCTTCCGCTTTCAAACAAGCTTTCCGAACCGGCGAATAAAATATCAGCAAGCCTGAAAAAGTATTTCCGCGCCGAATTCGATGTTACTGGCAGCATCGGGAAACGCTATCGCAGACAGGATGAAATCGGAACACCATACTGCGTGACATACGATTTTCAGACCGCCGAAGACCAGGCCGTAACTGTCCGCGACAGGGATACGATGGCTCAGGACAGAGTTGCAATTGACAAGCTGAAGCAGTACTTTCAGGATAAGCTGGATATGTGATTTTTAAAAGGCACATAGGCACAGAGAAACGAAGTGCGGGGATTTCTGAACTTTAAACCTTAAACTATTGACAAGAATTCACACCCGTCCCATAGCGGACGGGGAGACTGTAGGCTAATAGGCTGTAGGTAAATAGGTTGCAATCCAAAAGAGTGGATTTAAAAATGCAAAATGACTTGTGTCAAAACCTAACAGCCTTCAGTCTATACAGCTATCAACCTTGGCATCCTGTGGGATGCCTGTGACAAGAATTAATAAATTTTAAACTTTGTGCCTCTGTGCCTTTGCGCCTTTGTGCCTGTTTAATACGGAGAATCGAAAATGGGAATCAAATTGAAATGTCCGAAATGCGCGGCTTGCGAACTCATTCAGCAGACTCACGACGGTGTCATAATAGATCTATGCACAAAGTGCAACGGAATCTGGTTGCACAAGGGGGAGCTTAACAAGATGGCTCATCCCCATGAAGGTGACCTTGAATACTGTTCAACGGAGCACATCGAAGAAGACAGGATTTCCGACTGCAACTGTCCGCAGTGCAAAGATGTGAAACTCAAAAAAGTCAACTTCATTTCATATTCCGACATCGTCCTCGAATACTGTTCCAAGTGCGAGGGCATCTGGCTAGACCGCGGCGAACTCGATGCAATCAACGCCGAGATAGACAAGCTCCAAAAGATCCCGGAATCATGGGACCACAGGATCATGGTCTTCCTCTCAAAGCTTCCCTTCTAAAGTAACTAGACGTTGCTCGAAAAGGTAATCTTAAAATGAAATTTGTCTTAAAAAGTAACACAGGCATTCCTGTCTGTGGGGTCAAATTTCATTTTCCTTCACGGACAGGAATGTCTGTGCTCCCCCTCTTTCGAGCAACCTCTAACCAGGTGCTTTCGGCGGAAATAATTCCCCGCGAGATTTTCTGTCAAAGATTGCGCTGTCTATGGTTCGCAACTGCATCGAACTACAGGGCGCATGTTCATTTTTGAGGGAATCCCAATGCTTACATCCCGTATAGTCAAGCTAAATTCATCCCCGGAAACGACAGGGCCTGTCATCTGGTGGATTAGCCGGGATCAACGTGCCGATGACAACTGGGCTTTGCTGGCCGCGCAGGAAACCGCCATACGCAATAGAGTTTCGCTTGTCGCAGTGTTCTGTCTGGTTCCGGAATTCATCGGAGCCTCAACATTCCAATACTCATTCATGATTGACGGGCTCCGCGAGCTTGAAGGAAAACTTTCCGATTACGGGATTCCTTTTGTGCTGCTCGCAGGGGATCCTGAAAAAGCAATACCGGGGTTTGCCGGGAAAATAGATGCAGGCGCGGTTTTCACCGACTTCAATCCTCTGCGGATTTCGCAAAACTGGAAGAAGAAAATCGCGGACGTACTGGAAATCGCATTTTATGAAGTAGACACACATAACATCGTCCCATGTCGTGTCGCATCTGCAAAACAGGAGTACGGCGCATATACAATCCGGCCGAAAATAAAAAGACTGCTCCAGGAATATCTGACTGAAATCCCCAAATGCAGAAGAGGCGTCTTGCCCGTGAAGTTGAAGTTCAAATCCAACGACTGGCGTTCCGCGCTTGGAACCGTAAAAGCGGATGACTCTGTAAAATCCATGACCTGGCTGAAGTCAGGAGAAACAGCAGCAGCAGGCAAAGCTTGCTGAATTCATAAAGAACAGACTCGGTTCATTTTCAGAAAAAAGAAATGATCCGAATCTTTACGGACAGTCCGACTTGTCTCCATATCTGCATTTCGGGCAGATCGCCGCTCAACGTGTCGCGCTTGAAGTCATGAAGGCTGACGCCCCGCAAATAGAAAAAGACGCCCTCCTAGAGGAGCTGATTGTAAGGAAAGAGCTTTCTGACAATTTCTGTTACTACAATAAGAATTATGATTCGGTCGAAGGTTTTCCCGCGTGGAGCCGCAAGACTCTTGACGAGCACAGGGGCGATAAGAGGGAATATCTGTACTCCTTGAAGGACTTTGAATCAGGAAATACCCATGATGAATTATGGAATGCCTCACAGATCCAGATGGTCAACAGCGGTAAAATGCACGGCTACATGCGGATGTATTGGGCGAAGAAGATTCTTGAATGGAGTGAATCCCCTGAGTCTGCAATGAAAACCGCAATCTATCTCAATGACAGGTATGAGCTTGACGGTCGCGACCCCAACGGATATGCGGGAATCGCATGGTCCATAGGCGGAGTACATGACCGCGCCTGGGGCGCAAGACCGGTTTTCGGCAAGGTCAGATTCATGAGCTACAACGGATGCAAATCCAAATTCGACATCAAGAAATTCATAGAGTCCATAATCTTTTCAACCACGGAGGAGCCGAGACACCAAGTTTCCAGAAGGTTTAAGAATCCGTAATCAGCGCCAGTTATAGGGCTGTAAAAAGAAAAGTCCGATGTTTGGAACGGCACTTTATACCCATCGACACGTTCAAGGTCTGATATGGTCTGATTAAATTCATTCAGACCTGTCCGTTCTTCTCTAGCCATTTTGAGATGGGCACATGCCGGATTTCCCCAGTAATTCCAAACCATCTGGCTGTCTCTGTTTTTTCCACGTCATCGCTTAATATTATCATTTTGTCGCATTGCAGCTCCCTGCCGCATTTCAGAAGAGCCCGTATTTCCCTTTCATAGGTGCTGCTTTTATCGAGGCTGAAACACACCTGTATGAGGGAATCGATTTTCAATCCCCTTTTGATGACGAAGTCAACCTCCTCCCCATCATTGTTCTTCCAGTAAT
>CAZION010000116.1:0-21310 GCA_964540865.1 uncultured Victivallis sp.
CTATTCATAATCTCCTGTCTCGCGCCATATGCCAATTTTTAGAGGTTCCCTAAAGGCACAAAGTAACAGAGGCGCAAAGGCACAGAGTTTTCCTTTGAAACTTGCCTTGAAAGCATGTTGGGCTTTAGCCCGACAAGATGGCGGTCTAAAGAGCCGCCTTACTTATATGGCAAAAGTTTCTTATTGATAAAACTGCGGACACCGCAGTAGGCCGCTGAAGTGTAAGTCAGATTAAGACTGGCATGATTCCAATAACCAGATCGTATAGGAAATTGTATTTAAGGCTCCCCTGCGGGCTTGTCCCGCAGGATGCAAGGGGGGAGGGAATGTTCCTTAGACCTCCCAATCTTCCTTTCCTGCCAGGTAAACTGGCAGGGGAAGGTTGAACAGAGAAGTTCCGGCGAAGCCGGTTAAGTCCACGTTAAGGAATTTCAAAGTGACCGAGTGACCGAGTGTCCAAGTTTTAAAGAAAAAGACACAACTGAAGTTGTGAACTCCAACATGTTCGATATTTGGCATTTTTCAAACACTTTGTGCCTCTGTGCCTTTGTATCTCTGTAACTATTTTAAAAAGTTGCGGCCCTTGGCCGCCTAATTTAATCGCAAATAAACAGAGAGTAAGATAAAAAATGAAAAGCATATTGGTAACGGGCGGAGCCGGATTCATAGGGGCTAATTTTGTCAGGATGATCCTTTCCGAAAGAAAGAACCTGAAAGTTGTGAATTTCGACGCCCTCACCTACGCGGGGAATCTGGAAAACCTTGATGGGTTCATGGGAAACAAAAACCATGTCTTTGTCCATGGCGACATCCGCAACAGGGAACTTGTCGAGAAGACAATCAGGGAAAACAAGATTGATGGAATCGTAAATTTTGCAGCTGAAAGCCATGTTGACCGTTCGATTTCCGGTCCAGGCATTTTCATTGAAACAAATGTTACCGGAACACTTAATCTCCTGCTTTGCGCAAAAGATATTGGCGTGAAGAGGTTCCTCCAAGTTTCAACTGATGAAGTGTATGGCTCCCTTTCCCCGGAAGAAGAAGCCTTCACTGAAGAAACACATATAAAACCTAATTCCCCGTATAGCGCGAGCAAAGCCGCCGCCGACCACCTAGTGCACGCCTTCCACCATACTTTCGGGTTGGATTCTGTAATTACCCGATGCTCAAACAATTACGGACCGTACCAGTTCCCCGAAAAGATGCTTCCACTATGTATCAACAACATCAGACAAGACAAGCAAATACCGGTTTACGGTGACGGCATGCAGATCCGCGACTGGCTCTACGTTTACGATCACTGCTCAGCGATTCTCAAGGTTCTTGAAAGCGGGGAAAGCGGGGAAGTTTACAATATCGGCGGTTCAAATGAAAAGACCAATCTCGAACTGGTAAGAACGTTGCTCGATATTCTCGGTAAGAGCGAATCCCTCATTAAATTTGTGAAGGACCGGCCCGGACATGACAGGCGCTACGCAATTGACAACTCGAAAATCACAAACACCCTCGGGTGGAAACCTTCAGTGACTTTTGAACAGGGCATTTCAAAAACAGTCAACTGGTATCTCAAAAACCAGTCCTGGCTTGATCATGTTACTTCCGGCGATTACCAGAAGTACTATGATAAGATGTACTTGGGCAAATAGAGGTTCCCTAAAGAGCTTGATTGCGGTATAATTCATTGACTACTCCCTGTTTACGGGTTATCCTTCACATATAATGAAAATCAAAATTACTGCCAGTTAATAAAAGCTATAAGGAAGGGCCCGGAAAATGAAAAGGTTTTTGGCGCAAATGATGGTCGTGCTTGGGATCTGTTTCTGTGCTGGAACACTTACTGCAGCGGACAAAGGCGATCAGACGATTACATTCAATGCCTTGCCGGACAAGCTTTACGGAGCTGCGAATTTCGCACCGGGCGCGACCGCATCATCGGGGTTGGCGGTCACCTATTCCAGCGGGAATACAGCGGTGGCGACCATTGTCAGCGGCAAGATCCACCTCACAGGTGTTGGTACCAGCGATATAACCGCCATGCAGTTGGGTAATGCCAACTGGAATGCTGCACCTCCGGTCAGGCAGACCTTGACGGTTGGCAAAGGCGTGCCAGTCATCACCTGGGCCAATCCGAAGGCCATTGTTTACGGCAAACCGCTTTCCGCCACACAGCTCAATGCCAAGGCCAATGTCCCCGGAAGCTTTGTTTATGACCCCGCTGCCGGAGTCATATTGCCTGCAGACATTGTTCCCCACGATTTGGACGTTACATTCACACCCAATGACATCGTCCGTTACACTACAGCGCAGAAAACAGTGTCATTGATAGTTAACAAAGCCACGGCAACGATCACCATTTCAGGACTGAACCAAAAGTATGATGGCTTAGCGCATGAGGTTTTGGTGACAACGGTCCCGGCCGAGCTGAATGTGGATACGACTTACAATGGAAATATCAATGGCCCTATCAACGCTGGTTCATATGCGGTGTTGGCAACTGTAAATGATCCCAACGCAAAAGTAACTTCGAAATCTGCCACCATGGTGATTTCCAAGGGCGTACAAACGATTACCTTCCCGCCCGTGCCAGCCAAAGTTTATGGCGATGCTGACTTCCCGCTGGGCGCTGCTTCGTCCAACCCAGGCATTCCGATCGCATATACCAGTTCAAATCCATTGGTGGGTACCATCACCCCGGGTGGGAATATGCACATTGTGGGTGCTGGCAGGACAACCGTCACTGCCAAACAGGCGGGGGACTCCAATTGGAATGCTGCAACCGCAGTATCGAAAGCAGTGACTATCGGCAAGGAGAATCAGACGATCACCTTCAATGCATTGCCGGACAAGGTTTACGGAGATCCGGATTTCGCACCGGGCGCGACCGCATCGTCGGAATTGGATATTACATACACCAGTTCAAACCTGAATGTAGCCACCATAATAAGTGGCAATATTCATATTACCGGTGCCGGCACAACAATTATTGCCGCAAAACAGGCGGGTAATGCCAATTGGAATGCTGCACAACAGGTTACGCGGACCTTGATAGTGGCAAAACGCGATCAGGCAATCACATTCAACGCATTGCCGGAAAAGGTTTACGGAGCTGCGAATTTCGCACCTGGTGCGACCGCATCATCGGGGCTGACGATTACCTATGCCAGCGCGAATACAGAGGTGACGACCATTGTCAGCGGTAAGATTCACATCACTGGTGCCGGTACGAGCATTATCACCGCCGAACAGGCAGGCAACGCCAACTGGAATGCAGCATCCCAGGTTACGCAGACTTTGACGGTCGCGGCCAATGCGCCAACATACCCGATCGCTGCAAATGTCTACACGACACTCGAAAAAACGATTCTTCCCATCCCATTGCCTGAGGATCCGAAACCGCTTTTGCCTTGTGAGGTCTCTGAATACGTGGTAAACGGCTACGGTTTGTTTAATCCTGAAGGAGGTCCAGCACCTTTTGTTCGCCCCGACATGCAGACAAATGCAGTTATTCCATCGGTCAGAGATCCATTGGCCGCGACGCTTTTGACTTTCTTCAGCTTGAGTGACACCCACCTCACCGACAAAGAATCCCCGGCCCAAGCTATATACTACGGGTACGAAGCCGGCCCCCTGTCTAATATTTCGGCCTATTCGGCGATTATCCTCTATACGACCCACGTCCTAGACGCCGCGATCCAGACAATCAACGTCCTGAACAAAAGGACGCCGTTTGATTTCGGCATCGATCTCGGCGATGCGGTCAATAACAATCAGTACAACGAGCTCCGGTGGTTTATCGATGTCATTGACGGCCAGGAGATCACTCCGAGTTCCGGTGCCCACATAGGAGACAAGACCATTGACTATCAGAAACCATACCAGGCGGCCGGGCTCGACAAGTCGATCAAATGGTATCAGGCCATGGGCAACCACGATCCCTTCTGGACGGGCTGTCTCCTTGCGAACGATTACATCAAAGAGACCATCGTCAGCTCCTCCGTCCTGAACCTCGGCAGTTCCTCGGCCACTTATGCCGGCTTGGATTTACGCGGTTTCTATATGGGGCTTGTTGACGGTTCGACAAAGTACGGGGACATCATAGATGTGGGGCCTGTAGAATACTATTTAAAACCCCCTAAAATTGTCGCTGACCCGGATCGCCGCTCGCTTTCAATCCGTGACTGGATGGGCGAATTCATAAACTCCACTACGCTGCCGGCAGGGCACGGAATCAATCAGAAAATGATCAATGACGGAGTAGTCTGCTATTCCTTCCATCCGAGGTCTGATATCCCTCTCAAGGTCATTGTCCTGGATGACATTGACAAGGGCGGTAGTGCGAATGGAACGCTCGACTATCAGCGTCTTGAATGGCTCGTAAGCGAGCTCGATGCAGGTGAGAGAGATGGAGAGCTCATGATCGTCTGCGCGCATATCCCAATTCATCCCTATGCACCGCCGTCGACTTGGACGGACCCAGATACTCCGTCCTATTACACATTGTTTGCTACGTATTCCATGATCTCTGAAGAGGCTCTGCTCCAAAAACTCTGGACCTACCAGAACCTCATCATGTGGGTGTCGGGACATGTTCACCGCAGTGCCATTACAAACCAGCCCCCGGCCGCGCCGACACCTTCCACGCCATCACCTTACTTTGGCGATCTTACGCACGCCTTCTGGGAGGTTGAGACTCCATCGTTAAGGGACTTCCCTCAGCAGTTCCGCCATTTCGAGATTGTCCGCAACAGCGACAATAACATCTCGATTTTTGCACTCGATGTGGATCCTGCGGCCAAGGCCCCTGCCGAGGTCGGGGCGTCGGCACCCGCATGGACATCGCGTTCATACGCGCTTGCAGGCCACCAGATATACAATGTTCCGATGCAGCAAGGACCTAATGTTGATCCGGTTACCGGCGTCTACAATGCAGAGCTTGTCAAACAGTTGAGTCCTGCGATGCGGGCGAAACTTGCTCTGATTTCACCGAATATCAGTTCTTTCCAAATAAATGGCAATGCCGTTTCGACCACGAGCCAGACTGTCACTTTGAACAACACTGTTGGAGGCAGTACTCCAACTCATTACATGGCCAGTGAGTCCTCCGAATTTATCGGCGCCGCTTGGATGCCCTACTCGAAAGCTCCAGCATTTATACTTAGCGGCGGCGTAGGAACCAAAACCGTTTATCTTAAAGTTAAAGACGGCTCGGGAACGGAATCAGGTTCTGTAAGTGCCAGCATTGTTCTTAAGTGATGGATCAATTGTGAAAGATTCTATTTCTTTCTGGTGAGCCAGGCGTCGCGCAGGTTCTTTGCAGACTGAAGTTTCTCTTCGAGTTTTGAATATTCAGCTTTTCTGATGTTCTCCTTGAAGCTCTTCAGGTTCTTTTCGAATTCACCTATAGTTCGGAGGACGGCGTCCCTGTTGTTTTCAATGATCTCCCTCCACATTTGTGGAGCAGATGAAGCGATCCTTGTCGTATCACGGAAGCCGCCAGCGCAGCCGGTTTCCCGTTGTGATCTTGTTTTGCCGTCTCCAAGGGCGGTCAATGTGAGTATTGTAGCAAGAATATGGGGGACATGGCTTGTGTGTGCTACTGTCATGTCATGTTTTCTGCTGTCGATTTCTAGTGTTCTGGCTCCGGCGGATTTCCACAGATCCGCGGTTTCTTTTACAACTTTGACTGGAGTTTTTGACGAGGGCGTAAGAAAGACCATTGCACCTTCATAAAGGTCGGCTTCAGCAGCTTCAGCTCCGCTCTGTTCAGAACCAGCCATCGGGTGGCTGCCTATAAAGAAAACACCGTTTCTATCCAAGACCGGGGAAACTGCCCTGACGATTTTCTCCTTCACGCTTCCGACATCTGTGACTATCGCACCTTTTCTCCAGGATTTTGCGAATTTCGCACAAAATTCAATAATCATCGGAACCGGCAGGCAGATCACGGTGAGGTCCGCATTCGAAACCGCATCCTCTGGATTTTCGAAAACTTTGTCAACAACATTGGTTTTCAAAGCCTGGGTCCGGGATTCAGGTCTCCTGCTCCATCCGACCCGGATATATTTCCCGCCCTTCAACGCCATTCCAAGAGAAGTTCCGAGAAGGCCGAACCCTATTATTGCAACCGTTTTATTGGGGGAAGTTTTGTTTTTCATAATTGACGGAAGATAATCCGGCATTGCTGGAGAATCAAGCTGAGGAAATTTGTTCGTCCCATAGTTTTTCAGATAAATAATTTCATTATTTAAACGTAAAACTACAGTGAGAATATTTCCTTGGTCTCAAGTTTTTCGCCGCAGAACAGGCATGTTTTGGTTTTGATTGAAACGGGACGGGAGCAGTTTCTGCATTTGACGGTCATATTTGTATAGGCTTTCGCCTTTTCAAATTCGACTTCTATTATTTGCTTTCTGAGGTCTTCGTCGGATGTGCCTGTTTTGGCTTTGAGAAGGGCCCACATCGCTTCCACAATTATCGAGAGATGATGAATGTCATCCTTCAATTTCTGGTTTTCAGAGGAAGCCTGCTGGGCAAGCACCTGGGTCTCACGTACCCGATCCTTTGCCATAGTCTCAGCGGGACTGATGTGAAAATTTAACATAAACGCCTCCTTGATTATTCATTTCCATCGACAATTGCGACCAGCCGTTTAATTATCTCAAAAAGACCATCCAGCCCGGTAGGCTTCACAATATAGGCTTTTGCGTGAAGGTTCTTGACTTTTGCCATATCATTTTCGCTTTGGGAGATACTCAATACGACAACCGGGATATTTTTGAGTTTCTCGTCCTTGTGTATTTCCTCCAGGACTTCGAAACCGTTCATGCGGGGCATGTTGAGGTCGAGCAGAATCAGATCCGGATGAGGACGGTGCGCAAATTCGTCTTCCTGCCTGAGGTACTTCAACGCTTCAACGCCGTCCTGCGCTACATTCACATTAAATTCACGGTTGCTTTCCTTAAAGGCTTCAAGTGTAAGTTCTATGTCGTCTATGGTGTCTTCAACCATGAATACCTGAATGATCTTATTTTTTTCCGGGTCAATTGACATTGACGGTTTCCTTTCCTTTTGCCGATATTGAAAAATAAAATGTTGATCCTTTTCCAGGCGCCGAGACTATCCGCATTGTTCCGCCATGTCTTTCCACTATTTTCTTGCATATGGCAAGACCTACTCCGTGGCCGGGATATACGGCATCATTGTGAAGTCTCTGGAATATTATGAATATCCTTTCAAAATATTTTGAATCAATCCCTATTCCATTGTCTTTCACATAAAATTCGTAAAAATCATCCTTTTCGTCCACTCCTACATGAATCACGGGTGTGTTTTTGTCTTTTGAAGAAAACTTTATGGAATTGGCTATGAGATTCTGAAATACGCGCTGGAGCTGGAGGGGGTCAGCATAAATGGAAGGCATTGGGTCGTATGTGATTTTTGCTCCGGATTCGCTTATTGCAACCTCGATATTGCCTAGGGCGTTTTTAAGGATTTCATTGCAGTCGACAAGCTTGAACGGTTCGGGATTGGTGCTTATCTTGGAATAATCTAGGATGCTGGTAATCATATCCTGCATCCTGCTGGCGGCGGAATTAAGCCGTTCTATATAATGATCCGCATTTGCATCGAGAGAGCCGCGATAGCGTTTTGAAAGAAGCTGGATGAATCCTGAGATTGAGCGCAACGGTTCCCTGAGATCGTGGGAGACTGCATATGAAAATTTTTCAAGATCCCTGTTTGAACGTTCAAGTTCAATCCTATGGGCCTCAAGCTGTGAGGTGATTTTCCGATGCGCTATTGCCCCGGATAATGATTTCAGGAGAATTTTGCCGTTCAACTTGTGCTTGTAGAGGAAGGTGCTTGCTTCTATTCCGCAGTCGCTGATATCGAATTCGACATCGTCGAAGGAAGTAAGTGCTACAAAGGGCATGAAAGGAAATTGGGACTTTATCTTTAAAAGAATGTCCGAATCCGACTTTACAGGAGTGTTGAGGTCGATAAGCACAACGTCTATTTTCATGCGGGAAAGCATTTCTAACGCGGATGAAACGGAGTCTGAAGGTAAAACCCGGCTGTCCTTGTCAATGATTCCTAGGAGGAAATCATTGACTTTGCGGCCTACATCCGGATCTTTTACTATCAGAAGGATGTTCATGTACAATAACTCCGCTAAAATTAGTCTTAAATAAGCATCTTGCGGCAAAGCATCCAAGTTAAGGGAAAATACCAATCATCCATTTCATGTGAATTTACATCATAATATGCAATAGGCAAAGGCTGGCTTTTTAAAAATATTCCGCAAAAACTCCGGGCGTGAATCTTCAGAGCTTGCCTTGAATTCAAATACAATTTGCAATATAGTTTGACTCGGGGTTCGACGGGATAACAGGATAGTTTTGATTATCTTTTGTTATAAAGAATCTCCGGCCCGCCGCGAGGAGAGGGAGGGCGTCCGTAATGCCCCGTTGCTTGCGGTGGGAATGGGATGGCCGTCAGGAGATTCTTTATTATCCCGTAATCCCGTCAATAAAGTTATTAAGTTGGGGTTTAATTAATGTCAGCTGATAACGCAACCAAAGAAACCGGCAAAGTGCAGAGGAGCTTCACCCTTGTCGAGATCCTTGCAGTGATGGGATTGATGGCCATTCTCCTTTTCATGGCTCTGCCTGCGTTTGAGAAAATTGCGAAAGGAGGGGGAGTTGAGGTAGCAGCGAGAACCCTTTCAGGCAAACTGGGGACAGCCAGGGGTTACGCAATAAACAACCGTCAGTATGTCGCACTCCTCATGCCGGACGCGGACCTTCCTGATAATTACCTTTTCAGAAGCTACAAACTATGCGTCGTTTCCTCGACTTACGATCAAATACCAAGCAGCAGTCCCCCTGTTCCACCACCTTACATTTTTACTTTCATCAGGTGGATTCCTTCTGAAAATTGGGGTTTCCTTCCTACCGGAGCCGCAATAAATCATATCAATGGAGCCGCACATTCCGGCAACGCCGATGGTACAGGTACATTCTTAAACCCTGCGAAATTTCCCTTTGAGCAGGTCAAGAACGTTAAGTTATCTGAGATTAGTTCAGCCTATGCTTCTGTGGACAATGTCAGAGCCATAGTGTTTAGACCTAACGGTAAACTTGCAGGTTCGAGCGGATCAAGATATGTGGCTGTCTCAGAATCAACATATAGCTTTACAAGTCTGGTATCCACCAACCCGAAAAATTGGATTGACATTACCATAGACCAATATACCGGAAGAGTGACCTATGGCGCAGAATAGCACAATGCATATGAGATCGTATTTTCGCGTTTCACGGAAATATTTCAACATGATCGAAGTTACGCTGGCAATTGGCATTGTAAGCTTGGGTCTGGTCGGCGTATTGTCCCTGTTCCCAGTCGGGTTTAATTCAATCCGGGATGCAGTAGGTGAAAATTATGTCAACGACTCCTCCCAGCTTTTCTTGTCCTACATAAAGCTTCTTTCAAGGATGGACACGTCCACGCCGCCAGCCGCTAAAACACAAAGCGATATAGACAACCAATGGACTGCTGCAATAGGTGCGATCCTCACGTCAAAACCTGATTCTATAGCGGCGGTTGACACTGTGGATCCTTCAAAGACAGATTGGACTGAAACAACAGTGACAAATCTCTATAGTAGCAGTATAACCCCCGGGCTATATCGTATTTATTCCGGCACGAACGACTTTAAGGCGGCTGTGAGAATATGGAAGACCAGGATAGTGTCCCCGATTTATGTCGGTTCCACGTGGAAATATGATTCTCCCGAGTATACCGAGGCGTGCGGCCTTAATATTGAATTCAGTTGGCCGATTGAAAAGCCTTATGACAAGAGAACGAAAAGATTTTTCTATTTTGAACTTTTTAAACCGAAACTATAATAGGGCGACCGCTTGTGCCATGAAGAAATATAAGCCATTCACATTGCTTGAATTGATCCTGGCCATGGGTATTCTCACCGTTATGATGGTGCTTATGCTGTCTTTCTTCAGCGCTGCGCAGAAAGCCTGGATGGCTTCATCGGCCAATGCCGAGATTTATGAAAATGCGAGAATCGCAATGGATTTAATGAGCAGGGATTTGCAGGCGGCATTATACAATGATGAAAATTCAACAAAAGGCATATATCCTTTCTGGCATGAATCCGACAGCAGAATCAGTTTTATTTCCGCAACGAGCGTGGGGGATGCAGCCGACGGAGCAAACTTAATAAGGGAAGTTAAGTATGCGAGGAGTGAGGGAACAATAACCCCAGATGATTTGGGAAATGAAACGGCTCTTAAGCCTGGATGGCTTGTGAGGAGCGTTACAGGCGCCTCCTGTCTTGATGCCACTGATGCAAATAACAAGAATAATCCCCTCAATAAATATAATTTTGCATTATTTCCCAGGAGCGACGGTGACTCGAAAAGGGTATATAAGGTATTCAAGGAAATACTCGGTGGCACTGCTGCCGCTAATAAAAGTTCACAGGATTTCAATTATGTCGTGCCATATGTTGTCAGCTTGAAATTCACGTGTTACAGCAACAGGGTTCAAGACATGGTTGCCACTGGTGTTTACAGTTATAGCAGTTTAAGTACCGCTGAGTCCACACCTTTCCCTTTCGCAATAGGAATTGAAATTGTCCTTCTTGACAGGGCTTCCTGGACAAAATGGAAAGCCATGGGAGGGAACATTGCCAATCCTAATTCCGATGCTGCCGGTCCAAAATCTTTCCGAGAGGCGCATCAGAGGACTTTTACAACAATGATATACCTGGGAGAACGAAACACCATATACTCAGGGAGCAGCATATTATGAATATTGTGAGAAGACATATTTTAAAGGGGAATGGTGAAAAAGGGATCGCCCTTCTTTTTACACTGGGTATACTAACTGTCCTCTTGGTGCTGGCATTAGGCTTTGCAACCACATCAATTACGCAACGCAGGAGTGCGGCCACCAATGTCCAGGGTACTGTTGCCAGACTGCTTGCCGAATCCACATTGGAAAGAGTCATTGGCACTCTTCAAGTATATGATGAAACAGTTTTCGCATATAGTCATTGTGACGATAAAACCCATCCGTCATCGCCGACTGAAAACCGGGGCAGAACTGACTTGCTCTATAGACTTGGAACAACAGATACGGGCACAACAAGTTCCGGAGTTTTCACATGGGACAGCGCATATTCAGACATAAACTGGGAATTTGTTACGGTTAATGATGGAGGCGTGAATAAAATCATTGGACGGGTTGCCTATGTAGTCGTATTTGTTCCCTTATCCGGTTCCGGATCAGGCGCTTCAGGCGGAAGCGGGATAGATCCGGGAGATTTGGTGAAAAGCGGAGTCGATGAAAAATTAAATACGGAATCCCGTCCAGGGGTTGATGTTGATGAAATCAATCTTCAGTCTGTGGATTCCAGCATTACATCAAGTATAGCCGATAAGATGAACAAGGTGGGAACCGGGGCAGGTACTTATAATGGAAACTGGGTGAGTTTTACAAATCTTTTCAGTACTGCCGGGATCACGAACTCAACCACAAAAACTAATTTCATGAAATGGTTTGTCATTGATGCGAACGATGATACGGAATCTTACTGGGCTGACGATAACGGTGATAACACCATGAATACCAATGAACTGTATCACAGATTCAATTTGGCCAGGACTGACTGGGATACTCGTACTGTAGCACAGATTCTCGCCGCACCAGTCGCCGCAGATAAATATGATGCTAGCGTCGGTACTTATAATGGAGGTGCCCTGAGATGGCTGGCCAATTTCGGGAAAAATGCTTCCGGCGTTGATGATCAGTCATTAAAAGGTACTTTTCCCACCGTGGGAGACCGTAGAAACCAGATTGCCGCAAACCTTATTGATTACTGTGATGGGCTCAGTGATGGTACAAGTTCCACAAAACACGAAGTGACAAGAAACAGCGATACCGATCCGACTTACACCGGTAATGAAATTACCCCTTACATAAACGAAATAGGAGTCAAGGTTGAATGTACTGCTACGGTTGACAAGCAAGGTAAGAAAAAACAAGCGAACAGCTACGATTTTATCTTTACAGTCTATTGTGAGATTGCAAATATTTATAAAGCCTTAGGCACGAATCTTTCCAGTACGGCTACATTCGAGATCCTTGATGGTTCCGTTACTTACTCTTGGAAGAATAGCGGTGGCTCTACAGATACTGATTCTACTTCTCTTGCCGATGGAGCGAAAACTCTTTCGGCTGTGGGAGGCGACAATTATAAAATGACACTTATCTCGACAATTTCAGTGAATAATGTTGGAGGCGAAAAGGTTAAAAATAATGCTGATGCGACTGTGACGAATGTCAAGGTGCAGATCAAAAGGGCGCGGCTCATGTATAATGGTGTATTTGCGGATTTCGCTAAACCTGATTATGACGGCGGTTTTTCGGAAATAATTCCAGTTCTTGTCACACAGCCCGGTTCGATAGAAGGAGAAACAACGAGAAGTTGCTGTTTCTCGTATCAGGCGAATGATCCCAGACAGAATCTGAATGACGGCGACTGGGCCACCGCTAGCGCTTCTTGTCGGTTGCCTGCAACAGCGGCAACTGTTTCATCTGAAGCTGAATATGGTAATGCCGCTAGCGGGGGAAACTCTGTTGGTACCAAGGATGCAGTAAATGGGGGGGTTACTTTTGCAGCAGACGGGGATATGGAGTCAACCCTGACTCCCACAACACTTTCGACGTCATATATCCGTAATGCTGCAATGCTGTCACCATGGGAGATCGGGAATATTCACAGGGGTGCTAGGTGGGAGACTATAAATTTAAAAGAATGCAGTAAGGCGGCCGGTGTAAATCCCAATATGGGAGGAGGTCTTTACACGGATTCTACCGGCGGTTCGAATCTGGAAATTGTCAACGGAGGAGATGCGAATATCCTTGACCAGATAAAAATGACCCCAAATGTTAAAAGCAAACAGAAGGTCAACCTGAATCTGCAAAGTGATGATACGAGTGGTCTCGCAGGCTATGGCGTCTTAAGCGCCCTATTTAAGAAAATAAAGGTGGGTGCTCCATATTTAACTCCCGGAACCGGGGGCACGGCTCTTACAAATGCGGATGTGATTGCAATAGTCAATGATATTAAATCCAAGAGTTCGACTTTCAAAACAAGGTCAAATGTTGCAAGAGCGGCTACATTGAGAAATAGATCCGGCCAGACAACCGACAGGACTAAAGAAGAGATAATCGGAAAAATAATCAATTTGACTACCGTTGCTCCGACAGGCTATTTTACAATCATTGTCATGGCACAGAGCATAAAGGACATTGGGCCTGGGACGTTTTACAAAGATCTGGACATGAATGGGATATGTACTCCAACTTCCAAGGCGAGTGAAGTAGCCCTGGGTGCTGATATAAATGGGGATGGTGATATGACTGACACTGACATCTCGGAAAAAATAGATTCCGCAGGCTTTGGCAAATATACTCAATATGCGGACGAGATAATGGCGGAGCAGAAAATACGCGCTGATGTGTATAGGGATCCAATAACAAAAAAATGCACAATAATAAAGATGGAATATCTGGAGGAATGATGAATATGGTTTTCAGCAAGGTAGTTATCATTATCCTCTTTAGCGTTTTTCTCCCTTTCTTTCTTTCCGCTCAGCAGAGAAACACGGCTTCTCCCGGTACGGTGTCGACTGCACCTAAACAAGCATCGAGTAATGTGTTTGATAATGATGAAGAAATTGATAAGTATGATGTTGAAGAAGTTGTCATGAAGGTTATTGATAAACTCAAGAAAGAGAAGGAAAGCGAACCGGTTCCCGTTACTTTGATTACGAGTTATTCGAATAAATTCGCCAGTTTCTCCAAATATCCCAGAATAGAGCCCAATACAAAAATTTCCATCCTATGGTACAAGAATGTATCTGAGAGCCTCTTTAAGCTTGCTGAAATCAAAATAAAGATTGAAGTGGCCACTTTCAATAAGGAGGGAAAACAACTCGAAGAACTGAGTAAAGCCTATAAGGAATTTGTCACTAAAATCATACATCTCCTCGAAAATCCACAGAAGATATCGGATAGGAAATAGGATTTATATCCAATCCGTATTTTTACGCTTTTCAATTGAAAAAAAACGGGAATATGATGAAAATACTGATAGCGGAAGATGATCTTACTCACAGGAAAATGCTTGAATCCCTGCTCTCAAAATGGGGATATGAGGTGTTGTCGGTGGGATCCGGTTCTGAAGCCTGGGATATACTCAATTCTGGATCCGCACCGCAGATTGCAATACTGGAATGGATGATGCCTGGCATGGAAGGTGTTGAAGTATGCAGGAAAATACGCCAGTGCGAGTCCGGAACAGGTTATTACACATATATGATGCTGTTGACCGATAAAACAGACAGGGAAGACCTGGTAACTGGAATGGAGTCTGGAGCGGACGACTATATTTTTAAACCGTTTGATCCACGTGAACTCAGCGTCCGCATCCGGGCCGGACAACGCATCATAGAACTGCAGCACCAGTTTATGGGAGCCAAGGATAAGAACTTTGTCCTTTCTGATATGGATGCTTTGACTGGTGTTTTAACCCGGAGGGCGGTCTGTGAAATTCTTGAGAAGGAGATTCTGAGGTCCGGAAGGGAGAAAACCCCGCTTGGCATCATCATGATAGATATTGATTCCTTAAAAAAATTAAATGACAGATATGGCTATAATATCGGTGATGCCGTGCTGAAGGAGCTTGCGAAGAGAATACAAGCGGAATTGCGGCCATATGATACGCTTGGCCGTTACGGTGACGATGAGTTCTTAATTTTGCTGCCCGGCGCTTTCACGTATGAAGGTCTTGCTGTTGCTGCGCGTATCCGGGGTGCCGTCAATAGAACGCCACTTGACGTAATTCCTTCAGGAATGTCGGTCACCGCAAGCTTCGGTGTGACAGAATTTGATTTCAAGGAAAATTCTGACGCGTTGATAGCCAAGGCGAATTCTGCCCTCTCTAAGGCTAAGGGCAACGGCAGGGACAGAATAGAGAATTAGGCTTCCTTAGGGATGGACTATAGTTTTCAAAGCGTTAAGGAACTTCATGTTCTCCATTTCAGTTCCTATTGAAACCCTGATCCATTCCGGAAGATTATATGGGGACATGGGCCGGACTATAACTCCCTTTTTCTGGAGCTCGTTGAAGACTTCAATCCCGTTCCCAACTTTGATCAGAATGAAATTCGCCACAGGCGGCTCGAATACCAGTCCCATTTCCGAACAGGTTTTCATGATCAGTTCGGCTCCTTTTTTGTAGGTCCTGCGTGAACGTCTGACAAATCCCTGGTCATCCAGCGCGGCGGCAGCGGCTATTTGAGCCATGCTGCTGACGTTGAAAGGCTGCCTCGATTTTTCAAGAGCATTAATTATTTCCGGTTTTGCAATCCCGTAGCCGACGCGGAGTCCGGCAAGACCGTAGGCTTTTGAAAAACTCCTGAGTACGATCACGTTGCGGTTTTGTTTGACATATGACAGCGTGTCCGGCATTCTCTTGTATGCGATTTCCGCATAGGCCTCGTCAAATACGACAAGAATATTTTCTGGAACTTTGCGCATGAATTCTGAAACTTCTTTTTCCCTAACCATTGTTCCGGTTGGATTGTTCGGATTGCAGATGAATACAACTCTTGTGTCCGGTCGGATTGCATCAAGCATGGCTTTGAGATCATGGGTCAGCCCCTTCATCGGAACTTCTACGGCCTCGGCTCCGAACATTCCACAGATAATCTTGTAAATGACAAAAGCCTTTTCACTCATTACAGCCGAAGCTCCCGGATAAAACAAACTGTGTCCGATAAACTCAATTATTTCATTGGAGCCGCAGCCGAAAACGAAATGATCCGGAGGAAATCCGTAGTGTTTCGATATCTTCTGTCTGAGATAATACGCGCCGCCGTCAGGGTATCTGTGCATTTCAACACAGGCTTTTTTCATCGCCCTAACCGCCTTCGGAGACACCCCCAGTGGAGACTCATTCGAGGCTAGTTTTATAATCTCGTCTGGATCGAGCCCGAGTTCGCGGGCGACCTCCTCTATCGGCCTTCCAGGCTGATAAGGAGTGACTTTCATGACATGTGGATTGATGTGTTTTAATAATGACATAGTTTATTTCCCCTTTGCGCTCTCTGCGTCTTTTCTTTCCTTTGCGCTCTCTGCGGTAAAGCATAAAATCTTAACCGCAAAGGTCGCAAAGTGAAGAACCGCGAAGTTCGCAGAGTTTAAAGTTTATTTGCAACTCTTTTTATACCATATTTCAACTTTTAAGTTTAGTTTTGCAATCTCATAAAAAAGACATTCTTCATAAGCCGATTCGAGAAGACCTGGGCCAAGGGCTGAATGAACTCTTATAGCAGATGCTATTACTTTCTCTGATATCTCGTTTTCTGTCATATTCTTTTCTTTATCTCCGCGTCCTCTGCGTCTTCTCTTGTCTCTGCGCGCTCTGCGGTAAAAGCATTAAACCCTAACCGCAAAGCTCGCAAAGTGAAGAACCGCGAAGTTCGCAGAGTTAATCATCTCCGATAGCAATTCTTCTTCGCGCCCTCTGCGTCTTAACCTCGGCGTTCTCTGCGGTAAAATCTTAGAGCATGTCTTTGGATCTCGGGTAGCTGCCCAGAATCCTTACGAACTGACACATGTCCTTGAGTTTTTCGAGAGTCCTCAGAGGGGCCGGATCTTCGGCATGGCCTAGGAAATCAAGGAAGAAATAATATTCCCAGTTTTTGCGTTTCGACGGACGGCTCTCAATCATTGTAAGTGTTATCTTCTCGTCTTTGAAAGGCAGAAGGGAATCGTAAAGGGCTCCAACCCTGTCCCGGATCGCAAAGCAGATTGAAGTCTTGTCATCCCCGGTGGGACGCGGTTCCTGCTGTCCTATCACCATGAAACGGGTGGTGTTGTCGGCACTGTCCTCGATGTTGTCGGCAACTATGTCCAGCTTGTACAGCTCGCTTGCAAGCGAACTTGAAATTGCCGCGGAATATTTCTCTTCGGCCGCAATCTTAGAGGCTTTTGTAGAACTTGAGGATTCAACGATTTCAACACCGGGCAAATGTTCCTGCAGCCAGCTTCTGCACTGACCCAGGACCTGTGCGTGGCTGTAAACCTTCTTTATGTTCTTCATCCCGCTTTTTGAAAGGAGGTTGTGGTGGATTCTCATATTGATTTCAGAGCATATCTTGACGGATGAATTGATAAGCATGTCAAGAGTGTGGTTTATGGCGCCCTCTGTCGAATTCTCAATCGGGACAACACCGTAGTCTATGCGTCCGGCTTCAACGTCATTGAAAACATCGGATATGCTCGCTTTCGCGACATAGCTGGCGCAGTGTCCGAATTTTCCGAGCGCGGCAAGGTGTGTGAATGAAGCTTCGGGTCCGAAAAATCCGATCCTGAGCGGTTTCTCCAGGGAAATTGCGCCTGACATTATCTCCCTGTAGATTGCCCTCATTGCCTGGGGTGTCATCGGGCCCTTGTTGATTTTATCAAGCCTGTCAATCAGGGCCTTCTCGCGCTCCGGCACATATATTTCGTGGGAAGTTTTCTTCTTCAGATGCCCGATCTCGATGACGTGCTTGTAGCGCTCATTGATCAGCTTTATTATTTTCTCATCAATGTTGTCAATTTCTTTCCTGAGTCCGTTAAGCATGGGAGCCCCGCCTGTTTTATTCTGATTTTCCACTAATTGAGTCTCTAAACCGTATAAAATAACACATTTCGAGATTAAAGGAAAGAGTTTTGTATTTAAATGAAGAAAAAGCAGGGTCAGCCAATTCAACCTCCATCACTTGCGGTCTGCCAGGAATTTTATGTATTCGGTATATGTGTTGCCACCCCTGTATTTCAGGCTCTCAAACATGTGCTTCACTATTGGATTGACTGTGTATCCGTATGCGATTATGACGCGGAGCCCGTTTGCTTTCATCTCAGTCTCAGCATGCTCCATGAGCGTTCTTGCAAATCCCATGTTCCTGTACCGTTCGTCAACACCAATCATCCATATCATTCCGAGATCACCGCAGGTTCTCTCTCCGACCAGGAATGCGGCAACTTGGCTCTTGTCCTTTATCACATACGCGTACTGTTTTTCCTGCACAAATGATTTTATCCAGAACAACCCAGGAGCTTTACCTTCAGGGTTGGCAAGTCCGGGCAATGATGCCAGCCGATGTATCTGGGTGCAGTCCCTCAATGTGGCATTTCGTATTTTCATTCTTGCATTATTCATATGCTCAATATATTACGTAAATAGTTTTTCAGAAAAACAATTTGATTATTTATCCGAGAAACTATAAATATGGTTTAATATTAACAGACTGGAGATCTACTGATGACCTGCAAAATTCTCTGTTACCTTACAATTATCTTTTCATTGGCGGTTTCCGGCGGGTTTGCCGATGACAGTAAAACCGTCACGTTGACAGGCTGGGGGATCGACGGAAAGAACCTCGACAAGTTCATTGCAGATGCTGAAGCGGTCGGCTTCGATGTGTTGATTGGGTCAGCCGATCCGGTTTCCCTCAAAAAAGCGGTTGAAGCAGGGAAAAACCATAACATCAAAATATTCTCCTGCATCACTCCAATGGGCACTATAGGAACCCTTTGGAGCAAACGCTACCCTGAGCGTCCTGTTCCGTGGCAAGTCATGACCGATGACGAAGAGGCCGCATGTAAATTCATCATGGCAGGGAAGAACCTGTACATTATACCATATCAGTTTGGCGGTGAACCAAAGATGACAAATGAAGTTTTGGGAACTAGGATCATCTGCTTTAATAATCTGGAGGCCCGCGAACTCTTTAAGCCGTTAATTGACGATATTGTATCCGTGCCGGGACTTGAGGGAATAGCATTTGACGGTTTCGGTTATCAGGATTATCGCCGCTGTCACTGTGAACATTGCAAAATACTGTTGACGGAATACGGCAACAAGCATCCGGAATTGAAAAAAGACGAAGCCGAGGTCACTTTCTTTCGCGACACATTGGTTGATTATATAAATTATCTGGCGGACTATGTGCGGTCAAAGAAAGAAGGGATCAAGACAAGTATCCATATCTGGCCGGTTTTTGTTCCTGAACCCCTATACGGCAACCGCCTGAATATTGATTTTTGCGGTCAAACCGCGGCCTGGTATACTCTCTGGCCAAAGGAGAAAATCGCCGAATACAGCAAAATCATTTCGGAAAGTGCGAAAAAGTACCACCAGCGCCAGCAGGGAGTTGGCATGATTGGATATTATGACAAGCCCGGACAGTTCCCGGTCAAAGATGCAAGCCGCGTGGATATGGAACTGAATACAATGATTGAAAACGGCTGTCTCAGCATTCAAGTTTGCGGCACCAAAGATGTCATAGACAACAAGGGGGTTTCTGAGGTGTTCAAAAAATATTTCAAGTGACACTTTAGAGGTTCCCTTTAGGCAATGGGATAAAAATAAATTTGGAATATTTTCTGACAGGATTTACAGGATTGACATGATATGTTAAACTTGAAATCAGGATAATAATGAAAGGATATTAAATTGACAAATCAATCGGAAATTAGCTACGGGACATTTGACGCTTCTCTGAAAAGGAGCAGTGAACTTGAAAAGGACTTGCTGAAAAATCCCAAAAACCATATTCTTTTGACAGGTGACCGCCCAACAGGCAGTCTTCATGTCGGGCACTTGTTCGGCTCGGTCAAGAATCGGGTGCGTCTTCAGCAGTTAGGTGTCGAAACATTTGTAGTCATTGCCGACTATCAGGTCCTTACAGACCGTGACACATTTGACTCAATATCTCAAAATGTTGTCGAGCTGACCTTGGACTATCTTGCATGCGGCCTTGATCCCGACAGTGGGCTCACCCACATTTTCCCGCACAGTCATGTACCCGAACTCAATCAGCTTCTGATACCTTTCCTCACCCTTGTCACAAATGCGGAACTTGACCGTAACCCTACCGTCAAAGAGGAGATTATCGCCTCAGGACAGAAAAAGATAAATGCCGGAATGTACACATACCCGGTACATCAGGCGGCCGACATTCTTTTCTGTAAAACTACGGTTGTCCCAGTGGGAAAAGACCAGCTTCCACATATCGAACTTACCAGAACCATAGCCAGGAGATTCAATCAGCACTATGCTTCAGGAAAAGCTGTGTTCCGGGAACCGGAGGCATTGCTAAGCGAAGCTCCGGTAATACTTGGCCTTGACGGTATCCAGAAGATGAGCAAGAGCCGTAACAACGCCATTATGCTGAAGGCTACTCCGGAAGAGACCGCCAACCTGATAAAAAAAGCGAAAACCGATTCAAACCGCATAATAACCTATGATCCGTCTACGCGTCCAGAAGTAAGCAACCTGCTTCTCCTGGCGTCCTTGGCAAGCAACGAGCCGCCTGAAAAAATTGCAGAAGGAATAGGGGATGCAGGAAGCGGAAAGTTGAAACAGATTGTGACAGAACGTATCAATGACTATCTGGCACCGATTCGGAAAAAAAGGAACGAGCTTGCCGCGGACAGGGAATATGTCAGATCTGTTTTGCGAAACGGGATAAGCTCAGCCAGAAGCGTAGCTGAAAAAACCCTTTCAGAAGTTCGCGCTGCCATGAATATGGAAATATGACCGATGTCCCAAGCTATAGTCGCTCTCATTATGAAATCAAAATTCCTATCAGCCCATCTTGTGACTACTGGGTGGGATAAGCAGCCGCGCAAGGACCAGCCCGTATCCTGGGAAGCGGGACAGTCCTGTCACAGCCGGGAGGTTTTCCCAGCCACGGCCACCCGGGCGGTGAAATGAACCCGGTATTGTCCAGTGCAGAAGCCGTGCTTAGTGCCATAGGGGAGCCCAACGCCTATGGCGGAAATCCGCCGTTCTGGGCGGATGCAATGGCCGCCAGGAGCCCCGGGATTCTGCCTTTTCTGGACTTGTCCACGCTTTCCGGTCGGCGCGAGGAGGCTGGTTTGCCGGAGGACCGCGATGCGCTACTGGCCGACATGGCGACGCAGGTTGCCGGCGATCCGGCCCTGAGCGCGTTCGCCTGGTATCTGCACTGGCGGGTCTTTCTGGCACCGGAAAATGGAGTGCCTTGGGGAATTCCCATGCTCATTGATCGACTTGGCGATCGGGGTGGCGCCTTTTACCTCCTGCTGTCCCTCGAATTCCCCTCGCGACTGACGGCCTGGCATCGACGCCTGGGTTATCCATCGGTGATCGCCGCCACCCTTCAGCAGATTTCCTGCTTCGAAGCCAATC
>CAZION010000117.1:0-21204 GCA_964540865.1 uncultured Victivallis sp.
AGGGAACCTCTAAAAATTGGCATATGGCGCGAGACAGGAGATTATGAACAGGCAGCTAGGAGGAAAATTGCGAGCATACCCGAAGTGGTATGTAAGCAGTTTTACGACAACGCTGAAATTCATAAGATTCAGTCTCCCTTCGGGTTGCGAATCTTTTTGGCTCAAGAAAGAATATTCCTCTCTCGGCGTATCTACAGATACGCCTCCGTTCAGAAATTCTTTTTGAGCTTTCAAAAATCTTCCGCAACGCTCCACATGCGAATTTTTAGAGGTTCCCTTAATTTAGACCCCAGCGACCTTGTGTCGCTGGTGAAAGAGATTGGGTGAGGCTAGCTCGCAATCTCACTAGCCTCCCAATCTCTTTCACCAACGGGGTAAACCCGTTGGGGTCTCTATTCTATTTCTAGACGATTAGTAATCGTAAAATGCATTCACATAATTCTCAAACTTCATCTTCTGCGAATTGCGGAATTCGCACTATGTATTATTCCGAACTGACAGGATATTCAGCCGAAATGTCACCAAAGTTTGTCGCAAGGTTGAGGCGCAGCGTCTTCGGCGTCTCAATCATGGGGATTTCCAGCGAATATGACGTGTCGGAGATTTTCACAAAACTCACTCGACGCTTCTTGTCTGGGTTGAATACATTTACTGCCGTCTCCATCTCTGCGCTCAGAGGGGCATCTGACGAAATAGATATTTTTGCCCTGACAATCCCGTCTTTTGACTTTGAGCAAACAACTTTCACCGGCAATTTCTCTTTGAACTGGATTGCTCCTACGTTTTTCCGAACAGCATCCAAATCGTCTAGGAGTAGATAGAGAGGATGCCTTGAGACGTGGTAACTGACCCCGTCTTCCCGCTTCCAACCATCGACCGGGTTTCCAAATCCATCAAGCACAGCTGAGATACCGGCGGCCTTGAGTTTTAAATCGTAGATCTTACCGTCAACACTGTAAATGAGCATCGCCCCTTTGTTTGGAGCGGTCTCGACAAGTCCGATACGGAAATTATCGAAGTCGTCAATTGACTCGGTCTTAGTGAATCCGCCGATCAGGTGGTTGGCTGCAGCGTAAAAATGGAAAACCGGTTTTACACGGCCCAAATCGTCAAAAATGGTTCCCCCATTAGCCCAACCGGGATGAACACCGTAGTAGTAGTAAAAGCAGTTCGACTGCCCCCATATTACTCCGTCAAGCAGATATTGCACACTGCGGGCCTCCGAGTCGCGTTCAGGGTCCTGGAACGGAATCCCTGTCGGGTTTTCATCATCATGACGGCATGCATTGGAATAACAGGTGGCCGTCACCAGCGGCATCTTATGAACATGAAGCCATTTACGGAATTCCAACGCCGCCTTATTGCTGACAAGCCCGCTGTGATTGTTGTCGAGATATGCGTGAACACCGTCCATAAATTCATGCGCCTTGTTGTCTGTGATGGCATCCAATGCCTTGATCATCGGCAACTTCGCTGTGTATGCGTCAAAGAAGACCGGGACTGCCGGATCTGCCTCTTTTATGGTCTTGTAGGTAGCAAGATAGAATCGCGCGTATTCCTCCTTGGTGAAGTAGCTTTCCGGCTCATCCTCTACTACATACTTGCCAATCTTTCCTTTGTAGCGGGAAACAAACTGCTTAACGTAATCGAGCCATGCGGAGGCTTTGAACTTCTCTCCTCCATGACGGGTGCCGTTCAACTGGAAGAAGTCTTGCTTTGCGTCTTTCGGCAGTTGGAATATCTTGGGGGGCTGATAGCTGTTGTTGGACACATGGAAGTTGACAGTGATCGATATACCCGCCGATCTGAAGGCCTCTATTTCGCGGTCGGCTGAATTCCAGTCATATTCCGGTTTTTCGGCTGTTGCCCCTTTTGATATGTTTGCGTTCCACCGCATAAGTTGATGTCCCAAGGTGTTGAACTCGAAAAAACCGAACCTGCCTGCAATATCGGCATAACTGTAAGGACCCTCAGGCGCTTTGACATAGTAGGCCCCCAGAAGGCTTTTCTCCCTGCGGTTCTCACGTGGCTTTACCGGATGGACGACATTGTAGAAAAAGTCGTTCCACCGTGATCTGAACTGTCCGTCACAGGTGTATTCCATTTGTGTCCGCACACGGAAAAAACCGGCCCGGCCGGTATTGAAAGGCATTTCCTTATGAAAGCTTTCTTTGCTGTTGTCGCAGTCAATATTCCTAGTTCCCTGGACTACGCGGTCGAAGTAGTCATATATGGTGAAGGAGCATTTCTTCAGCTCCACACCGTTTTTTTTGTACAGGTTGAATTGGATGCTGGAAGGCTCGCCTATGTTGAAGATTCCCTGCGTGACAGGCGAAATGAAATTCGCCTCGATCCCACCGAAAGGCCCGTACGGCTTGTCATCCCCCTCGACGATCTGGACAGAGTCGATAAGAAGGGGCTTATCCGCTTTACCGCCTTCCTTCAAGTATTTCATCTCAGTGTCGGGCATCTTCACTTTTTCAAATGCGATACGGTAATGGCCGTTTAACACCTGTTCGTCCGGCAAGGTTTCGAACCCCGCAGCCAAACGCTTCCAGCCTTTGACAGACGAAGAGCCTGCATCCTTGGTGTTGAATTCGGCTATTTTTTTCACACTGTCGTCCTGGCTGCTGCGGGTCTCGACACTGATCGTCAGAGGCTCTGTGTTTTCGTCGCAAAGAAAAAGGCTGAGCGAGTACTTGAGTCCGCCTTTCAGGACGAACCACCTTGAGGAAAACTGCATTTTTCCGGCGTCCAGCGAATAGTTCCCGTGGGCTGCCTTTGCATTGAGAAGCGAAGGTTTCATCATTACGCATGACCGGTAAGGCGTCACATCCCATCCCGTCAAGCCTTCTTCGAAACCGGAATTCGGGACGAGATTTCCTGCCGGATTTTTTGGGATTGCCGGCTGATACAGGATTCCCCATTTATCTTTGCCGCGTTGAAAGTATTTCCAGTCCGGGGCATTGGTGAAAATCGTCTTGTACCATATCATCTGCCCCTCCACCCCGGCAACGTTCTCAGAACGAAATGAAACCTGATCCGTGGCCTCTTCGAGATCGAAAACCAGCTCGGCCAGATGATACTGGCTCAACTCTTTTGATAGAAGCACTTCGCGCGTCTGGCCGCCGATGGTTACAATTTGCTTCTTATCGCGTCCGCTCATAATCTGACTGGTGTAGACGCGAACGCGTCCGGGGCCGATCTTGAACGGGAGGCGCTTGCTGGCGGACCAGCTTTTCTTGAAACCGATCAGGGCCGGCTTTCCATTCCCGCCTGCGGTCGTATCGTAGCGTGTGGCGCCCTCAACAGTGTCAACATTGTTCATGTCCAGGTTGTAATAATAATCGGATGGAGTATCGGCGGAAGATGCTGCAAACGGAAAGATGCCGACACTTAGAGCAAGCAGAAACTGTATGAATGTAAAATATTTTCTAAGTGAAAATATCTTACATGCCGGGATTTTAAGCTTTTCCATTTTAAGCCTATCTTCTTATTTACAGTTTTTATTTTTTATTGCGAAATCAGCCCCCGGTATGATTTTTCCGTCCAGGCATTTCAACATAAGATCCAGATCCGCACCGTGAAATTTATACAGGTCAAAGTATGCGCTTAAAAGGCTGCTGAACCTTGCAGGCATATGCTGCTGATACCAGATGTCCATATCGCTTTCCGATGGGATAAAGGCTGCGAAATCGGGACGGATGTTCCATGCGTAGTCTGAAGATTTAAAGTCTTTGCGCACGGAAAGAAAACCCGTCTTGCCGCAATACTCGGTCTGGAAATCTTTTGACACAAGGATTTCAAGAAGGGCGAAAACTCTGTTCTTCTCGTCAGGCGTAAGATTACCGGCCAGATATGTCTGGAGGCATGCAAGCCTTAAATAGTTGATCTTCCTGCCGTTTGCAGAGTAGGGAATAAGCCTGAAATTTTCAATCGGCTCCTTTGATCTTTCCCTGCAGTGTACTGCAAACCATGAACCCTCTTCAAAGGAAACAGCAGCGCCGCCGTACATGAATAGCTTTCGCCTGTTGTCTTTATCTTTACTGCTGTCTATCCAGTCAAATCCGGAGAGGATTTTAAACGCTTCGCGCCCGCTTCTGGTGTTATAGACAGGCTTGCAGTCATATGGAGGCATGATATTTTTCTCCTTCAACAGCATTGAGTATAGGAGAAAGTTCAGGAACACGACCCACCATGACTCATATTCGTTCCAGTAGGAGACGGCCGGAACCACGGAGTGTTCACGGCATTTCCTGAATACGCTTTCATGCCAGCTGAAATCTTCGCCACTGATGGTTTCAGGATCAACTCCGGCTTTTGCGAGAAGTCTCAAGTTCATCCCGATCAGATGGTTGACGGCAAAAAACGGCAGAGAGACGGTTTTATCTATGACAGGGGCGTCAATGATCTCGTCGGCCATCTCGTCGAAACCATCAAAATCCTGAAGATTGGCCAGCCCTGAAATGCTGAAATTAAGTCCGGGATTCGCTTCGACAATATAGACTTTCTCATTTCCGCCAAGATGTTTGCATTCCTGAATCTCAGAGCCATTAATCGAGCCGCGATCCAAAACTTCGACATTCAAATAAAGGTTCTGGTCGTTGACACGGCGCATAATCATTTCCTTCATGACTTCCAAATCTATATGGCTTGGATTCATGAAAAGTTTTATGTTAAGCGGCGATGAACCTGAAAGATAGACTCCTACACCGTTCTTTATTTCGACAAGGCCTTCACCCTCAAGTTTCTTCATGGCTGACTGGACAGTTGCGAAGCTTCCTCCAAGCATTTTCATGAATTCGTGGTAAGTCTGGATTCTGTCACCGGGCTTCAGACGGCCGAGCTTCTTTTCCCTAAGTATATACCTTTTAATTTTTTCAATAGTTCTCATGATATTCCATTAATTATATTTATATGTTCCTTGACAATATACTAAAAATACTTGGATTTGAGGTGCTTCCTGAGCGATGATATCGAACACCATGACTTACGGTGTGCGTAAGGCATTTTTCCTGTCTGGCGGAACTTTGCCCCGAGCTTGTGGTTGAAAGTACGTCTTGAAGTGAGGAACTGTCCCCAGAAGCCGTAATGATAGCGGATGTCCTCGTTCGGTTGACTCATGTTCTCCGCCCAATCCGCAGGAAAAAGCTCCAACCATTTCGGATTTGAGTTGAGCCAGGTGCCGGTGCCGATTTCAGTGACACCGAACTTGTCGGCGCACTGGGTTGTCAGCACAAGGAGACAAGCCGGAAGGTAAAGACTGTCGTCAAACAGCGATCCGGGATAACACGCGTTGGCGATATGTATTTTTATTCTTGCAGTATTGTCTTTATCCGGTGCCAGATTGTAACGCAGGCTTCCACACTGGTAGCCTGCTTCATGAGTGACATTGGGATTTTCCGCGATATCCCTGTCAACCCTTCCAATCCAGTATGGCCTAAGAAGTGCAGCGCAGTTTTCCTCAAAACGGGAGGAATCGGAATCATCCCTTGTTTCATTGTATGCTTTCAAAAGCCTGTGAAGCATTTCAATCCACGCTTCAGAATATCCGGTCATGGGTCCATCGAGCCCCCCTGCATAGAAACTTGTCTTCCTCCAGAGGTCGGTGCGATTCCGGACGATTGACTCAAAGTCTTCTTCTGGATGACTTTTTTCCCATTCACGCGCAAACCAAAGCATTAGCTTGGAACTCGACTCAAGATAGTCAAGATGCTCCTCTTTTGTTATCTCAATCGGCTTCGCTTCCAATTTATCAGCTCCTGTTATTATCTCTCTTTGTGCTGTGATACGTTTACATTTTTCACAATAACTCCTGCATTAAGTGCCCAAGTATCCGAGAGTAAATAAAAATCCAAGACAAACTAAAGTTTGAACTCCAACTAATTATTTGATTAGTCGGTCTTTAGTCGTCGGCATTTTTAATCTGATACTCCGATTCACCGGCTCTCCGATTCACCGATTCATTCCCCACTCTGGTCACTGGTCACTGGTCACTGGTCCGGAGGCCCCCGTCCTCTTCGCAACTCGTTCAACCATGCTTTTAGCCGAAGCGAACATGATTCTATCAATCGTGGATTCTGGCACTTTCAGTTCCCGGAGGCGTGCGATGAATTGGAACTGATCTGCGATCAGGGATGAATGATCACTCGTCACGTCACTTCCGAAGAGTATCTGAGCAGCCAATCCTTCAGCAATCAACCGTTCCAGGGCTGTTCGCCCGTCGGCAGTCTTGCGAGGAAGGTGCATGTGCTGAATAAAGAGGTTGGGCGTCGCCTTCAGCTCCTTGACTGTAATGTCTATTTGCCCATCCCACAAGTGCGCCAGAACGAAAGGGGAGCCTGGGAAACGTCTGGCGACTGCGGCCACGCGGCTATGGGAAGAACCTGTGTCCTCGGCTTCGGTATGGAAAACGATCGGCATGTGGAGTTCTGCGGCCTTGGCCCACAGCGGATCGTATTTCGGATTGTCCACCTGAACTTCATTCTTGCTGAACTTGACCAGTGTTTTCAGCCCTACGCAACCCTGCTCCCAAAGGCGTTGGATCTGTTCGGGTTTGTCCGGCCCCGGACGGGGGAATCCCGGATAACCATTATCCTCAAGCTGCAGCAACCCGAAGCCCAGAAAAACGTCCGGTGCCCGGCGCATCATCTCAAACATGTGGTCATTTCCTGTGAAAAGACGGCCGTATGGTGGGTGTTCATCATAGAGGATCGAGACCATCCAGTACTGAAACCCATGGCGGCGTGCCATCAGGATCGAATCGCGCATGTCCGTGTCCGTCGTTATGTGGACATGCGTGTCGACCATGGATAAGGTGGCTGCAGGCTGCTCCGGCACGGGAAAGGCTTCGTCGGGCTGTATGCGGAAACTCATCGTCAAATTTATTTTCGCGCCTGCATTCAACTTATTGGCAGCATTGTAAAACATCAACGTTTTGCCGCTGCCAATCATAAACCTCGCACCTTTGGAATCCAGGAAAGAACTGACACCTTCGCTTTTAAGGTCAAAGCGCCAGCATGTCCATAGGCCTTCCTTGGTGCGTATGACGGTATCGGGTTCAAACTGCTTCGTATCCGAAAAAAAACGTTCCGCCTGCGGGAGCAGCGGAGAGTCGGGAAGCGGAGTCAAAGCATACGGTTGCACGTGTTGAGAGGTAATCTTCCCCTCTCTCCTACTAAAAGCCGTTGCATCGTCAAAACGTATTGAATCTGGGGTAACCCGCATCAGGGGGCCACTGGAACTGGCATCACTGGTGAATGCGCGTTCAACTGTGTAGCGAATCCCGTCTGCACTGAGTCTCAAGCTAGCCGCATCATGGCGGAAGGTGACAGCCTCCTGCGTCTTTTCGACATTTGCAGGGAAGCCGATCAGTATTGAAAAGATCGGATCGTAGCAATTGGCGCTGACATAATATATGGTCAGCTCGGTCGTCCCTGGTTTTACCTTGGGGTCTTCGATTTTTCCGGAAACCCCCACCGCGTATGGCAGACGTTCATAAAAAACAGTCCGCTTCGAAACCGTTGCCAGGTCGGACTTGTCAAATGCGTCAACCGGCAAAGAGAGTCCCAGCAGGAATATAAACGAGACCAGAAAACTATGGACGCTTTTATTTATTTCAAGAGTTACCATTAGATTCATCCTGGTTATATTTAGGTATCTAGATTGCATTATATCACAAGCTGTCATTCATGTCAACCTGTATTTTGCTTTTTGAGTTAGCGAAAGTATGGCATGATATATGCTTATTTTTTTTATAATAAATATTGTTTATACTTAAATTATGAGGGTAACAATGAATTCTAAATCCAACTCATTCAAGAGATTCACATTCTTTGCAGTTATCGCCACTGTCTGTATTTTCAACATGACTTTCTGTAACGCAAAAACACTCGACTTTTCAGGTATGACATGGACAGTAAAGAGTGGCAGGGGTGGTCCGGGACCCTGCAACTGGAGCGAAAATAATGCCTGGGTTGACTCATCAGGGCAGTTGCATCTCAAGATCAGCAAGTCCACCGATGGAAAATGGTACTGCGGGGAGGTGTTCACTCCCGGGAATATTGGTTTCGGCGAGTATGAATGGTTCGTGATAGGTCGTGTGGACAACTTCGACAAGAACGTTGTCCTAGGGTTATTCCCCTATGGCGGCCCCGACGGACAGAACGAGATAGACATCGAAATGGCCAAATGGGGGAAAAATGGAAATCGGACTGGCAACTTCACCGTGTATCCGGCCAAGAGTGGAATCAATTACACAACCAAGACATTCATGTTCACTCTGAGCGGAGACTACACAACGCACCGTTTCAACTGGCAGAGCAAGTCGGTGTATTTTCAAATGCTCAACGGACATCGCACGGACAATAAAAACCAGATATCCAACTGGAATTTTGTCCCTGCTAATTATCTTGACTATATCCCGCAGGAGCCAATGCCGCTCCATCTCAATCTATGGCTGCGCAAAGGGCTTGCCCCTTCTGACGGCAAAGAAGTGGAGATCATAATAAAGAGTTTCACCTACACGAAGTAGTTTCTTCCGTCACCGGGGGCGCCGCGACCGCTTGAAAATATAGAACTTTAGAAATAAAGACACTCATGTATGGAAACTGCAGATAGAAACTTTCTAGGCCAAAGGTTTAAAGCATATAAGACTTGCTTGCACATTGTTCTTTTGTCAGTTTGCATAGGTTGTCTTGCAATAAACTTCATAACAAGCCGCAAAGCTTCCGACCATGCAAAACCGGATTCATCGTGCACCGCAACAGCGCATCACCAAAGGATTTATCCGTATGCGGTTCAAAACCACATCAGAACATATCCGCAGGAATGCATTGGTCTTTCCATAGCAAAAAATAGAGCGCCGCAAACGTCTAGGGACGAACTCGCTATGGAAAAATATAATGCACTTTTTTCCGATGCATCTCTGCAGGAGGACCGGAACCTTCCGCCACTTACCGCCCCCGTGCTTGATGACGACTTCCATGTCAGCGATGAAATCATCGACATCATGAAACTATCTGACGCCCAAAGGAAAAAGATCAGGGAAATCACCCGTGAACAACTGACGAGGATCCAGGAACGTGAACAAAACAATGCAGAGATCCTTGAGGAAATAGACGGCAAGATACTGTCATACAAAGTACCCGGCTCGGAAGAGTTTGCCGAGGAGTGCAAAATGAAATTTGCCGAGGAGTTGAAAAGCATTGTCGGAGATTCCAATTACAGGATGCTTTCCGGACAGATTGAGTTCCTTACAAGGCAACTCTCCAGGGATCTGATAGTGAGTTACAACATCGAAGCAGATTCGGATAAAGGGGGAGCTATTTATCAGTTCAGTGTGCAGTCGCAGGCGCTGACAGACGAGACCTCTGACGGATTCGATATTTCCGGACCGATGCTTGCCGGCATTCCCTCACGCTGGAAACATCTATTTGCATTGGTGACGCAATAGGGACTACGTCTGCCAAGTGAACTCAGAAGCTCCCGGGGCCGTCCTATGGGATGACAGTGTACAAAATTAATATTATTGCCTGTGTCAATGCGACTATCTGCCGAGTTTTTTCCAGATTGGTTCAAGGTCTACCATGGAGTTTGTTTTTGCCGCCTGATCGAGAGCCAGGGCTGTAACAGCGCTTTCAAGACCTTCATCACCGCTGCATTTCGGTTCTGTACCCTTGGTCATCGTATCGTAAAGCTCTTTCATGATGACGCTGTCGCCGCCACCATGACCATCACCGGATACATCGATTAACGTACATCCCTCATCTCCGATTTTCCTGTACTTCAACAACCTTGAATAAAGTTCCAATATCATTGTCCCCTCGGAACAGGAGAAATACATGCGGCGTTCCGGTATGGCGTTCGACATCGTCGCCTGGAACATTACTCTTATTCCGTTGCGGTACTGCATTATGCCGACTTGGTTGTCCATCAGATCCTTGTCGGAGGTGAATGGTGATTCAACGGCATGTGGATCCGTCCACGCACAAAATGTCTTCTCCCCGTACTTCTTGTGGAGATGCTCGTTTTCAGGCACGAAAAAGTCGTTTCCCCCGAAAGAAGCCACCCTGGCGGGAACACTCTCGCAGAACCAGTTGATCAAATCCAGGTCATGGCAGCATTTCTCCAGGATATGCGGGCCGGCGTATTTGCTCAGGCGCCGCCAGTTGCGCATGATGTATCCGCCATGTCCAGTAGTAATGTTTTCATTGGCGTCTATGGCAAGGATCTTTCCGATCTTACCGGACTCCAGGATATTTTTCGCCTTTTGATAAAGCGGGGCGTAACGCAGGACGAAACCGGTTGCAAACAGGAGGCCGGATTTCCTATGGGCCTTACTTATGGTCTGGCAATCTTCAATCGAAGTTGCGAGCGGTTTCTCGGAAAAAACATGCTTCCCTGCGTCAAATGCTGCGATAATATGTTCCTTATGATAGGCGTTGGGGGATGAAATAATCACCCAGTCCACTCCGGGGGTGTTGATTGCCTCCTGATACGTTTCGCAAATCTTGGTTGAAGGAGATTTCCAAGTATCCAAGGATTCCTGCGCCACCGCCTTGTCCGGGTCGAACACTGACAATACTTTTACATTACCCTTTGATTCATACAACAAATGACGGATTAAACATCTCCCACGGCTCCCGGCGCCGATTACAGCCACATTTATGATTTTATTCTTCTTGGACATTTTATTTACTCCAGTGTTTGTGTTAATTCGCAATCAACTGCCAGAAACATGTAACCGTTAAGCCGGGCATCTTATTCCCCCTGCCAGTTTACCTGGCAGGAGAAGAAGATTGTTGGGCTAATGGCCATGCCGTTAGCTTCCTAATCTTTGCTTCCCGTGGGGTGAAACCACGGGGGAGCTAAATCCCCTTGTCAGCTTATCGGCAGTAAGACAACCAGCTTAACTGTTAAAGGAACATGCCTTACGACATTGTAAATCCGCCTTACTCAAAAGTTCACCAGCTTGGCAACATTGACCGGCAGACCGGTTTTGAACGACTCGTTCGCCGCAATACCGGTTAGGACTGACTTCACACCGTCTATCATCCCTGCAGCATGGCCGAGGCTGTTGTCCTTGACTCCGAGGAAAATATCGTTCAACAGCCTGACATCGCCGCCGCCGTGGCCGCCAAGGTTGCCCTGTTCATAATCGATGACCTGCGGTTTGCCCCAGAGCGGCTGGAAGATGATCTCGGGTACCAGTGTCTCCTTCTTTCCCTCAAGCTCGCGCATCCCGGGCATGTTGAAGTCTTCATTGTCACCGCTGACATATGACTTCTCCACGACATTGAATTCAAGTCTTCCTTTCGTGCCGTTGAAACAGACCCGGTATCCTTCCCAGGGGCAGAAGGCGTTGAGAGAATACGTCATAACCGCTTTATTGGCGTAACGGACCATTACCGACATCGTATCTTCGATTGATATGCCGTCACCGAAGACGCTCTGGTCACGGCAATATCCGTCCTCGTGTTCAGCTTCATAATAGAGCCCGTTCAGCCTTACATTCTTCTTATCGGCCTTGAGTGCGAATGGATCCTTGGCGGCGGCCGCCGACCCAAGCGAGCGGGAATAGAACTCAGTCACGCCTCGGGCCTCTGCATTAGCCTTGCCATAGAAACGCAGGTCTCCCATGGCGAAAACTGTTTCAGGAGTGCTGTCGAGCCACCAGTTGACCAGGTCAAAGTGGTGCGTAGCCTTGTGGACCATCAGGCCGCCGCTGTTCCGTTTGTCGCGGTGCCAGCGACGGAAGTAGTCGGCCCCGTGCACTGTGTCGAGCAGCCATTCGAAATGGACGCTGATTATTTCCCCGGCCACTCCCTTCTTCAGCAATTCCTTCACCTTGGTGTTGCGGGGCGAGTATCTGTAGTTGAATGTGACGGTGATATTCTTGCCGGTTCTTTTTACAGTGTCAATAATCTGCTGGCATTTCCCGGCATCAGTTGTCATCGGCTTTTCAGAAATGACATCGCAGCCAAGCTCCATTGCCCTGCAGATATACGTGTGATGGGTCCGATCCACGCTGGCGACAATGACAACATCCGGTTTCTGCTCCTTGATCATAAGGTCGAATTCATGAGGCTTGTATGTTGGCACTTTCCGGTGCCCGAATTCCTTGCTGATGCTGCAATTATGAAAATCCATTCGCGTTTGGTTGCTGTCGCAGAAAGCCTTCAGCTCGCAGCGCTCCTTGAAGTCCCGCGTCAACGCCCGTATGAACATCACTGATCTTGCGCCAGTACCGACAACGACATAGCTTTTCCTTCTTTTCGCCATACTGCTAATCCTTCTATAAAAGGTGTAATTGTCTTTTTAATAAACTAAGTTTACTGAACTGTTTTTAATTATATATAATTTTGATGATTTGTCAACAGGAATCATAAAATAATCGGTGAAAATAAATAGCTTAGTGTCTGCTTTTTGCGGCCTGGCTGTAATCTGCCCTTTTCTCCGCTATTTTCAGAAGTTCTTTTTTGTCGGGAATGGAATACTGGGATAGGTTCCGGCGATCCCCTGCATGATGCGGAATGTTTTTTGTCATAGGAGCTTTCAATTGCAGGGTTAGTTTTTTAAGAAGCAGTTTGACAATCTTTTCAGGCTCCCTCATGATCTGGCATTCCCACAGGACAAGCACATTCCATCCGAGTCTGCGAAGTTCGCATTTGTTTTTCCTGTCACGGCTGATATTGTTTTCAAACTTGTTCTTCCAGAAACCGACCCGGCTTTTTGGCATTGAGGATATCCTGCAGTCTCTATGCCTGTGCCAGAAACAGCCGTGGACAAATACTACCGTCTTGTGTTTTGAAAGGACAATGTCGGGACGACCTGGGAGATCTTTGCGTCTGAGGGAAAAACGGAAACCCATCCTATGGAGGACCGAGCGGGCAATTATCTCCGGTTTTGTGTTTTTCGACCGGATCCGCCCCATGATCCAACTGCGTTTTTTCCTGGTGAAGACATCCATCGTTTTCTAACTTCTAAATTCTACTTTCACAATTCATTGTATTTCTTCTTGGAGCCTTTTGCCTTCTTCAGGGGATACTTTTTCCCGTTCTTCACGAGCTTTCCGGCAAGCGCCTTTCCAATATCGATATCAAGATCATGACTCAGTAGCAGCACCCAATAGAGGACGTCAGCCAGTTCTTCGCCGACACGGTTTTTATTTGATTTCAAATACTCCTTGATATCCGCTTCGTCCCGCCACTGGAAATGTTCCATGACTTCTCCGGCTTCAAGCACAAGGGACAAGGCGACATCCTTGGGGTTGTGGAATTGTTTCCAGTCACGTGCATCTCGGAAGGCAATCACCTTCCTGGTCAGTTCATCAATAGTTCTCATTTTTCTCCTAGGTATGGATAACGTCGGAATATAATCTCCCGGCACGGTCTTGACAAGGCTGGCAGAATCCACAATGTAATCTGAATCTTTCTCCCATTTGCCGTGAACTTTCAATATCCCCGTGTATTTTTTATATCCGAAAAAGACTTGACATACCTTTCCTCTCAAATTATGTTAGTAGCAGGATGCATTTAAATGTGGTCAGGTTATGTATTCGATATGTGAACTTACTTGGGAATTTAAGAATAGCGGCCGGTACCCGCATTTTAAGAGTAGGGTTTTTCCCCATTGCAAAGGTACAGGTCATATACTATTGTGAGTTTCGCAATAAGGGAACCTCAACCAAAAGGAAAGGAGTTTTTGAATCAGAAATGAAGGAAGCAGAGGTTTTGTTTTGAAGACAATAAGTAATGTCATTTAAAGGTAAATCATTAAACAATAAGAGGGAACTACAATGGCCATATCAGCTGAAAAAATCAACGAGGCTCTCAAGATCCTTGAAGAAGCCGCAAAAGAAAATAAAGAACAGTTAACTCTGGCGACAACCGGGAAGTATGATTCCCTCAAATCCGCCATCATCGATGAGAAAGGTATCAAGGAAAGACTTGCTGTTGCCGCACAGAAAGCAGCGGATTATGCAGCACGCATGAAAGATGCATCCGCTGAAAAAGCCAAGGAAATAGCTGGCGCAGTTGACAAAAGCGTCCGTGAGAATCCATGGCCCTACATCGGCGGAGTGGCAGTAGGCGCCCTTCTTCTCGGTTTCATCCTTGGCCGTAAAACAGCAAAGTAAACATGCTTAAATTCATTAAAGGCATCGTTGTATCTATGGCCTCGGGCCTGCTTAGGATTTTGCAGGGGACGGTGATCCGTTCCCTCAAAATCGAGGCAGTCAAGCTGTATGTCAGATTGGTCGGAATAGCCAGGAGTCTAAGCCTTTATTATCTGACATGCGTTGCCATGCTGTTGCTGGCCATGCTCGCGTTCATTATGATCCATGCGGGTGTTCTGATTCTCATTCCATGCAGCCTTCAAGCCAAGGGATGGATAATCTTAATACTCGGGATCATTTACGGAAGCATTTCCTGCAAAGTCATAGCAACCATGTGTTCTGAAAAATACTGGCTTGAAATGACCAATGCCTCCAACATGATCAATGACATAGTAAGAAATGAAGGCGGCAGGAGAGACTGATTTGAAGCTTTGAATAACCAACAAGGAATTTCCAATATCCAAGTTGATTTTTCGAACTTAGTCGGATGGATATTGGGTGTTCTTCTTTTGGAATTCACTCCGGCAACGGTTCGGCGGTCAGTTTTTCCAGCTTGGTCGAGACCGTTTCCCATTCGTGCAGGGCTTTTGGAAGTTCTATATGGATTTCATAAAGGCGTCTGTTGATATTTGCATAGTCTGAGGCTCCTCCGGAGCCGGATTCAAGCTTGGCAATCAGTTCTTTCTCCTCGGATTCAAGGATGTCAATCAGTTTCTCCGCCTCTGACAGCTGCGTGGTGAGTTCTTTCTTGCGGCGGCCGCGCTCCTGCACAATTTCAGCGCGCTCGCGGCGCTGAATTTTTCTTTCGGAGTCTTTGGGCTTTGCAGTTTCAGAGACGGCGACAATCGGATTTTCCGCAGCCATTCTTTCGCAATAGTAATCATAGCCTCCGCAGTAAATCCTTATTGACGGCGGACGCATTGCGGCAATACTGGTTGCAACCTGTTTCACAAACTGGATATCATGGCTGACAAAGCATATGGTGCCTTTGAATTCCCGCAAAGCCACTTCGAGCGCTTCACGTGCGGCGATATCCAAGTGGGTCGTAGGTTCATCCAGAATGAGAAAGTTTGGCGGATTGATTAGAAGGCGCGCAAAAGCAAGGCGGACTTTTTCACCCCCGCTCAGCACAGAGACCTTTTTTTCCACAGTATCACCTGAGAATCCGAAACCGCCCAGCAATGTGCGAACCTCCTGCATCTTCGCATCTCCGACATTCTTCACGGTTTCATATACTGTGAGGTCCGGATCCATTGTCTCGGCAAATTCCTGCGACTGATAGCCAGGAACAACATTGTAGCCGAGGGTGCGGGTCCCTTCTGAAGGCGGCAGGCTTCCTGCAATTATCCGGAGAAATGTTGACTTACCGGTTCCGTTCAGCCCGACAAACGCGACTTTGTCGCCGCGCTGGATGCTGAGATCAGCGCCCTTTAGAACCCATGTCTTTCCGTCGTAGGTAAGTCCAATGTTCTCAAGCTTGGCCACTTCCTGGCCGGAGCGTTCAGGTTTTTTCAACCTTATGCTTCCCGGACTTATAACCTGATGCGGAACAATTATCTTCTCCATGCGCTCCAGCATTTTCATTTTGCTGTGGACAAGGGTGGCCTTTGTGTTCTTGGCACGAAACCTGTCAATGAAAATTTTCGCCTGTTCACGAATGCGATCCTGGTTTTTCACTGCCGCCAAACGCTGTTCGTACCTGAGTTTTCGTTCAGTGACATAATAGTCGTAGTTGCCGCGGTATTTCTCAGTCTGGAAGTTTGCAACTTCGAGGGTGCTGGTGGTGAGGGAGTTGAGAAGATAGCGGTCATGGGAGATCAGAAGCATTGTTCCTGAAAAACTTTTCAGATATTCGCGGAGCCATTCGATGGCGGGGATGTCAAGGTAATTTGTTGGTTCGTCCAAGAGCAGAAGATCTGGATCTGAGACGATAACCCGTGCCAGTTCTGCCCGCATCTGCCATCCGCCGCTGAACGAACTGAAAGGACGTGGGAATTTATCTTCTGTCAGTCCGAGTCCGGCGAGGGCGGTCTGGGCCTTGGCCCTGGTGTTGTAGCCTCCTCCCGCCTCAAACATTGTCTGCAGTCTGCCGATATGTGCGAGAACCGCATTTCGGTCTTTGACGCGGTCATGGTGAATATCATGCTCAAGTCGTTCTATCTCATCATGTATGTCGTTCAGGTCCTGCCGTCCGCTTTCAGCGTATTCCAGAAGAGTCGCAGTGACCTCGTGCGGATTGAATTCCTGCCTGAGGTGGCCGATCCTGACATTCTTTGGCAGCTCGACATTTCCTGAATCAGGGCTGATTTCATTTCTGACCAGCGCGAAAACCGTACTTTTTCCGGCTCCGTTCGGTCCGACCACGCCTACGCGTTCGCCGTCGTTGATGCGGAAGCTGGAATCCTTAAGTACTTCATGTGTTCCAAAACTCTTGCTGACATTTATGAAATCTATCATCGATACAATCCTGATTATTTTTTTCGAGCCCTTAAAATAAGGCATTTATATGATTATACCATCGGAATCAGCCCGACTCCTGATTGTTTTTCATTCAAATAACTTCCTGCTTTGTATTTATTTGAATGAAAAACTATAGTTTGACCCTTAACTAATGAACGAGGTATGCAATGTCGGAATTCAAGAATGTTACAGTGGTTAAAAAAGCGAACGTCTATTTTAACGGCAAAGTGACGAGCCGGACTGTACTTTTCCCTGATGGGACAAAGAAAACACTTGGGATAATGCTTCCTGGCGATTATAGTTTCGGAACGGACTGCAGGGAGTTGATGGAAATACTGGCAGGAGATCTGGATGTCCTGCTTCCCGGCGCAAAGGAATGGAAAGCATTTAAAGCCGGAGACTCATTCGAAGTTCCCGCCAAGGCGAAATTCGGCCTTAAAGTCAAGGTTGTTTCGGATTATTGCTGTTCGTACCTATAGTTTTTCTGAACCCAGAAAAACTAACCATGGAATTAAAAGTAAAATGAATGTCTTCATATATGCCATAGCAATTGCTGCTTTCTCCTGCACTCTTCCGATATTTGCAGCTACTTCCCCAGTAACTGCAAGCCAGAACGGTGCTGCTCCTGCAAAATATTATGTGTCTGAGAAAGGGTTTGACGCCAATAACGGATTGAGCCCTGAAAAAGCTTTCCGTAATATTCAGAAGGCGGCGGATATGACCAAGCCCGGAGACACCGTATATCTCATGAACGGCATTTACAAAAGGGATGAGCCTACCTTCAACATTGTCAACATAACCCGTTCCGGAAAACCTGATGCCTGGATCACCTACAAGGCGTTTCCAGGCCATAAACCGGAACTGAAATCCAAGAATGTGAATGCAATAGTCATAGAAGGGGCATCGTATATTGTAATTGACGGTTTAAGTCTGAATGGAGGCAGCGACAGCGTCAAGCTGGAGTACGCCCTTTCACAGAAAGGCAATTTCAAGAATCCTGAAACCTCGGGGAACGGCATCGAGATTGTAGAAAAGGGCAGTCAGAAACCGCACCATATAACAATAAGCCGATGTGTAATTTACAATTTCTGCGGCGGCGGCATCCGTGCCCGTCACGCCGATTATGTGACCATTGAAGACAATACTATCCGGGAAAACACCTTTTATTCGCCTTACGGCTGCAGCGGTATCTCAAATCAACAGAACTGGAATTCGGATGAAAGCAATACCGGATACAAGATGATCATAAGGCGCAACATCATACGCCATAATCTCAATATGGTTCCGGCCCTTGCCGTGAAAAACAACATAGGCGGTAATGGAATCCTTATCGAGGATCTGCGAAATTCGCAGAACATCCCAAATCAGGAAGGCTATAAGGGCCGAACTTTGATTGAAAACAATGTCATTTACTGCAATGGCGGACGTGGAGTATATGTTTGTAACAGTGACCGGGTCGATATCCTGAATAATACGCTTTACCAGAATTCACAGCACCCTAAGGTATTGGATGGCGAGATCTGCGTCGTGAGTTCAGGCGATGTAAAGGCATACAACAACATCCTTTACGCATTAAATGAGCGTCCTGCAAATACCATCCAAGATTCAAATGATGCTGTTTTCGACTACAATCTTGTATATAACGGTAAATTAAACGGAAAGCCTGGGCGCAATATTGTCGGAGAGAATCCATTGTTCTTCAATGAAAAAAAACACGGGTTCTTTCTGCAGGACAAAAGTCCCGCAGTTGATGCCGGTACGAATTTGCTGAAAGCAGAGAAAGATATCCGCGGCGTTGAACGCCCGCAGGGCAGGGCGGTCGACATCGGAGCATACGAGAAGAATTGAGCATCACTTCAAGTAAATATTCACTGAAGGATGTCCTTCAGTGAATATTTACATCTGATAAAATAGTGTTGCTTTCAGGATAAAAGCGTTCGGAGTTCCGCCTTCAGGCGGAAGTAATGTAAGATTGCTTCCGGCTGAAGCCGGAACTCCAAGCGGATTAGTATCGCAGGTGTTGGTTTCTGGTAATGATAGGGCGTATGGGTTCAATTTGAGCCAGTAGAATAATCGCATTGACTTTACGGACAAAGTGTAGCTTTCAGGATAAGGCGTTCGGAGTTCCGCCTTTAGGCGGAAGTTCATATATGGAGATTTTTTCGTGTATAATTGGCGCAAGATGACATCCGAACAGAGAGAGGATGTCGTGAGTCTAAGGAAAAGCCAGCAAGTTCCATGGCATACGCCACCACATCGGGATTCAGATAGGAAACTGTTCCATATCTCAGCAGCATGCTACGAGCATGTCAATCACATAGGTTTCTCTGAGGCAAGAATCATCTCGTTTGAAAAAGAACTAATTGACAAGATTTCGAAAGCAAATTCCTTGGTTCTCTCATGGTGCATTCTTCCCAATCATTATCATATCTTAATAAGAACTGATGATATTCTTTTCCTTTTGAAAGAGATTGGCAGGTTTCATGGACTTAAGTCATATCAATGGAACACCGAAGACAATTCGAGAGGTCGGCATGTATGGCATAATTGCATGGAGAGGTCTATCAGGGGGGATGCGCATAAATTCGCCACAATCAATTATATCCACAACAATCCGGTTCATCATAAATATGTTGAAAGATGGCAAGATTGGCCTTTTTCCAGTGCGATAAAATTTATTGAACAGATCGGTAGAGGAAATGTTATGGAAATATGGAGAAAATATCCCGTTAAAAATTATGGTAAAGGCTGGGACGAGGAGGATTATTGATACTGGCTGGCGCCAGTATTTCCATTACTTTGACTTTGCGGACAAAGTGTTGCTTTCAGGATAAAGGCGTTTGGAGTTCCGCCTTCAGGCGGAAATAATGTAAGATTGCTTCCGGCTGAAGCCGGAACTTCAAGCGGATTAGTATCGCCGGTGTTGGTTTCTGGTAATGATAGGGCGTATGGGTTCAATTTGAGCCAGTAGAATAATCGCGTCGATTTTTACGGACAAAGTGTAGCCTTAAGGATTTGCATAATCAGGCTTTTTGTTATTGATGTAAACCAACTCAATCGTTCCAATTCTGATTATGTCTCCTTCGCAAAGCAGGCGCTCAGTTATTTTGTTGCCGTTTACGAAAATCCCATTCTTTGACTTATTATCCTCAATCAGCCAGTTATTTCCATTCTTCATCAACCGGCAATGCATCCTCGAGGCTTTTGGATCTTTCAATACAATGTCTGAGGATTCCTCCCTTCCGATATTTATCTTTAAAAGGTTTGACGAGAGGGCGAACCATGAATTCGGTATGCCGTTCATGACGATGAGTAGGAAATCCCCCTCCGTAGGTGGTTGCTTAAAAGATCCCAGGAGATTGTCAATGTACTTGATCCTGTTTTTTATTACATCAAGACGTATCTCGCTGATGTCCGATACCTCGAGCAGGTACGTCTTGAACTCATCTTTTTTCAAGGGGCTTATTTTTTCAGCATTCATGTTTCACTCGTATTTTCCGTATTCGCCGATTATTTTTTTTGCAGTTTCAGTGATTATCTTCATTACCTTGAATTTATGCTGGGATATGAGGTTCGGTGATATTTTCATTTCCTTGGAGATCTCCTTGACTGGTTTTTCCTTCAGGTAAAGCTCCTCAAAACACTTGAAAGTCTTCGGTCTTACGCGTTTTTTCGCTTCTAGAAAAGACTCATGCAGAATTCTTTCCTTCCATTCCTTGTCCCAGAGCGCCTCTCTTTCAAGGAGATATGTTTCCCCGTTTATTGCAGATTCCTTGTTGAAAAACTCTGAATTTTCAAGTTTTGAAATTTTACCGCATCTTCTGAAGGCGTCAACTATTTTTGAGTCTGTAATTTTGAAAAGCAGTGATTTGAATCTGCCTTTGTTCCTGTCATATTCGAAATTCTTCAAATATCTCATCAATACCATTGTCGTTTCCTGAAGGACATCTTCGGCGAGTTCCTTTGAACATCCCCTCTTTTTCGCAAAATTCACAATAATTGGGGCATATGACTCGTAGAAAGTTTCCCACGCCTTATCGTCGTCCGTCTTCAAGGCGCGGATAAGCGTTTCACTTGTTTTGAATGTAGTGTAACTCATATCTAAAATCCTGTGTTCTCCTGTTATGAAACATACAGCGAACACTGTGTTTCGTCCATAGCGTAACCAGCAGAATTCCAGATACGGTAGATCCGGTCGTAGTTCTCCTGTTTTTTTCTAAGGGTAACTTGGGATGTCACCCCGAGTTAGAGCCTACTCGAAAATGTATAAGAAAAACATCCGCCTAGGCGGCCGCCTAATTTTAAGAGTTTTGACATTTGCTCCACAATTTTTTTTAAAATAGACTAAAATATTTGCTTATCTTGCGTATTGGAATAATAATGAGTATTATTTTTAATTTCAAAGAATTTTGTGGTTTCCTTTGATATCCTTTTCAAATATTATTCAATTCCCATTGAAAATGGTATTATTAATGCTAGTGGTATCGGAACTGTTGTCTATCTATAGCTATATGTAATTCTGGCCTGATGCGGACGGAATAAAACAAGAGGTGTTTATATGTATCAACTTGAGGAACGCATACTTTTTGACGGTGCCGCTGCGGTGGATCTTGCTGTTGCCCAGCAGG
>CAZION010000118.1:0-21183 GCA_964540865.1 uncultured Victivallis sp.
CATGTTGATGAGCAGTGGAAGTAATTTCAGGATCGCCTTTTTTCAGCGGAATCTGTTGCAAAGGTATGACCTCGATGCCATGGCGCCCGGCCAGGAGCAGAAAGCGGCGCAGACCCGCCTCAGTCCAGAGAGTCCGCCTGTCCTCCACCACATTGATGCCAGAAAACGGAAAGAGGTCTTCGTATTCCACCAGGACCGCATTGATCCCTTGTCCCGCCAGATCCGACAGCAACTGCGGCAGATAGCCGGGCCTGAACGCCACTCCCTTCAGATCGAGATGAACACCTATGATCGGCTTTGTCTTTGGATGCATGAGAGGCCTCCAGAATTATAAATTAAGATTTTACGCCCAATGATAAAGTCTCAGTCTTTTCCGTGCAGACGGCTTAAAGTTGCAGAGGCACAGAGGCACACAGGATAACAAAAAAAAAAGAAACATGATAGAATCAAGAACTTACAATACCGTATGGGACTTTGTGTTGGTCACGCCGTTTTTCTCATACCTCCCATGCTATGCGCCTTTGCGCCTTTGCAACTCTGTGCCTTTGTGCCTTTAGACTGAAGGTATTCCGCCCAATGAAAAAATCTGAGGATAATAAAATCTCGCAGGATTGAAAAACAAGGAGATTACATATATTATTATAAAAAATACAAATACATATTGCAAATAAATACAAACACAATTGCAACAGTTCATAATGTCCACTGAGGAGGCCGCTGTGATGAATGACAATTCCAATGAAATTCCTTCCGCCTCAACCAACTGGCTCGGTTTTCCGTCGCCTTTTCCGCAGCCTTCCTGCCATGCATACATTCCGCGCGGCAACGGGACAGCATCCCTCGGGGTGCTGCTAAACCACGGGGGTGACGTCACGGCTGCGGAGGACACCGATGTGCAGTTGTGGTATGACGGGACCGCGCTTCATCTGCGGGCCAGATGTGAAACCGCCGCCATGGCGCGGGTGCGGGATCTTGCGGCACGTCAGGTTCCGTATGCGCGCGACGCCTGGGGCGATGACGCCATCGAAGTGCAGATCGATGTCGGGCGCACCCGCAGTCAGTGCCGGCACTTCATCCTGCCGCCGAACGAGCGCGCCATCACCTTCACATCCTACAACAACCGCACCGAGCATGGCTGGCATCCTGACTTCAACTACCGTGTCAGCTTGGAGGCGGACGCCTGGACTGTGGAGGCGTCCTTCTCTTTTTCAATACTGGGGCGCACTCCGGCCGCAGGCGAGGTCTGGGGACTCAATGTGATGCGGGTCAACCCCTCGGAGCCGACACGATATGTGCAGTGGGCGCCAACATTCGGAGACGCCCTGCGCCCGGAGCTTTTTGGTGAAATCCAGTTCTCCGGCGGACTTCAGAAGCAGCAGTCGCGCGCCGCCGAGTGCGCCGCTTATGCACGGCGCGCCGCCACCCGTAAAGCCTGTTTTCTCGACACCATCAATGGACTTTCTGAAGCCGATGTCCTGCCGGTGCTGGGATTCAGCGACTGGGATGCATGGGGCCGCCACCTGGCCGGGCGCGGAGCGCCACTGCCTCTTCGATGGGAAGGCATCTGCCCTGGAGTCGAAGGCATTCCGCCCAGTGACAGGGAGTTCGTGCTTGAGACCGCCGATGCGCTGGCCGCCAATATAGCCACCTGGCCGCTGGATCCGCCGCCACATGCGGCGTTCGCCCTTGAACAGGCCGAGTGCCTGGCTGACGCCTTCCTTCTCACCGAAGACCGCAAATATGTCGCCGCCTTCGAGGACGCCATGAAGGTGCACGCCAGACTGCTGCGACTTATCCAGGCGGATGTGAAGGATCCCCGACAGCTTCCGTACAGCAGAAACCCATACTACGACTACATGGTTGTCCGCGCCGGCATGATGGCATACTGCTATCTGACCATGCGCCGTGCCGGACTGTCAGCGGAAACGCATGCCGCAATGATGTGGACGGTGCTGCGTTCCGGCCGTTTCGCCGCGTTCAACATAAGCGACCAATACAATTTTGGCAACCACCAGATATACGAGAGCGGCGCTCTGTCCACCCTCGCGGCCCTCTTCCCGGAGATTCCGGAGTCTGACGACTGGGCGGCAGTTGCCGGACGCTCCATCCACCTGCATCTTGAACGCGAGGTCTATCCCGACGGCGCATACTGGGAGCGCTGCGGCTACCACGAGGTGGCCGTCACCTTCACAATGCAGGCCATCACCACCATCCACCACAACCGTCTGGAAGGGCGTTTCCCCGAACTCATGGCTCCTGGACTGCAGAAGACATTCGAACGCATGTATGAGTGGATATTGCTGATGACCGCACCTGACGGCTCATTACCGGCTTTCGGAGATTACGGCTCCTACTCTATGGTTACATTCCTGCGGCGCGGGGCGGCGGTCTTCGGCCGGCCGGATCTGCTCTGGCCGGTTGAGCAGGTGGCCCCGGCCATGATTCCGCCCGGCATCCGTCCGAGGCTGCCGGAGACGTCCGGATCCGTTTCGCTGCCGTCGCAGTTCACGGTGCTCCGCGACGGGTGGGGACGAAAAGCCTTCTACATGGCGCTCGACCACGGCCCGCTGGGCAGCCAGCACAGCCACGTGGACACCCTCGGATTCGTAGCCCACGCCCATGGCAGGGCGATCGCACTGGACAGCGGCATAGGCGCGAACTACGAAGATCCGCGCTACCTCACCTGGTTTCGCTCCCTGCGCGCCCACAATGTGGTTGCCATCGGCGAATTCGAGACCGAGAAAGTCGCCGAGCGAACGCTGTGGCGCCCCGGCCCGCATGCCGATGTGGTCGGCATGCGCAGCCACGCCTACGAGCACGCGCTCGGAGTGATCCATGAACGCACGGTCGTCTTTGTCAAACAGGTCGGGTGGTTCATCCGCGACCGGCTGAGCGGTCCTGCAACACTTGACTTTGCCGCGCATCCTGTCGACTGGCTCCTGCATACTCCTTATGAGCTGGTCGCCGAAGGATCCGGCGTTCTGCACGGCGCTGCGGAGAATGGCGGCCTCCTCCTGCTTGCCGGACGTGCGGATGAACTTGAAGCGCCGCGGCTTGAACTTCGTCCGGCGGCCATGGCGCCGCCGGAAGCAGTCGCCATGCGGCACTGGGACTCGCGCCGCGACGCCCGTTATGCCGGCAGGCACACCCTCGATATCACATGCGCAACATGGCGCAGGAGACCGCTACATGGTTGCGAATGCGAATTTATAAACATCCTGCTGCCTTATGAGGGGCCGCGGCCCGACGCGCGGCTCGTCGCCGCCGCGGACAACAGCTGGCATTTGCATCTGAATTCTGAGCACCGTATTGAGTTCACCCATGACAATGCCGTAACATGCGTGAAAGGCGGCAAAATTCTGTGGCGTGATCCGGTTGCGGCATATTAAAATGAGCCAATTTCAAAAGTAGCCAGAATTCAGTAGTCAGGATTCAGAATAAAACTGAATTTGAATTCAAATTCACTTCTGTCTCCTGACTTCCTGAGCCGAAATATTTTATATACGCTTAAAGCATAAAGGCATTAAAACCAGGAGACGATATGAGGTCGATGATTGACACAGGTTCGGAAATAGCCCGCGCCTTGCTTGCCGGAATCGGGCGCTTAACAACGTCAATGGCGGTGTGTTTATTCGCATCAGGGCTTATCGCTGCAGATGCCCCTACCCCGCCACCTCTGGAGAGAGGGCATCTTGTCGTCCTGAAGCCTGACGGATTCTTATTTTCGGATGGAAAACCCGTAACTCCCGCGACCGATGCGAAGTCGATGTTCAAAAAGTCAATCCCTTTGGGAAGGGAGATTCAGACTGGATTCCACGTCGCATATCCTGGCAAATATAATCTGTGGGTCAATGTCCGCGCAGCCACAGCCCAGGCTAAATCACCAGTTCTTTTTGAACTTCTAACTGACGGCAAACTAGTTGCAAAAGGAGAGGCCGGCAATGGCGAAGGATCTTTGGAAACAGGCGGCCCGATGGCTGCCAAGGCCATGCTTGCAAAGGAAACTGCATCGGACCGTATAGAGCCAAAGCAGGATGAGCCCGTTTTCTACTGGTGGAAGCCGCTTTCCGCAGAGCTTCAGCCAGGGGACTATGTCATCAGAATAAAACCTTCAGGCAAGGGGCTTCCGGCCGCCATGGATTCAGCCTTCCTGAGCACCTGCCCCGATATCCAGTATCCATGCGCCTCGGTTTTGACTGTTCTCAAGACGGGACTTTATATGCGCTTCAGGATTGATGAGCTTCCCAAGGCCGGAACCCTGTCGATTAACGGGAGATACACATTGCATACCCAGGCCGCATGGAGGCAGGGGCCTGTCTACTTCGGCTCCTTGAAACAGTCTTTGAAAAAGGAGGAGGCCGGCACCCCGTACAGCTCCAAGGGCTTTACACGCTGGTACCGACTGCAGGACATTGAGAAGATATACGATGTCGGTCCCGCCGCGCTGCGGCTGAGCCTGAGCGACCCCTCCGCAAGAGGCGCGACACAATTTGCATCTTGGCCACATCCGGATTTCATCCTCAGGGAGTTCGACTGGAGCGAGCCGACCGGCCTCCAGTATTCCATGCAGATGGACTGCGGTGACAGGCCGCATCTGGTCCGCTCGCTGCGCGAACATGCGCTCCAATATTACGATTGGGCGTTGGATGCCACAGGGGGCCAGGTGTTTCCGCTCACACGTTCCGGCCTTCTTTTTGCGAACGCCGCAGGCAGCGACCCCGACGAGTCAGGGAAATACACAGCCAAGACACTCCGCCTGTTCGGCGTCAACCTTGTTTCAAGGGCCGATCCTGTCAATGCCGCCCGCTGGTACGGAGGTTGGAACTCAGGAGGCCACTACCGGCCGGAGACCATCTTTCCCGCCGATGACGGAGCGGTGCTGAAAAGATATGACGAGATGAATGCGAAGCTTTTCAGCGACAAGGATTTGCTTGAGAATATGGGCGCATTCCAGATCGCCGACGAGCCCGGCGAAATCTGGAATGAAAGCCTGAGCGCCCCCTTATGGGTCTATGAGGATGACGCCAAGGGCACACGTTGGCGCGACGTCTCCGGGAACAGCCTGCTGTACACACGCAGGACAGACTTCGAGAACTGTGTGCTGGAAGGGGAATTCCAGCTCAACGGCAGCAGAGCCTTCGGCGTACGCGTCGCCGTCGACGACGCCGTGGCTCCGCAGAAGTACGCCGCATTTCAGGTCGGCAAGTACAGCCGCAACCTACAGAACAACTTCGGCTGGTGGAACTACAAGGATCCGTTCTCGACGAATCCACCGACCGCAATAAGCAAGTTCGCGGATTTGGCCGCCGGAACCACCTACAAGTTCCGCGTCGTCCACAATCGGGAAAACGCGGCGATATATATCAATGACCAGCTCATCGGGCAGGTTGGCGAACTGCCCGCCAAGGGAGGGTTCGGCATCTATGGCCCGGGCACGAAATCCCTGCTTTCCCTGCAGATCCGCCCGATGAGGAAGGGAGAGGAGCTCAGCGCCCCCAAAGGAAAGACTCCAGTTGCCGCCGTGGAGGATAAGAAGGGGCTGAAAGACATTTCACTCGAAGAGCCGGGGGATGGCGGACAGGGCAAGACTATGGAAAATCCCACAGCTCGGGCTGAGTCCAAACCCCTGAAGCAATTCATCGAGGAGGATTGGCTCCCCGGCGGTATTCCCGGATCTCACGAGGCTTTCCGCTCATGGGCGAAGTCCAACGGCTTGAGTCCGGCGCTCTTCGGAAAGGAGTCCTGGGACGAAGTTTTCCTGCTTACGTTGCGCGACAGAGTCGGCAGCCCCGGCGATGCGCAGCGCTATTACTGGAGCCGACGCTTCGCCGGCCGCATGACCCCGCACATGTTCGAGCTGGCGGCGAAATCCGTAGGACGCGTCTCGGGCAAGCCGGATTTGCGGCGCTTTGTCGCGCTGAGCGGACACGCGCTCTACATGGGTGCCAAACAGATGCCCCTCGACATGTTTGAGCTCGCCAGGAACGGAGAGGTCACCCCTGGAGTATCTGATGCGATGAACCTCAGCGGATGGCGCTGGGACAGCGAACAGGCAGTAGCCTTTTCAGTCGCGCCATTCAATGCGGGCGGCCGACCCGCATTCGGTCCGCGCAAAACCTGGCCGATGATGCATTGCGACTGGCCGCGCACAAACCGCTCCTACACGATGCTCGCAAACCAGGTGAAGACAATAAGCTACTTCTGGTGGGGGCCGGAATACAACATAACAGAGTGGTACTGGTCTGAGTTTAAGGCATGCTATGGAGATGTGAGCCTCACCTGCAACAGGGCCGCCCAGGTCGATGACATTCTGGCGGAAGCCTCCATGAGGACCGGCCGCGTCGCGATGCTCTGGTCCTACGCCACCGAATACTGGAATTCCGCAGACGCCTACAGCGACAGACGCGCCGCATTCCTCGCACTCGGACAGGACTACTACCAGCCAGAGCTTGTCACCAGCTGGCAGGTCGCCGATGAAAACGCCCTTTCACGTTATGACGCCCTATATGTGCTGGATCCGAACGTGGAGCTGTCCGTCCAAAAGAAGATCTCCGAATGGGTGAAGGCGGGAGGGCTCCTCTGGACTTGCGCGAATTCATTGAGCCTGGACGAGACCAACCAGCCGTCCGACTTTCTGGAAAAGCTCGCCGGCATCGAACGGAAACTTGAATTCGCCTCCCCGGAAAAGGATGACAAGCTGAAAAGAGAGGCCCTGAATGCCAAAAATGCGGAAGTCGACAAGACAGCCGCTGTGAAAAAGGAGGATTCCAAAAAGCCGTTCCCAATAGTTTCCCCGGTAAAGGGGGAATCGGACTTCATAGCGTTCCATGCCAACGCACCGCCTCCTGTGAAGGCCAGCTGTCCCGGAGCAAAAGTCCGCGCGACTTACGACGACGGAAGCCCCGCATGGCTTGAGAGGGATGTCGGCAAGGGGCGTGTCATATATCTCTCATACCGGGCCGCTACGGCGTTCACCAATCTCGCCTGCCGGCCAAAATACATCGATACGATCTGGTCGGACAATGGCCGCCAGCCGCTGGTGCAGCCTCTCATCGAGAGGAAGATCGGGCGGGAGATGTTCATGTCCGAGCCGACCATATACGGCTATCCCATGAGCACGGAAGATGGGACAGTCATACCGATGGTCAACACTCGCCCGTATCCGATTAAGGATCTCTCCGTCTTTCTCAAGGAGCCGAAGGCGCCGAAGAGCGTGCAGGCTTTTGAAGGCTACAAGCTTGTGGACTTGCCTTTCAGCTATGAAGACGGCATGGCGAAAATCACCCTTAAGGATTTTGACGGCGCACAGATGATCGTTGTGCGGCGCGGGGACAAGCCCGCCGACGGGCGCATCGATAAAATAAAGGAGTCCGCGCTTCATTCGCTGCAAGAAACCGATCCGCGCGGTGTCTCGGCCGGTGCCTGGTTCGCCGGGTTTTTTCCGGAATGGGGCATGGCCGGACGGCTTCCACCCTTTCTGAAACATGCCGACTGGATGGTGCGACGCGACGCCGCCGAGTCACTGGGACGGCTCGGTGCTGCGGAATTCGCGGATTCAATCCTGGAAGCCTATGGAAAAGAGAAGGATTCGCATGCCGCCTCCGCTGAATTGCTTTCTCTTGCAAAGCTCAGGCATCCCAGGGCGCTCTCATTGGCGCTTGATGCTGCGAAATCGCCTCAGCCTATTCTCAGGGCCTCCGCTTTCGATGCGTTAAGATTTGTAGATTTCGGAGGGAAAATCCCTGAAGATGTCATAAAAGCCGCTGTCGGTGGCATCAATGACAGGGATCTGCGTGTTTCGCAGCCAGCGATGAACCTGCTCGCAATATTGGATCCGCCCTCGATGATTAAAGCCGCGACGGCGGCCCTGGCTTCAAATGACCTGAAAAAGGATGCCAGGAACGCATGGATTGATGCCCTCTCCTCTTCGGACGCGGTCTTCAAGGCCTGGCTTGGGCAGGGAATGCCAGGAGGTGACGCACTGCTCTTCGTGATGGGCGGAAAGCACAAGGATGCGAAAATCGCGGCCGCCCTTGCGGACAGGCTCGAGGCGTTGGATGACTGCAGCCCGCTCGTCAGACAGGCTGATCCGGAGCTGACCTTGAAAGCTTTTTCATCCCGGGAAAAGCTCAAGCCGCGGCTGAAGGAGACCATGCCGCTGATACTCGAAGTCACTTTCAGGGCGCACCTCGGCAACGATCTCGAGGCTTGGGGACAATGGATTGAAAACCGGAAAAAGTAGCTGGTGTCTGCTCGAAAAGATAATTTCAAAATGAAATTTGTCTTAGAAAGTAGCACAGACATTCCTGTCTGTGGGTTCAAATTTAATTTTCTGCCACAGACAGGAATGTCTGTGCTACCCCCTTTTCGAGCAACGTCTAGCTATCGTCCAGATCAGCCGGGAGCGGGCATGTGGAAGATGGAGGGGCAGCTGACGTTTTCCCGCCAGCATATGTAACCCTTCGCCAGCATCTCCATATGTGCAAGCGCACTTCTTGCCCAAGTTTCGATGTCAGGTTCTATCGAGGCAAATCTGTCAAGGCCGCACTGCTTCACACGATACCGTGTTCCACCAAGCACCATGCTGTCGTTTGGAATCCGTTGTTTTACCATCTCCATCGCATGCACAAACGTGAGGGCGAGCTCCGGATCCGGAATTACATAGCCGCAAGGGCTCGGGTTCAGTTTCAGCAGTCTTCTGGCAAGAGTTTCCAAAGCCGGGTTGCCGGTCTTTTCAAGGTGGATCATCCTGTCGTCTATGCCTATGCCGGCATCGAGCAGCGCATTGCGGTAGCCGACAAGCCACCTGTCCTGGTAAAGCCCCCTGCAGCCCTGATAAGCGATGAAGGCGACAGGACTCAGCCCCTTGTTGAGCAGATGCTTTGTGGCCATCCAGCCCATGCCGACGGTGTCATGTGTCACTTGACCTATCTTTGTTCCGACGGCGGATCCGGCGCCCATGCAAAGCTCTCCATAGTCCATGATGTCGCCAAGTATTACGCACGGGATGCCAAGGGAGCCGAGAAAATCCACTGTCTCAACATCTACAAGATCGGTGATGAAAAGCCCGGAAAGCTCCTTGGCGCACGAGGAGAGGCGGCTTTTCAGCTTTTCCCTGTCCTCAAGGTCGGGTATCACCAGCATCTCCAGACGGCTGTCCAGGCTTTCCGCTGCGTGGGACAGGGATGTTATTATGCTGGATCCGTATTTCAGTGCTTGCCCAGGTCCCAGGATGACTATCCCGTAGGTTCGCCTTTCAGAACCGGAAGCGCCGCCGTTCGAGGCTTTCCCATATCCAAGCTCCCTGCTTATGGCGTGCACACGGTCCTGGGTGCTTTTGCTGACTCTCTTGTGCCTGGAGAGCGCCAGACATGTAGTTGCGACGGAAAGTCCTGCTTTCCCGGCTATCGTCCTAAGGGTCACTCGATCCGACATCTTTATGTATCTTTCCTGTGTTGTTCCCGGGTGTCCAGCCCGTCCCCAGACAAAGACCGAGGCATTTCCAATATTATGGACGGGTTCGTTTTCAATGCAATAAGATAACAAATAGCATATGACTCGCTGATTGCAAACAAAATGCAAACAACAGCAAAAGAATTATGCGGGATTTAGGCAATTGTGGAAAACTGAAAACTCAAGACGTGAGGAGATGAATTTAAGTTGGAGTTCAAGCTTTAACTTGCTATTAGTTTTTCTATCATTTAAAGAAGGAAAAGACAAAAGGCACAAACTAAAGTTTGAACTCCAACTTAAGCGCCTTCCACGATTTCATCTTCAGTCCTATTCACTAATGACAATCCCTTTGCTTAAGACAGTTTAAATACAATGTCCTCATACAAACGCAGTTTAGGATTTTCTCCTTCAGGTCGTTGACGGTGTAGTAAAAGTGGTTGCTGGCTTCAAAGCCTATCCTCGAGTCGCGCAGCATGACTGCATAGAGCCCCTGTGCGAGTTCGATTTCCTCATCAAGGATAGAATTTATTTCACTCAGGTTTCCATCCTTCAACTCGACCGACGACTGTCGACCAACGACTTACATCCCGCGACTGGCAACTGACTACCAGCGACTCCCAAATCACCGGCTTTCCGTAATCGGACAAACCGGATTTGCATATATGTACTCCGGAAATGGCAGTATGCGGCTTCTGCGACATTCTCAAGATCTTCGAAAGCGGCTTTCTTGTCCGCCGGAATTATTTTTCCTACTCTGTTAGCATCTTCATTTTTTAATCCTTTCTTCCAGTTTTTATCTCATACCCTGCCAATAAATTATGCCAGACACAAGGCATGTTCAACATTGCATGTCATTCAGCAAGAGATGACTAGCAATTGGAGCCCGAAAAGGAATCATGCGGAGACAGCTTATTGGCTATGAAATAAGGTTAAAGCTTGGATTATGATTTTAATTGTGACGGATTACCATTAATCCAGCAATCCAATAATCCATGGGACGGCAATGAAATTTAATGACTAATCCAGCTGAATATTATAAAAGCATCGCAATGTATTTCAGGTATTTTCCTGGACTGGCACTTTCTACAGTTTCAAGCAGAACAAATACACCAACGATATGAATGCAACTAATTATAACGCAATTATATGCCCAGCATGGCACTTTCTATTTTCTTTCTATTCATTTTGGATATTCATATTCAATCCGCACCTTCAAAGGTTCTCCCTGATCATCAGTGATGTTGGACAGGCCTTTGAAGGTCTTAAGCCTTTTGCTTGATCTCGAATAAGAAACTCTTATCTCGCTGACAAATAATCTTAAAATCAAATTATGCACTTTCAGTCCGAATTCAATCAAGTCAGGAGAATTTGCTGGCTTCATTTTTATATCAAACCTGAAGTAATCCATGCTGGCAAGAACAATAAAGCAGACAGGAATGGACTCTCCCTTGGCCAGACTGTCAAAGTTCTGCAGCAGAAAATTATTGAATCCCTGGCCAGCCAGCATGTTATTTTGAACTTCAAATACGTTGTTTTCAGTGCTTTTATTCTTGAGATCAGTGTGGATGATGCGAATAGATTTTCTTTCAGGATTGTACTCGAGCTCGTCTTTTGTGGAAAAACGAATGTCTTCGAAAATTACATCAGGAATAATACGGTCTTTTGCGAAGTCGGATTTAATCCTGGCAAAAACCCTGCCGTCTGGATAAGTGTATTCGGTTTCAATCAACAGGTTGAATCCCGCCGGATCCTCTTTCGTCCTATGCTTCTCCAAGTACACCAGCTTATCCGTGTCCAGCCTGTAGGCTTTACCCGTAAATTCCAAAGCCGCCGCCGCCGAGCAAGAAAGCACCAGGATTATGAGCAGTAGTTTAATCATTGCTTATGGAAGGACAGTGTAACTTCCCCAAGGTAGATTCCAAACTTGTACATTTTAGATTTATTCAACATGACTTTTTCATCCATGAGAAACATCCAGTCATCAAAAGTGACATTATATACGCTTCCACCCACGTCCAAAGCCAGGACATATTTCCATTGAAAAGCGTTGCCGGCAACTTCTCCTCTGGCTTCCCCCACCACGTCGGCTGCCGTTCCCTTGTAAGAGCCGTCATCCTGTTTTACAAGCGTCCAGACTCTTCTGCTCTTGGAGCCATCTGAGTATGCAAAATCCTCATCGAGGACACCAACATTTCCCTTCCAGTCACCCTTCATGGCAACCACGAATCTTTTCTTGATCATGCCAGAGCGATCCTGAAAAATACCGTGGGCTACAAGATCTCCGGAAAAATACTCTTCAAGCTTTAATACCGGTTTTTCATTTTTGTAATCCGACACGTGAACAGAAGAGCATCCGGCAATTAAAATTAAAATCAGGCTGCTCCATATAAATATTCCCTTTGGCTTAAGCACAGATTTGGAGTCCTCTTGGGTTATTGTATCTTTCCATCAGTGTAAGTTTGATTTTAAATCTAATATCAGGAAGTGGAAAGTCAAATCACAGAAGCTACGACCCCGATGATCCGTGAAACCTTCTCCACATACCATTTGATGTTGCACTTGCGTTTGAGGCCGGCGGCGTTCATGTAGCGGGTCTTTCCAAAGATTGGACATTCTTTCCACGCGCTGTCGTGTTTGCCGAAGCCCCATGCTACTCCGGCGAATGTAACGGCATTGGAATGGCGCCGGTTTATACTCTCGGTAAATTTTGCTGCCACAAACGCAAAATTTAGGTGAATACAACTGATTCTAATGCAATTATATGCCCGGCATGGCACTTTCTACCTCGATTCCCAATAGCTAATAGCGCTTCTATGGGTATATCGCAAGCATGATTAATCAGCGTTGCATCTTTCCCAAAACAGGCACCTCAAGACCTGCCAGGGCTTTCCGTCCTCCTCCTTCGGCATCGAATACCACGATTTCATTTTTCCCTTTACGAAGCCAGGCACCGGGAAGAAAGCAGGTCTGCTGGGGGCCGATGGACCAGAAGCGGCTCAGACAGCGGCCATTGATCCAGACCACTCCTCGACCCCACGCACTTAAATCAAGAAAGGTGTCACCGATCATATCCAGGATGAATGAGGCTCGATGAAAGGCGGGGCCACAACAATCATCCGCCTCATATTTCAGACTGCTCAGCATGGCCGCATCCAAAGGAAGCCGGTAGGCCTTCCACCCCATGAGGGTCAGTCCGCCATACTCGACCCGGTCGGTGATTCCTTTGTGATCCAGAAGCTTGGGCCCGAAATTCGTCCGCCCCATCGTATCGATTAACAGATCAAGTTGCGCAACGTCACAAGGCACATTTTTTAAATCCAGCCTAAACTCATGGCGACCGCGATCCAGGCAGCCCACCAGATTTCCATTTAAACGCACCTGAGCAAAATCGTGCGCTTCCACCAGGCGAAGCTCCTGATCGCCCAGGCCAGCAATCTCAGTGCGGTAGAGGATGAGGCCATAGCTTTGGCCCAGAGCTTCCATAGGAACCGGCTGAGGAATTTCAATCGGTACAGGCAGATTGTCAAACAGGGCGGCAGATTCCTGTGGAAAGAATCCGGGAATGCTGATGAGTGGCATAGGTGCCGCAGGAATTTCAGACAGCGGGCCCTCGCGGTCCCCTTGATAGGATGCCAGGAGCTTACGGATGGCATGAAACTTTTCGCAGGGGCGCCCCGCCTCATCGAGCGGCGCTCGATAATCATAGCTGCTGACGGTCGGGGTATAAGTTTCATAATGGTTGGCGCCGGCCATGAGGCCGAAGCTGGTCCCCCCGTGGAACATATAAAAATTAAAGGAACAATCATTTGCCAGCATCCACTGGAGCTCGCTTAATATCGGCCCCGGATCATCGCTTCCTTTTCTGGGAGCGCCCCAGGTGTCAAACCAACCGGCCCAGAACTCGCCGCACATTGCGGGCTGATGAGGCCGAAGTATTCGAAGCGCCGGAATCTGCTCGTGGGCGCGGCTTCCGAAATTGGCGACCGTCACAGCGCCGCTCACCTCCCCAGCGTTCATATTGGCGGGTTTCGCCCAGTCGCAGGTATAAAGCAGTCCATCAAAGCCAACCTGGCGCACCAGATTCACCATGTAGTCCATATAGCTTCGATCATTTCCATAGGCCCCATATTCATTTTCAACCTGGACCATGATCACCGGCCCGCCCCGCTGATACTGCAGCTCAGCGCACTCAAGGCCCACGCGTCGAAAGTAACCCTGCACCGCCGTCAGCCAACGTTCATCCATGCATCGGACTCTGATATCCGGGATGGCCAGGAGCCATGGCGGCAGGCCGCCGAAATCCCACTCCGCACAAATATAGGGACCGGGACGAAGGATGACCATCAGCTCCTCTTCCTGGGCCAAATCAATAAAAGCGCGAACATCGAGCATGTCTTGAAAATCAAATTTTCCGGGGTGCGGCTCATGAAGATTCCAGGGCATGTATGTGCTGATGGTGTTAAGCCCCATGGCGCGGGCGCATTTCAGGCGATGGCGCCAATATTCACGGGGGATGCGAAAATAATGCAGTTCCCCGGACAGTATCCGCACCTTTTTCCCATCCTTTACAAAGCTGCCCTCGCGGGTGGAAAATACTCGTGTGGATAAGGCATTACTTTTCAGTGACGCGGACATGCATCCACTTGAATTGGCGTGAACGATCTCTTGCATGGTTGACATTGCCTCCTTTAACCTGAATTCACCAGACCAATTTATGCATTCCGAGAGTCAACGGATCGATGAATTTCCTGTTCCTGCCGCCCAGCCAGATATTTTCCGGTTCGTTTTCCAGTCTGATCAAGGCTATCAGCGAATATGAAGTCGTGCGGTTATTGATGCAGTGTTTCCCGCCGCCAGGAGCTCCGGACGGTCCTTCATACGAGCCGTGGAATGCTCCGTCAAGCTTCGAATCACCGGTACTCAAGTATTGAGTTTTAAGTAATGTTTCAACAGCCCATTCACAGGCATCCAGCAATTTCCGATCATTATAACGATTGCCGAAGTCGCTGAAATACATGGCTCCCATAGGTAATGCCGAGTCAATTTTCTCATAGTGTTTCGGCAGATTAACCGCCAGCCACCTGACAAATCGCAATGCCGCCAGCCGGAAGTTCTCATCCTTGAAAATCTCTGCTGCGGCCTGAAGCATCGGGACCCCGAAATCATCATTGAACATGTGCATTCTGATATGGACATTTTCTTGTTTCGAAGCGGATTCTTTTGTCTGCCAGGTGAAAATTTCCCTTTCCTGGCCCAGGCTTCCGTCTTCGCAAATAAAATATTTGCAGTAGTTGTCGGCAATCGGCCTCAATCCCTGGGCGATATACCGCGGATCTCCGCTTGCCATGAACAAGTCATGATAGAATAGCCCCGTACCGGATTGAAATGAGCCTCTGGCATAAAAATCGTCAAGTGCATTGTCCATGTAGCAGGCATACATCGGCCAGCCTTCGCACATGCAGTATTTCAAATGGAACTCCGCGAACAATATTGCCCGTTTCAGGTAAGTTTCATTGCCGGTGAAATTATACAGCCAGACGAAGGCCCACCCCGCGCTGGTTGCATCGCGAGGTGCAAATTCTATAGATTGAGGTGTGATTTCGCGGATTACGCCATAATACTTTTCCGATTGGTCCATAACCTGCAAGGACATCAGATAGTGTCCAGCAAAGTCGGCAGCCTCCAGATATCTTGCGTCCCCTGTCCGGCGATATACCGCCAGTAGTGCCATCAGAGCGGTGCCTGTCTGCCAGTTGCCAGTCAGTGCGGTCTGACCGGTGGCCTGGTCGTAACTACGGATAAATCTTCCGCGGTTGGCGTCCTGCCTGTCTTTCACCTGATTCCTGACCTGCCATTCTGCGCAGAGGATCGCCCTGTCCAGAAGGAGATTGGCTCGGTCGCTGTCCTTTTTATTTTCAGTGACATTTTTATCAGCACATCGAAGTTTGCTTTCAGAATCCAATACTTTCTTCATGCATATCTCCTCAATTTGTTTATTTAAATAGAGAATAGAACCAATTTGATTTAGGAGCAGGATCATCCTTATCCACGACGATAATGCTATACCGCCCAAATTCCTTGGGGTCGATATTGATTACGAATCCGTTGCATTTATCGCTATAGGCGGCGCTAAGTTCCTTGGGTTGCTCAAAGTCCGGGGAAATCATCTTCACCGAGTTAATGTTTTTCAAACCGCGTAGAATCACTTCGATATTCTTGCCGTCATTGCGCTGGGCAAACTGCTTGAACTTGCATGGCGGATAGGGTTGGCCTTTCCCAGGGAAAAGCTCCTCGTTCTCCCAGCCGTCGAACGAATCCAGGATGTGGATGGTCCTTTTATACTTCCCATCAAAATCACCATCTGTATCATACGCATTGACCATGACTTTTGACGGGAGGCCGTTTATCTCCATATTTATCATATTCCCGAGAATATTTTTTGTAAACCCGGCAAATCGCTTTCGCTGGGAATTGTCAAATTTTACGTGGTACTTTTCTTTGCCCGGATAAGGAGGGTTATACATTGAGCGCCCCCAGCGGCCAGTGAAGTAATAGACGATCCCCTTTCCAAATTTATTCATGACAATGGCTGGGCCAACCCCTTCTACGGCTGCCAATACTTCGGCTCCGTCTACAGGCTTCACCTTTTGCATTCCATCAATGAATTCATAATTACCTGCCGACAGAGGGGCAATATCATTTTTCAAGGTGAATGATGTCTTTGTGTCGATCCATTCATGTTGCGACGCAATCCCCAGCAGTTCCAGCATTGGACTTCCATAATTCTTTATGCCGAACGGATCTTGAACCATGCATTCTCCAACAGCGACCAGCGTGCCACCCTCAGATACGAACTGCTTAAGTGTTTCCGCCATTTTGTCTGAGATGAATGCATTTGACGGCATGATTATGAGTTTAAAGCGTTTAATGCTGTTGATATCTTCAAAATGTTTCCTTATCAACTGGTCGGCGCAAACATTGTTCCAGGCAAGTGTTTCAGACAGTCCGGACCAGTTTTCATAGGCTTCTGAAGGATTTTCATGGAAATCACGGGTCCATTCCGGAAAGAAGATGCCGATGTCGGCGATTAACTTGGGCTTGATTAAATCCTTCTCATGTTTTTCCTCCCACGCAAACCATTGTGGTTCAGCCTGATAATCGCGCATCCAATAACGGAACCCCATGGTCAGGGTTTGAGCCCAAATATAAAACTGTTCGGAATTTTCAATTTTCCAGTTACGCGGATAACCAATTGCGTAACTGCATGGCCAGCCGTTCATTTCCCCGTTCGCGTTATACAGCGCCATTTCCCTATAGTATGTGGGCCAGTAGGTTGTAGTAGCTCCACCGTCCCTCTTGCCGTTCGGGCCGCCTCCGGCTTCCTGCATTTCAAAAAATCCCCAGTTCCAGCCCGACAGCCAGTTTTCACTGCCCATGGCCCATATCCGCCGGTGATACTTGGATATTCCGGCAAGACATCCGGAGAGCATGACATCCTTATTTGCCGTTTGCAGTTCCTGTTTAAGCGACTTGTAAAAATCTCCGCCGGAATCAAAGCGGAATGCTAAATATTTCCTCCAGTTCGGGTTGGAGTAGTCGATAGGCTCCGCAGGATAGCCGTGGCCATAAATCTGTTCGAACTTTTTCCACGATCCGTCTTTACTCCCGGATGCATAGATATCGCCAAGCCATTCCACTTCATCGGTCATCCAGCCGTCGACATTGCAGCGTTCCGCATACTCTTTCATCCTGGAGAAAAGAAACTTGCGGAATTCAGGATTGTTCATGTCCATGAAGCACGCGTCCGCATATCCGGTACCCGGTGCCCGCAGGGATGGTTCACCTGTACGCTTGTCAAGGGAAACCCATTTCCGGTATTCGGGATTATCCAGAGCCTCAATCGGTACAAAAGTGCTGGTTGTGTGATGGAATAATTTCATTCCCGCTTTTTTTACCGCTGCGGAATATGGTACGGCATGATCCCAGCTAACCTGCTCCCTCCATTGTGCTCCACCACCAGGCAGATTAGGGAGAAACTGCAATGAGCCGTGATCCATAATTGTATTCACCCCCTGGCTTTTCAGGGCCAACGCCTGCTGATACTTTGTTTCCGGATCCCATTTTTCTCCCTTTTTAGCACCTTGCCCCATGCTTAACATGCGGATCTTGTATACCCATTCAGGGCAGTTCGCATTGGACTGAGCATTTGACTCAATGGTGAAAATTGCCGCAATCATAATTAAAAGCATTTTCCTCATTCTGCATACTCCTTAAAAACGGTTAAAAGTTTCTTATTGATATAGCTGCGCTTATCGCAGTCAAATACCGACTAGCTTTTTCATGCTGTTTCATGTATGTCATTTAGTCCGAATCAAAACAGTTAACTAAAGCTGGGACAGGGCCACCTCCGGTAAAAGGGTCGGTGTTATAAGGGTTGTTAACTGCGGAATACGCCGCACTGACGCCGGCAACTTTTACTTTTTCAGATTGGGCATGCCCGTCCACCCATAAGACATTGACAGATCCGGAATGCCTTGCGTCAAGCTGACCATAACTACCCGTAATCGAAGCCTGAAAATATTGCAGTAGGAGGTAATAGCCTAGGGTTGGAGAAAGGATTTTATAATCGTCAGCAAGCAGAATGGTGGAAGCCGGAGCCTTCACCCTTGAGAATTTCTTCGCTTGAAGGGCAACCCCGTTCATTTCAGATAACCCACGGTTAAAACCATATTGAGTGTATTTAAAATCTGAGTTGGTCGGATCGCTTTCAGCCGTTCTCTTCGCATTCTGTGGAAAGGTGCCATATGCAGGCATTGCCGGACAGAGGAATAGATTGCCAATATCGGAAGAACTGTAACGGAGCAGAGTGGCCGGCCAATGCGTTCCAGCGCTACTGGGAGTGTAAAATAAAGGCAGGTTTCCATTGTAATCGTCAGAATAACAATAAAAAACAAATCCTTGTTGTTTTAAATTATTGATACAACTCAGGGATTTTGCCACTTGCCTCGACCGATTCAACGCTGGAAGCAAGAGGGCTGCAAGAATTCCTATGATGGCGATTACAACCAGGAGTTCTATGAGTGTAAACATCAGCGGTGCAATCTGTAGCAGCTTGTTACGCCCGCCTCGCCGAACCGGACCGACTGTATTCGTGTTCACATTGATAGTTTTCATTTTTCCATTCCTGATTTTTTTCTGTTTTTCTAATCTGATTCCAGTTGTTTTTATTACCGCTTGTCTATTTAACTCAAGTCTTGCAGTTCGTTTTGAGCACAAAACCCACACCTTTTTTTCACTCTCATTTGCAACATCCTTAATGTTGAGCCAATTTCAAAAGTCCAGATTTATTAATCTCATTTCAGGGATTCAGCAATGAAACCACAGGCTCTGCCGCTATTGGTGTGAATGGCGAGGACGATTTCGTTCTTGCCCTTCTTCCAGGTGACCGGAATATTGATGAGCTGACTGGGAATAGGGCTGGTCGCTTTCGGATTGCAAGCGACTTCCTTCCCTGCGACAAAGACCTTGAACGGGCCGTCCGCCCCTATGCGGAGTTTTGCGGCACCAGCTTTTTTCGCGATGAAGAAACCACGTGTATAGATCAATCCGTCCTGCTTTGTTTTTCCAGCATATCGTGAACGGACATCATTGAATCCATCGTTATAAGCTAATGCGGAGAATTCGATGTTTTTGCTTGGATATTTGACAGCGTCAATCCGTGTCTTTTCCGGCAGCAGGTCTGAACCTGTGAATTTCTGCAGAGTGGAGAGGCCATCCCCGAATTTTTTCTTTAGCGCAGCCACATCCTTTTTGAGTGCTGCAAAAAAGTCAGCAGACAGCACTTTCTTTTCCTCTCCCAGTTCCAACATTTGGGACAGCACCCTTGCGCCATCTGATTTCGGGTAGGCATTTACAATTGAGCGTGCATCCTTATAGGCCGTCAGCAGCTTGTCATAGCTGTCAAGCAACTTGACTGCTATCGGCAGGAATTTTTCCGGCATCGCAATTGCGGACTGCACCTTTTTCCAATCTGCATAGGCACGATAAGTGAGCGAACTTGAAATCAGATCTTTCATGGTGCTGCTGAAATTTGAAGCCTTTTCGTTTAGCTTGGCACCACTGAAGACGCCGCGGTTGACATCGTATCGCTCTAATTGCCAATCGTCTGAACGGTAACGGTCGCGGTCAGCCTTCTTGCGGAAATCCGGTACTTCCATGGGCTTGCCGCCTTCCAGCGAACTTCGCAACGCCTGGATGCCGGGTATGGTGACATCGCATCCGCCATAGATGTCGAAAGGACCCTTTTCACCGGTGAAGATCTCGCGGGCGAAGTAGTAGAGAGTCCAGAAGTCACCACCGCCGTGACCGGTCGTGGCGGCAAGTTTTCCAAGACCTTCCCATTTAGTAGTAACCTGCATTTTGGGTGAGCGGCCGGAAGCGCCGAGGCGCAGATTCACTCCGTCACTGCCGCTCTCAAAAGCGCCAAGGGTACCCCAGATGCGCTGATTGTGGGTATCGTTGGTAGTGGCGCCCATGAGATTGCGAACCACGCCGCCGTTGCTCATGCTGATCAACGAAGGAGTCATCGTTCCGTTGCCTTTACCGCCACTCCCAAGGTATCCTGCAAGCTGCTGTCGTACTGGGAACGTCTCAACCATCGTCGGTCTAGTGCCGGTGATGACCATGACTGGTCCGAGCGAGTGGGTGCAGTAATAGTGGTAGTTGAACCAGCTACGCCAATTATGCACAGTGTGTCCAGGTTTGACTGGAATGCGGTCTATGTAGGTATAGCTGAGGATGCGGCATTCGTGGACATATTCATATTCGGCATACATGAGTTCGCCGAACAATCCTTCTTTCCATCGGTTCGCCAGCCACATGTTTGCGGCGGTGAAAGGATAGTTTTCGGCGAGATTATAAACAAGTTTCCGCTTTTCTACTTCTTCCACCAATTTAACGCCTTCGGCCATCGTGAAGAACGATGCCACTTCAGAAAGCACGTGTTTTCCTGCCTGCAGGCACTTGATGGCGTCGCCTGCGTGGGCGGGGAAGAATGTGGCGAGCACCACCGCATCGAAATCCTGCTTCAGGAACTCATCCGCGTCTGCAGTGGCGAAAGCCCCCGGATTTGCATTGAGGAAATTATCACGCATGTGCTGGTTGTAGTCGCATCCTGCGACAACGTCGATGTTGAGGAACTTGCAGGTATTGTAGAAACTCATTCCCCGTCCAAGACCCCATATTCCAAGGCGGATTCGTTTGTCCGTGTCAAAAACTTTCAATAACTTTTCCTTCTGCATCTGCTGTCTCCTTGATTTTGTTTAAAAGAGAAAATATACATTTGAATAATTCATGAAATTGATTATTCAACATTCACTTTAAAATAGGAAAAGCTTCCGGCGGATTGGACGGCGGCAGTGGTGGCGGCGACGGCGTGGTAACCATCCTTGACGGTGCACGCTGGCTTGGTGCGCCCACAGATCACTTCATAAAAGTGACGAACCATGAAATGGTCGGCGTTGTAGTGGCTTCGACCGTGATAGTCAAAATGCTCGCGCCGGTATTCCTTTTTTGATCCATAACGAGGGTAAATCGTGATATCCCCCTCCGTTTCGTCGAGGTCAATTTCCATGACCCCTTTGCTGCCGACCAGCGTGTAGATACGGCTGTGATAGCTGTAGGGTGTAAAGAGAGTCTGCACATAGGTGCCGTGACAGCCGTTCTGAAGCT
>CAZION010000119.1:0-17362 GCA_964540865.1 uncultured Victivallis sp.
GAAGGGGTTCCGCCTTATCCTATGCCTTATGTTTTAAAGTGTAGAAGAACCGTAAACTGTAGTTCGGGTTAAGATTTATTTGCATCAATCCAATTCATCTTTCCCAGATATTGCGAGTTTCTAGGGGAACGGGGTCAAACATACTTATTTGCGCTTATGATATCCCCTATTCCCTAGTAGTGCGTAGAAGACAGATATATGTTGTACACCATCCCAATCCCCGTTCTGGATGTCGAGAGGAAGACTTTACCCGTAAAGTGTCCCTGGTGCTCCTTTATAGTAGGGGAACGGGGTCAAACATACTTATTTGCGCTTATGATATCCCCTATTCCCTAGTAGTGCGTAGAAGACAGATATATGTTGTACACCATCCCAATCCCCGTTCTGGATGTCGAGAGGAAGACTTTACCCGTAAAGTGTCCCTGGTGCTCCTTTATAGTAGGTGTCGCCAAAACCGATGCCATGCGCTTAGATAAGACCGCCCCATATTACAGGGCATGTGGCAAATGTCAGTATTTCATTAATGATGGCATGGTTTTTATCAGAAGCGGAAATTCAAATCTGAGGCGTCGGCTGGTTTCGTTTTGCCGGCAAATGCGGGCTTTCATGGGGAAATGAGTTTTTAAGGACGGGGGGCTTGGGAAACACAGTCCCTCCGATAATGTGTCCTGGGCTTTCCGTCCTTTCTTATGCCAAGTCCTCTGACCTATTGTGGTTATAACACAATCCGATTTCTGGAGAATTTTGCCCGGAGGTTCCAAGCATCTCCGATCTCGCCTTCAACCGGAGGTGGAGCATGGCTTTTTGATGGGGAGGGCTTTTGCTGCGGGAGGAGATGTATTGTGGATAAGCTCTGAACCTGTCAGCAAGCTGCTTGCTTTGCCTGAGAATAGATTGGGAAAAGAAAAGTCTGAATAACTTTAAGACTCGTCTTCTGTCAGCTCTGGGAGAGACTGACTCCGCTGACGCTCTTTTGTTAACCGAGGACACTTTCGTGTATCGAGGATTAATCCCGGTTTTTGGGGCGTCTGACTCCATCGGCCTCTTGGTACATTTGCTGCCTTCAAAAGAAAAATGTGAGTCAATTGGAGGAGACTTGACCCCAAAATTTATTATGATTGATTTGGCAATATTAACCCGATTACCTACTTTTTCAAAAATAAATGCTTTGGCTATTGCTTTTTGAAACGTTTCTGATATAATCAGCATATTCATAAATAATGAGCTTGAAAAAATATTGTCTTAAAGGTGAAACGTTTGACTGCAAGATCAACAATCAAGGATATCGCCAAGCTGTGCGGGGTGTCTATTTCAACGGTGTCCTACGCCTTGAACAACAATCCCAAGATAAGCGATGAACGCAGAGACCGGATCAAAGAGGTCGCACAGAAATTGAATTACGTGCCCCACGCCTCCGCCTTAGGTCTCGTCAACGGCACCACGAACATCATCGGACTGAATATTGGCGGAATGGACAACCCCTACCTGGAGAAGATTGCGGAGAAGATAGTCCACATCGCCAGGGAAAAAGGTTATTCAATACTCCTGTCAATATGGGACGACGCCGAAAGCCGGAAAAAGGATCTTGATACCCTAGTGGGGAAAAATGTAGCCGGGATCATTTCCGGTCCATTGTTTCGTGGCTCCGACCCATTGCTGTCCTATATATATAATATGCGCGGCATTCCGACCGTGGTGCTGGGTCAGGCCGATGGTCTCGGAATTCCACAAGTCGGCGTTGATTACAGAAAAGGTGCGTTTCTCGCCACAGAACACCTGATAAAATCGGGACATGAGAAGATCGGTTATCTGTGTCTACCGGATGCCGATGCTGCCCGCCGAGACGGTTTCAAGGACGCATTCTTGGAATACGCGGTGAGATACTGTCCCGAATGGAGCGTTGCAGGACTGGGAACTTTGGAGGACGGTTATGCAAAAATGAAGGCTCTGCTTGAATCTGGAAAAGCGCTACCCACGGCGTTTGTCTGTCACAACGATCTTTGCGCCTCCGGGGCGCTGCGGGCGATGGCGGAGAAAGGATTGCAGTCTCCGAAAGATATGTCCTTTGTCGGATTCGATAATATCGAATCTGGAAAATATTTGACTCCGTCTCTGACGACCATTGATCTGAAAGAAGATGAACACGCCGTGCGCATATTCGAAATGCTGGAAGCCCAAATCAAATCTATCAATATAGAAGATCGAAATGTCCGGATCGCGCCGGAGCTTGTGATCCGGGAATCCTGCGCGGCACCGGCTCGAAGATAATGTGTAGAAATATTTTTGACAGGATAACAGGATAACCTGGATTTAAAAGTGTAAAAGATTAAGTAAAGATGTCACCACTAATCGGCACTAATATTACACTAACGAAGAGGGGATCTTTAATAACTAAACCATGCGTCGAATGATATTTTTTCTAAAAAAATAACATTCAACGCATATTTCTTGTTAGTGTCTCTTGTTAGTGAAGATTAGTGGTTAAAAAAATATTTATTTAAAACCCATATAAGGAAAGAGGTGCCGGATGAAGACGACAATGTTCCAGGAGCCGGTGGTCAGTGACCAGTGGTCCGTAATTGTAAGACAGAATACGGGCAAGGCACGCCATAACCCGTATATGTTCACGCTGATAGAACTTCTGGTGGTAATCGCGATCATAGGCATTCTCGCGGCTATGCTGTTACCGGCTTTAAAGAATGCCAAGGATACGGCTACATCGATAAGTTGCGTGGGTAATCTGAAACAAATCTCACTGGGGGTTTTATCGTATGCCTCTGATTTTAAGGGTTGGGCACCTAACACTAGTAGGGCAACTACCGTACCTTATGCAAGTTGGGCCGTAACTTTGACTAATCTCGGAATTATTCCCGGTGGGCCGACAGGGAGCTTAAGTCCGGCGAAGGGCATGTATATATGCCCGTCACAGCCGGATTCTGGCCTGGATGCGGGGCGTGCCGGAGATGCTTTTCCGCAGATCGGAAATCTTTTCGGTAATAATGGCAATGGTTACTGGCAAGGCACCCATTACGGAATAAATCCTTATTTTTCATTCGCCGACACTAGCATGCCAGCACAAACCAGGTTAACAATACGGTTAGATTCGGTGACGAATCCGGCGAACAGATTTCTCGTCGGCGATGTAAACGACAGAGCAGCCGGTTTTATGAAACCTCCAGCCACGGGAGCTAATTACCTTATTCTCAGGCATTGCGGGAAGAGGATCTGGAATATATCATTTGCCGACGGCCACACAGGTTCTTTGCGTGCGGGAATTTACGGCACGTCAGATTATGTCACTTCGTATTGGGTCGATGGTCCTATGTATTAAACCGTAAAGAATAATTTCAGGAGGATATTTTGGAGATGAAAATGATAAAGAGAGTTTTCGGAGCAGTGTCAAAGAAGTGGATTGTAGAGATATTGCTTGTGTTGTGTATCGGCTCAACCCTTTATGCCGCACCGGAAGAAGGCAGGACGCTGACACTGGTTTCCGGAGGGAAGGCTGAATGTGTGATTATCACTCAAGCCAGCCAGACTCAAGGGGCCGGGACATTTGGGGAGCGTCCGTTGCGGGCGGTAATTGTTGATTTACAACGCATTCTGGAGAAAATGACTGGAGCCAAGGTTCCGATCATGACTCCCAATGAGGCGCCTGCGCAAGGAACAAAGATCTATATTGGCGAGGTTCCCTTACCCGCCGGCATTGTACTGGACGACAAGGAACTCGATATGCGCGGCTACTGGATTGTCGCCGAACCCCAAATACTGATTCTGCGCGGCAAGACGGAGAGCGGGACGATTAATGCCATTTATGGATTCATGCAAGACAAGTTGGGCGTGCACTGGTTCTTTCCCTCCGAGTTATTTGAGGTTGTTCCGTCGCAAGATACGGTGCAAATTGCTGTCTGCCGTGAAGTTCACAATCCGTCGTTCAAGGGTGGTATGTTCCAGGTCATTTCGGGAATAAATCAGGAGGGGCAACTCTGGAGCGAACGAATGCGCCGGGATGCGAACGTTTTTAAATACCAGGGGCCAGCAGTTCATTACTTGGGCTATATCCTTGATTCGGCAAAGTACGGTAAGACCCATCCGGAGTTCTATCCGCTGATCAATGGTCAGCGGCGTGTTCCCCCTCCTGGAAGGGCGGACAGTGCCCCGCAACCCTGCCTTAGCAATCCCGACCTGGTAAAAGAGGTAGTGGAATTCTGTCGCAAGATGTTTGACGATAACCCGAATGCGCTGATAGCGGCCATTGGTGAAAATGATTCCAGTGAATGGTGCGCTTGTGAGAATTGCAAGGCCATGGATGTCTTGCCGTTGGAAAACTTCAACGGACATGAACAGCATTCCGACCGGTATTTCACCTTTGCCAATCAAGTGGCCAAGGCGATCAACGAATCACATCCGGGCAAAATGGTAGGCTGTCTTGCCTATAACGGCACTGTGACTCCCCCTAAGAAAATCGCCAAGTTGGAGCCCAATGTCGCCATTGGCATGTGCTTGGACACATCGCAGTACTATGATGCCAACTATAAGGCGAAGGATTACAATAACCTTGCCGCATGGAAAGCGAAATGTCAAAACATCCTTATCTATGACTATCTGAGTCTGGGTTGGACTGCTCCTCGTTACTATCCCCATCTGTACGCACAGCATATCAAGGAAATGCAGAAGCAAGGAATCATGGCATTGTATACCCAGCCGGAGCCTTATTGGGCCACGTTCGGCCCCATGATCTACTTGGCCACTCAATTGATGTGGGATGTCAATCAAGACCCGGATATCGTCCTGGATGATCTCTTCTCAAAGCTTTTCGGAAAAGAAGCCGGCGCTGAAATGAAGGCGTATTACGATGTCTTTGAAAAGGTGTGGATGCGCCCAAACTCGAATCGGAGCGGCAAATACTTCGAAGGCTGGTCTTACATGCGGGAACAAATGGCCATTTATACGCTTGCCGACTTGGACAATGCGCTGAAACATCTTGAGAAAGCAAAGGAGCTTGCCAATGATCCTGTGGTTCAGAAACGCATTGCGTATATCGCCAAATCGTTCTCATATTCCGCCACTGTCATGCACGGCTGGTTGACCAGCGATCAAATTGACTCTATGATTAATGCGGGTGAACCCAGGACTGGCGAGCAGGCGAAGCAATTGCATGATAGGCTTCTGCTCGTTTCCGACATATTGAAAAACGAGAATACCATTTTACAAAAGACGCTTCGCATCGATCCCATCAGTTCGGGAAGTTATTACAAAAAAGATATAGGCGAGAATAGTCACTGGGAGCTTATCCGCACATATTGGGTATCACGTTGTAACTACAGCCTGCGCCTGGGATTAAGTTCTTTGCTCAAGTATTACAATCCGCAACAGATGTCAGCCGAGGCGGCTGTGCTGAAGACCGAATTCCCGGCGGATGTTTTGCAAATCGCCGAGGCGATGGCCAAAGAGTCTTTAGGCCCAGAGATTATCCTGAATGGAAACATGGAGGAAGGCAACCCCCCAGACAATTGGAAATCAAACAATTCGGTATTAAGCGTAAGTACCGATTGCCATTCCGGCAAACAGAGCTTGAAAATATCTCCTTCGGCTAATTTAGGCGCCGCATTACAAGTATTTGCTGTAAAACCAGATACCCAGTACCAGATTGATTTCTGGTTCAAGTGCAGCCGGCCCGGCGAGCTGTACGTTTCAGTCAATGCGAACGTCAAGGAGAACTCGTTCGGGATGAACATGATAGATAATGTATGGACACGGTATACCTCAACATTTACGACACCGAAAAAACCGTATGCAACTACTGCAACAGTGGCTTTCTGTTCTTCTTGGCCCAACAAAGACACTCTTATTGATGATATTTCCATCAAAGAGGTCAAAACAACTAACCTGATGGAATGCAAAAAGGTTGATGCAAAATTTCCAGACTGGTCAAATCCGACTTTTGTTCTGGACAGCGCGGATAAACTGGGAGAGAAAGAACAGGCGTCAAATTGGCGCGGCGCTGACAAGTTCAGCGCATCTGCCTGTCTTGGGTGGGACGAGGCCGGATTGCGTCTTGCAGTGAAGGTAAAAGACCTTGATCACGAGCAGGCAAATAGAGGTAAAGACATCTGGAATGGAGACAGCCTGCAGTTCGGGATTGATGCCGGCGCGGATGCGGACAAGCAGTCGTATGGTGGCGGATGCGATGACACGAATGACTTTCTCTATGGTCTTTCCTTATTGGACAGACCAGGAAGTTCACCGGAGCTATATCGCTGGAATGCGCCCAAGGGAAAGCTGATCGGGGATATCCCATCCGATGGCAAGTTCCACCGATTTAGTGTAAAGGTTGAGAATGGGGTAGCGCTTTACGATTTTTTTGTTTCCTGGAAAGAACTGGGAGTGGCTCCTAAAGTTGGCGAAAAGATTGGCTTTAATCTGGTGGTATTTGACCGCTATAGGGATGAAAAAAAGGCCGATGTCCTGGAGTGGATGCAGTTGACACCCGGCATAGCCGGTAGCTCAGGTCAATCACCGGTATTATGGCGCAAATTTGTCATCACGGCACCATAACAAAAACAATGAGCCAATTTCAAAAGTAGTCAGTCCGCCGCGGCGGACAGAAGTCAGGATTCAGCGTCCTACTGCGGTGGCCGCAGTTTTATCAATAAGAAACGGAGGGCGGGTTTTCTTACCCGCCAACAGAAGGAAACGCGGGTTAGAAAACCCGCGCTCCGTTAAAAAGCACATGTAAAGAAGATTTTAAGAAAAAAGCGAAAGGAGGTTCCACTTTAAAACAGAGGTTTTCAGTGATTGAATCGGATTGCTTTAATAAAATAATTTTAAATGTAATAAGGGAGGTTTTTATGAACGGACAGAAGAAGATGAACTGGAGTCAAATACTAGGGGTTATGGTTATAGCGTCTCTGCCAGTATCGGTAACGCTCAACGCCGCTGATGGCGATATCCAGAAGGCCGATTCAGAACAGGAACTTATTCTGAATGGAAGCATGGAGGAAGGAATCCCGCCTGATAATTGGAAACCAAACCAATCAGAAGTGAGCGCAAGCGATGATAGCCATTCCGGCAAACAGAGTTTGAAAATATCTCCTAAGGCTAATTTAGGTGCCGGATTGCAAGCCTTTGCTGTAAAACCAGACACTCAGTACCAAATCGATTTCTGGTTCAAGTTCATCAAGTGCAGCGGTGAACTGTACGTCTGTGTCACCTCAAAAGGAAGCAGCGCCAGCACGTATGGTAATTTCAAGGGAAATTCCGGAGACGAGTGGACACATTGGATTGCGACGTTCAAGACACCGAATATCCCGGAGGCAACCACCGCGACAGTATCTTTCAGCGCACCAGCCCCTGGCAAAGATGTGTTGATTGATGATGTTTCAATTAAAGAGGTCAAATAATAGAATTTTGTGGACGTACTTAAAGTTTTCCCGTAAATAAGAAGTAACTGCTTGCTGGATGCTTTAATATCAGACGGACAGCGCTGGCAGGCGATGTTATTTTTTTACGGATAATCTCTTACCAGGAAAGATATAGACCATGGCGTTTGTCTGTCACAACGATCTTTGCGCCTCCGGAGCGCTGCGGGCGATGGCGGAGAAAGGATTGCACTCTCCGAAAGATATGTCCTTTGTCGGATTCGATAATATCGAATCTGGAAAATATTTGACTCCGTCTCTGACGACCATTGATCTGAAAGAAGATGAACACGCCGTGCGCATATTCGAAATGCTGGAAGCCCAAATCAAATCAATCAATATAGAAGATCGAAATGTCCGGATCGCGCCGGAGCTTGTGATCCGGGAGTCCTGCGCGGCACCGAGTAAGTGAGAGAAGTTCATAGCTCGTAGCTCATAGTTCGTAGTTCATAGCTATCAGCGAAGACCTATGACCTATCAGCTAGCAGCTTACGACAGAGGTCGGTAATCGGAGAAGCGGCGAATCGGAGAAGATAGTAATTACGAATTAGAAATTTTAAATCGAGACAAGAATTAGTTGGAGTTTTTACCATTTCGGACCTGTCCCGTCGGATGACTGGGATGACGTGGCACAACTTCAGTTGTGTCTTGGTATTTGATTGAATTTAACTTTGTGCCACTGTGCCTTTGTCACTATGAAAGAAATTCCGTTTAATATAAATATCCATTAAAAACCCAAAAGGAAAGAGGTGCAGGATGCAGACGACAATGCTCCAGGAGCCGGTGGTCAGTGACCAGTGGTCCGTGGTCGGAGTCCCGTGGTCGGTGGTCAGTAATCCGTGGTCTGTAATTGCAAGACAGAATACGGGCAAGGCAAGCCACAACTCGTTGATGTTCACATTGATTGAACTGCTGGTGGTAATCGCGATCATAGCTATTCTCGCGGCAATGTTACTGCCGGCACTCTCGATGGCTAAAGAAAAAACGAAGTCGATTTCCTGTATGGGAAATATGAGGCAGATCGGTCTTGCTCTTGGAATGTACGGAAATGATTTCAATGACTGGTTTCCGCCAAGTGTAAGCTTCCCGTCCTACGGCGGTTGGAATGGGATATTGGGGGATATGAAATATCTCCCAATGCCAGAATACAACTCGCTTCCGCCTAAAGGAGTCTGGAAATGTCCATCCGAACCGGACGAGACGAAGGGCTCCGTCAATAATGGTTTTGAAGGCACACACTACGGGTTGAATTGGTATCTCAGCTATAAAACCACTATCCCGGCTTCAAAGATTTGGCAGACGTATCGGAAAATCAGGAAGCCCGCGATGGCTTACATGATTGCGGATGGTGGTCTTGGGGAAACTCCGGGCGGACAATTAAGGCCCAACCAATGGCCTAACTATTACAGTTATCGCCATAGTGGCAGGAGACTCATCAACATGTGTTTTGTCGATGGCCACGTAGAAACGCTGAATCTGGTAAAAGGGATAAGTTCTGAAGCGTGGGCTGACCAAACCTACTATGCCCTCTATGGTTGGTAGATGGATACGAAAACAAACGTTGCAGTTGAGCTCTGCAACCTTGTCTTTGGTGTTGAAGGGGGTATTTAAATTAAATATCTAAATTTCCCCTTAGATTTTGAGTTTGGAACGGTTTTACAAATGAACGTCCAATAACAAATGAAGTCACGCAAAAAATGTTTTAAGAAAAAAGCGAAAGGGGGCTTTTAGTCAAAAACAGAAAGTTTCAGCAATTAAATAGGGGTTTTTAAATAAAAATTACAAAATTGAGGAGGGGTTAAAAAATGGAAAGCAGAATTTTTAAAGGTGTATGTCATGGCATGAAACTGAAAATGTTATGTACGGGTATGGCAGTTATTATCTTTTCTGTCACGGGAGTGTCAGCAGAAGCGCCAACCGCCACCGCGAAGCTTGGTTCAGAAATGATTTTAAACGGAGGAATGGAAGCAGGGAATCCTCCGGAAAAATGGAATACCATTAATGATGTAACATTATCTGCTGATGTTAATCCGGCTTCCGGTGAACACTGCCTCAAAATTATTCAATCTGGGAAAAATTCAGGATACGCCAGACAGAATGTTTCTACTGTTCCCAGTAAGAAATATGAGCTGAACCTGAAATACAAGTGCCAGCCGGACAGCACCGCCCGCATCGAGATTTGGGATCATAAGAATGGCAAGAACCTATTTGCCGAGCACAAGACAGAGGGCGTATGGACAGGATATAAATACGTTGTAACCATCCCGTCCGGCTGTGAAAGCGTGGGGATATTGTTATATGCATTTGGCTCCGGTAGCGTTGTCTGGTATGACGATGTTTCGTTTAAGGCAATCGAAGAGTAGAGAAAATAACGACATGTGCGGGTTAATTTCGAGCTCCTCATAACGCTGGAGATTATGTCTAAATTATGAGGAGCTCGATTTAAAATCATTTAGAAATAAATTAGGGAAGAGTGCATGGCGAATGAGCGATGCGGAAAAATACTTTATGCAAGCTGATTTAGTTTCGGAGCAATATGGTAATTTTAAAGGAGATTGGTCTATGTTGTCAAATTTATTTACCCGTATCAGCAGGAGCATCAAGCCATGCGGATTGTCGGCGGTAGTTCTTATGTTGACCTGCGGAATTCTTAAAGCCGAAAAAAACCTTGAAAAACAGACGGACAATTACGTCCAGAACGGCGATTTTGAAAAAGTTGACAACGGCATTTTTCCGTACTGGAATGTTTCCGGTAACGTAAAGCCAGAGCAAGTCAGCGGCGTGTGGCGCAGGTATACGGTTAGATTCAACAGCGGCAAATTCCACGGGGTCAATTTTTATTTCCATGTAAACCAAGGGAGCATGGGCTCGATCTGGATTGATAATGTCTCCTGTTCCAGTACCCAGATTGAGAATGGCGGCTTTGAAGAACAGGCCACCGATGGACGGCCTGTCGGGTGGGCGTTAGAATCCGAATCCGGTCCAGCGCCCTGGAATGCAAGTCTCTTTCTGGATACTGAGCGCGCTTCTGATAGCCGTAAAAGCCTACGGTTCACCCATAAAAATGATGCTGTGCCGAGATCCCGTATAAGCCAGCAAATTTCAGTTGAGCCTAGCCGGGAATATGCAATCTCCTACGACCTTTTTGTTGGCGATGATTTTCAGGGAGACGCAGTAGGATATGTTTATGACTCGACTGGAACATCCCACCTGACAATTAACTATGATGAAATGTTTGTATCTTCGCAAATAGAAACCAGGGACAGATGTGACAGGTATGTTGCTGTTTTGTCTCCAACCACAACATCTGCCTCTGAAATGACCCTGGAAGTAATAGTGAAGCCGGGAATGAATTTACAAGCCCGCGTGGATATCAACAACAAGGCGTTTGCGGGAACGGCAAAACTTGTAGTAGAAGATCCGGGTTCAGGGCGGATTTTGGGAAAAACAAATGTCGAGAATGTTACCAACAAGTGGCAAAGCATGCAAGTTCCGTTTCAAAGCATATCGCCTAAATTGCTTATTCGTGTAATGGCGGAAGGCAGTGGGACTCTTTAAGTGGATAACGTGGAGATTACCCCGCCCAAGATAGTGCCACCTCTACAGCAAGTAAACTGGTTGTCTGCATCGGAAAACTTCAGTCTTCCTTCACTACTCAAGATATATATCAAAGGACAAGCAGGCAAAGTTATTGATGGTGGTTTGGCGCTGCTAAATAACGATTTGAAGCCATTCGGCATTGTGGCGGAGAAATCGGACGCCGATAACACTCCTTTCCAAATCCTCATCGGATCGCAGTATGAAGCAAAAACGAATGACGATGAAGCCTACTCGCTGACCGTAAACGAAAAAGGCATAACCATCAAAGCCGGCAAAGAAGCCGGAGCTTTTTATGGATTGATGACCTTGTTGCAACTTATCAGCAACTGTGAAGGAAAGACAGTTGTCCCGTCCTGCGAGGCAACCGATTATCCCGACATGCCGATGCGGGGCGTTCTGTACGGAGACCCAAAACAGGCTGCCCGGTGGAAGATGAATACGTTGATGGTGGGCACCGGCTATCCAGTCAGTGTTGAAGAGAAAAAGAGGATGGCGGATATAGTTCAGAACTGTGAAAGGTTGAACCTGAAAGTTATTCCGTACTTCCTGACGATACAAGGTGGCTACTATGTGCAAGGAAAAAACCCTAATTTAGCAGCAGGCGTCTGGGTAAAGGACGAACAAATAACGCTTCGCGGCATCGTGCCGTCACCGCTGGCAAACACCTATATTATCCGGACCAATCTCACCGACGTGAAGTTGAAAAGCCCGGATGGAAAGCAAACGTACGTTCTTGGGAAGGATTACCAGGTCATCAATGGCGATATGGGGTATAACTACAATGACTCGAAGGCGAAAGCCTTCACCATCGTCAGGATGACCGACTCATCCATTCCAGACGGCACCACAATCCTGGCAAGTTATGATTATGTCAGCCACTATCGTGCTTCCACAAAACGGACAGAGACCCATATCGCTTACTGTCCGCTGGAGCCTGAGACGCATAAACTCATGGGAGAGTTCATGCGAGACTTGGCAAAGGATTACCCATCCCCATACATCGGTCCCTTGGGCTGTATGGCGGAATTCAGAGAAACAGACACTCAGTTGGAGACGGACAGCCGGGTTATCACCTCAGGCAAGAAACCGATAGAACTGTTGGCTGAAGATGTTTGTTTTCTACAAACGGCGGCCAAGGAGGGCAATCCGAATGTGCGAATGATGCTGTGGGCAGGTAATCTAAACGAATATAATAAGATTGCTGCTCCTCTTCTTCCCAAAGACGTTCATATCGAAATTTGGGGATACGATACCAGCTTCCCGCTCAGAGACGGCAGAGAATCGGTGGAGTATTGGAGCAATTTGGGTTTTGAAACCTCGGTGATGGCTTGGGACAACCTCCACAATGTTTGGGGTTGGGCGCAGGTGGTTGCGGAGGCAAGAAGGAAGGGTTATCCATGTCTCGGGATGCTAGCTTCCCTCTGGAATAAACGAGCCGGAGGTTTCCAGGAAACCGCAATCGTTTCCTGGAAAATACCGAAGAAGGGGGAAAAAGGATTCGTTGCATTGCCAAAAAACGAGCCAGTAAAACCTTAAGGAAAAAAAACGAATAACAAGGAGTGAATTATGAGCGTGAAAACAGAGCAGTCTCCAAGTAATCGGAAAACCGGTGAGTTGCAAAATTCCGGTCTGAAACTCAGACCTTTGCCGTCCGGCGTGGTTGAACATACGTTGATTCCTAAGACCGTGTGCGGGGGAATTGTCGAGAGGCGAGACGGTACGCTCATGTTTGCCCAAGCCAACCATGCCGGTCTTAAAGCTGGGGATGCTTCCGCCTCGGCATACCGGATCTCAAGCGATGCCGGAAAAACCTGGAGCGCATCGCAAACGCTGAATTGCGGGATGGGGATATGGGGGATGATTCGCCTGAAATCGGGAAAATTGGCGGCCTACGGTGACAAGCAATACGGAGGTCATAATAAAACGACCTATTTTTCTTCGTCACCCGATGATGGCAAGAGCTGGTCCCCGCCGGTGGACATCGGCGCGTATCAAGGCTTTTGTCTGTATTTGCATTCGCTGAGTCAATTGGACAGTGGCCGGCTCCTGCTGGCAGGCTATTGGATGGGGTTGAACGCCGGTCGGCCTGATGATCTGCAAGGAGGTGCTGCTGACACCTATCCATACTCCCAGTACGCCTGGGGTTTATGGCGTGGGCGGGTTTTGTTCTGCGAGGGCCATCGCGGACCGGAGATGGGCATCAACGTCATTTACTACTCTGATGATGAAGGCCTGACCTGGAAACAATGTATCGGCGGAATATTCGGTTGGTTTGACGAACGTGGCATACCCAATGGGGAAGGCGGAATCATTGATGTAGCCGAGCCGAACGTAGCGGAGACCAAAGACGGGCGGTTGCTGATGATCATGCGTTCTAAAACCGGCCGTCTGCTACAGAGTTACAGCTTGGATCAGGGCGTCACTTGGCTCAGCGTCCTGCCCACGGAACTGTCGGCTTCCCAGACCACGCCGATGTTGATTAAGATTCCAAAGACCGGGGATTTACTGTGCGTGTGGAACCAAGCCTCATGTGAAGAAATTCGTCGCGGCTTTAATCGTGGTCGTCTTTCCGCCGCAATATCGCGGGACAGCGGCCTGACGTGGGAAAATTTCAAAATACTTGAACTCCAGGAAGGGATGGCGGATGCCGCACGCATCACTCCGGAGTTTCCGATTGCCCGGCGGGTTGTCTGCCGAACCGGCTTGGGTCAACTGCCGGACGGATACTGCATGTTCTCCCAACCCAACTTGGACATTGTCGGCGATCAGGTCTTCATTCGTTACGGCCGGATGTGGCCGGTGGCGAAGGAGGGTGAACCCCGAGGTCTGAAGTCGGACGGCATATTATGGCCCAGACGGGAAGGAAAACAGGGGGATAGCGGCGCGGAATGGAAGGGCGAGGAAGTGGTGCTGCGCGTGTATCCTCTGGAATGGTTTTATCAGTAAGAAATCCGAGCTGATTTCGAATTAAAGCTTTCTATGACGGTACTGCCACAGTACTACCAGCCGATGGCTCAGTTTTTCAAGTACCAGAATGTTGCAACCACGCGTTTATACACAGGAAAATAATTTTATGAAAACAAAATATTTTGGCCCGGAAGAAAAACCGTATGCTGAGTTCTGTCATGACGACGAGTCGTTACAGCTCCGTTCCATGTTCGGCGTTATGCTTGGCAACAATGGAGCTGTTGATGGAGACGTCCGGAAGCAGGGGATGATGATATTATGCGCGGATGAAAAGCGGTATGAGGGCAATGCCCTGACACTTGCCGGAAAGGAATTTGACGATTCACACGTTGACACAGTATGGAAAACCATTGATGGGAAACTTGAAATAAGAAGCAGCTGTCAATTTGATGAAGCGACTGGAATCATAAGCCGGAAAGACACACTCGTCAATATCAGTCAACAATCGGTGATCTTGCGCCGATACCTTTACCGGTTCGTGTTGTCACCGGGCAGGTACGAGGCGTATTATCAGGAAAGCAGATGGCTGAATGAAAACCAGGGGCATTGGTCGCCAATTATTTCGGGCGATATTGTCCTCAAAAACCAATGGGGCAGAACCAGCGAAGGCGGCACCCCATATGCGTGTGTCCGTGAGATCGGCGGTACAAATGGTATCGCCTTCCATATCATCCCCTGCGGGAACTGGATGATAAAAATATCATGTCGCCCGAACAGCAGCGCTCTTCCGTTTGTCGTAGTGGAACTTGGGCTCTCGGATGAAGACCTGAATTATCCTGTCAAGCCGGGTGAGTCTGTGGAACTGCCGGAGATTTTATGTCAGGAACTGCCTGAAGGCGAACCCAGACTGGCCGCTCCGTTACTGCATCAATATGTCAATTCCAGATTGCCTGCTGATATGAAACCTTATATGCCGGTAATATATAATTCCTGGATGCATAAATATGCGAATTTGGCAATTGATGATTTAAGGAAGCAGCTTTCCGCAGTGAAAGAACTTGGCTGTGAAGTTTTTGTCATTGATGCGGGATGGTTCGGGAAAGGGGAAGGCTGGGCTACCCGTGGTGACTGGCGTGAAAAAACAGATGGCGCGTTCTTCGGTAAGATGGGGGATTTCGCAGACGAAGTAAGAAGCGAAGGCCTAGGGTTTGGATTATGGATGGAACCTGAAACCTTTGTCGCCCAGGCTCCGATAAAAAGTAAAAAACCGCAATGGTTTACCGGCACGAGGATGAATCTCCAGAGGAGGGAGGCTTATGATTATTTATTTGCGGAAATATCCCGTCTAATTGACACCTACCGTCTGGCGTATATGAAAATGGACATGAATGAAGGTTCAGGATATGACGAGTTTGGCGGCGAACTGCACACCTACACGAGTTGCTGGAACAGTCTGATTGATGAATTGCGCCTGAAATATCCGCAGGTTTTCTTTGAGAATTGTTCCAGCGGCGGAATGCGCCTTGACCTTAACACCATGATGCGGTTTGACGGTCATTTCCCCACGGATACCGCCAGTCCGATGGAGATCCTAAGGATTAGCCAAGGGTTGGCACTCAGATTGCCCTTGGGCAGGATGATTCACTGGGTAGTTGTCAAAGCCTTGGAAAAAAACTTTATCCCGGATTGGGGTAACATAAGAGATAATTCGGTCTTGACACCGCAAGGCGCCACCTGGAATACAGCCGAAAGGGTAAGCCTGGATTTCGCATTGGCTGTCGGATGCATGGGAATGCTGGGGTTCAGCGGGGATCTCGTCGGACTTTCCGAGAAGTCAAACGCGCGTGTCAAGTGGTTTGTGGATTTCCATAAAACACATCGCCGCTTCATAACATCCTCCGTCACCCACCTCATCACGCCGTTTGGCAGCATTGAAGACCGTGGCGGCTGGATTGTGTTTCAGTTCCATAATTCTGAAAACAGTATTGTCTTTGTTTACCATAGAACGAACGATGGCCAATCGGTGAAAAACTTTAAGCTAAAAGGATTGAAGCCCTCCGCGACTTATGAAGTGAGCAGAGAATCCTTTGAGCCTGAATTGAGAATAAAATATGCCGCGTCAGGACAAATTCTGATGGATGCCGGGCTGAAATGCGAGATGCCCTCTTCGGTGTTGGGAACATACGATTCAGCGATTTTCCTAGTGAAAGAGGCAGGTATTTGAATAACATGGACTTGGCTAAAAAATGTGAGGAAAGACTTACGCCCAACAAATCTAGATGTTTTTGTTTTGCTGTTGAAGTCTGATTTAATATCAATGAAAAGAAGAAAACTGGAATGGATTGAAATGAGTAAGGAATCAGGGGTAAAAACCGGAGTTGAATTCGCATTTCATGGTGAGATGCGTGATTTGACTGTGGTTAGCAGGCGTTCAATCTCGTCGGCCTGGCGGCGTAAGGTGATCCAGTCTGCGTCTTCGAGGTCGAATCCCGGATATCGGTCAGTGAAATACCGCTCCGCCAGCGACTCGCAAAGGGGTTGGAATATATCCGCCATCTGGGGATCGCGATCTCGCAATCCGTCCACCAGTTTCACTAGATCGTGTGTCTTGACGAGAAACCAGCCTGTTCGAATCAGTTCAGCTTTTATGACCTTCTCAAGAATCTCTGCAAGTTTGCTCACGCACATCGAATATGCCAACTCACAGGATGCCAATTTCCTTACCCCGTCAAGGTCGCTAGCGGCGATAAAAAGCCAATCAGAAGGGTTATTGGAATCAGTTTTACGCACCAAGCTTAACACCCTCCTGCAAAACGGTTTGGAAAAAGTGATCCCCTCTTTTCTGTTTTTCCCGCAATCGTTCCGGAGCAATAGGGATAAGTGTAAATGCCGGCTTTGGTCGAATATCGCGAGTTGCTCGCCGGAGGTTGGCTGCGGCGACAAACTGCTCTTCGGCACCTTCGCTCACCAGGCACAAGTCGACATCGCTGTCGGGACGTGCCTCGCCGCGGGCATGCGAACCGAAAAGGTAGACCGCCTGCAACGGCATTACGCGATCAAACGCCTCCAGGCATTTGCGGAGGGTGTCAGCCTGATCGCGCAGGCTTGGCGGCAAATTTTCAAGCATAAGTTTCATAGTGATAACTATAGCCCGGATATCTGGAAAACACAAACTGGAGTCTGTTAAAATGAAACTGTCAATTTCCTATACGTTAAATTAGGCGGGCAAAGGCCGCAACTCTTGAACAATCGAACAGATGAACAGCCGAATTACGAATATCGAAGTATTACAAGAAAAGGAAGGAACTTTGAAAAAAATGAAGAAGAAATTTAGTTGGAGTTTTTACCATGTCGGATGACGTGGCACGGCTTTAGCGTGTTTTTTCTTTTAAAACTCGGCCACTTGGGCACTCGGACACTTGGAATCTATTGGA
>CAZION010000119.1:17372-20837 GCA_964540865.1 uncultured Victivallis sp.
ATACGTGGACTTAACCGGCTTCGCCGGGACTCTTATGGAACGCCACCATCTTGGAGGCATCTATATAATTAAGAGCCGGCAGGATGCCAGCGTTCCTAAAATACAATTTACTATACAACTAAACTAAGGATGAAATAAACATGACAGAAAATAATCACGCATGGTACGCTCTTCGGAGGACGCTGCCGACATGGAGCTTCGAGGAGAATCTCAGGGAACTAATTCAGTGCCTGCCCCGGTATCAAGTTGACGAGATAATAGTCAAAGTGGACACTGAAGAGTTCTCACATGGGCAGCCTCCCCTGGACTGGGTGAGGGAATACCAGCCGAAACTGTTCAGCATAAAAACGGCAATGGAGAAACTGGGCATCGTTTATTCCCTGAATCCCTGGATCACCCAGGGTCACGCAGACAGGGGACGCGATGACAGGGGACGGTTTCCCGGACTCCAGACCATGGTCGGTCACGATGGGGCTGAAGCACACAGCTGTGCCTGTCCGCTCTCAGGCATATGGAGGGAAAACATCGGAAAAGTCTGGACTCTCTACGCGGAAACAAAGCCTCATATCATGTGGGTGGAGGACGACATCCGTTCATTTAATCATTCACCCGTCACTTACGGTTGTTTCTGTCCACTTCACATGAAGCGTTTTTCCGATCGGATGGGGAAAACGGTTTCCAGAGAGGAACTCGTCGCCACCATCATCAGTCCCGGCAACCCTCATCCATGGAGGAAAGAATATCTGGACATGCAGAGCGAAATTATGAATGACACCGCCTCGTTCCTGGCGAAAACCGTTCACGCGATATCGCCCGATACCTGCATGGGGCTTATGTCGTCCGGTCCCAGGGAGCATTGCCTTGAGGGGCGGCACTGGCATGCGTTCGCGGAAGCTTTGGCAAACGGGCGTCAACTCTACAGCCGTCCCCCCACCGGAGTTTACAGTGAAAATTCGTTGCGGGAGAATTATTATGCCCATGATTCCATAAAACTGACCCGTCACTGCCTGCCTGCCGGGGTTATCGAACAGAGTGAGGTTGACAACTGGACGTTCTCACAATATTCCAAAAGCGTGAATTTCACGTTCTTACAGATGGCGATCTCGTACGCCTATGGCTGCAGCGGCATCACTTTGAATCTTTTCGATCATTGCGGCACACCAATGGAAAGGACACCGGAGTTTGGGCGGTTGCTGAGTGAAAACAAGGCGTTCCTGAACGCGTTGGCGGCAAAGGCCCAGGTAAAAGGATGCTTCAGGGGAGTAAAACTGCTCCGTCACGAAAAAGCAGCTTATGCGAAAATACTTGCTGAAAATGCTTCATACGGTGTTCTTGCCGAAGACGGCTACTGCTGCTGCGAAAAACTTGAGGCACATGGAATCCCGACCGTGTATGATGATGAAAACGTCATCGTCGCCACAGGACAAAACATCGCGGCTTTTTCCGATACGGAAATAAAGGATTTTCTTAAAAAAGGCGTATTTCTTGACGCCGTCGCCGCAAAAACGCTTTTTGACCGGGGCTTTGGCAAGTTGATCGGACTGAAAAATATTTCCCATCCGAAAAGGATAGATGAATTGGGGGAATTGGGAGCCGAGGAGTTTTTCAATGAGAAGTTCGGCGGCGCGGAAAAGAAATTCCTCACCATGACCATTCGCGGTGCCGACGGTGAGAGACCGAGCCTCAGCCTGATTGAGCAATCTGAGGATATTGAGGAAATAAGCAGGCTCGTTGACTCTGATGCGCGCCGTCAGCATATAAGCATGTACGCCTTTGAAAATGAGATTGGAGGACGGGTGATTGTAAGTTGTCTTGATCTCGCCACAGCATCCGGACAGTCATTCAACCATCCTTTCCGGGTGGAACAGCTTCAAGCCACAGTGCGATGGCTTTCGCGGGATACCGTTCCTCTTATTGTCGAAGGTGACGGGGCATATCCTCTGGCGTTCAGGAAGGACTGTGATGATTTTATACTTCTAGGCATGTTCAATCTCTCACTGGATCCCTGGCCTTCCGTAAGGTTCATATTGGCCGGCGACAGAGATTTCACGACAGTGACTATTCTTGATCGCTCAGGCAAATGGCTAGCCGCCGGAAAAGATGTCGAAATCACACGGGTGAAGGGTAAGACGGTAATCGAAGTGTTCCGTGAAATATCCTTTGACAAACCGCTTTTTTTGTCATGTGACCTTGCAACGTCTAATTATGTTTTAAGGGTAGAAAGTGCCATGCTGGGCATATACTTATATTAGAATTATTTGCATTCATATCGTTGGTGTATTTGTTCTGCGTGAAACTGCGAAGTCAGTCTCTCCCGTAACTGACAAAACACGAGGCTGGAAGTTGTTCGGACTTTTCTTTTGTCGGGGTGATAAATCTTGAAGTTTCCGGGTTAAGCTTTATATTCGCATTATGAATAAATCTGGATGCGTGAAATGAAAAACCTGACGACAAGCGTATATACTTTTGAAAAGCTCATAGAGGGCGACTATTCATATATAGACAAGACGGACTATATCTGGAATCTGATAAAAGAGCCCTATGGGATTTATTTCCTTTCCCGCCCCCGCCGTTTCGGAAAGTCTCTGACCTTATCCACGCTGAAGGCTGTCTTTAAGAACAAAAAGCATCTGTTTAAAGGCCTCGCACTGGAGAATAAGCCTTATTCCTGGAAAGAATATCCGGTCATACATTTGGATTTGGGTGATCTCTCCTCTGCAAGCCCTGAATTGCTCAATGCCAGTTTAACGACCACAATAAATGAGGCTGCTTCCGCTTTGGGGATTGAATTGAAAAACAGCGGGGCGTCAGAACGATTCAGGGAATTGATTTTACAGTCGTCAAAAAAAGAAAAGGTCGTAATCCTGATTGACGAGTATGACAAGCCGATTCTGGACAATGTGGTAAAGGCAAATATCGAAAGTATCAGAGAAGTCCTGGAGAACTTCTATTCAGTAATCAAGGCTACCGAGCCGTACCAGCGTTTTGTGTTGCTTACGGGCGTCAGTAAATTTGCAAGGGTGTCGGTGTTTTCAAAGCTGAACAACCTCACCGACATCACGATGGATGCGAGATTCGCAACTATGCTGGGTTACACGCAGGAGGAGCTTGAGGCGAATTTTGCCGAATACATCGCGCACGTCTGCCGGGAACAGAAAATGGATAAGGCGGCACTTCTAGACAAGCTGAAACTATGGTACAATGGCTACAAATTCCACCAGAATGCCGAGACTGTCTACAATCCGGTGTCCATCGGGAAATTCTTCGAATCCGGCGGGGAGTTCAAAAACTTCTGGTTCGAGACCGGTACGCCGAGTTTCCTGCTCAAGCTGGCGAAAAAGCAGCAGTTTGACTTTGAAAAGGAACTGTCACAGCCGGTGAGTGAACTGGCTTTCGCCTCTTATGAGATCGACAAGTTGGAGACTTTGCCATTACTGTTTCAGACAGGATATTTGACGATAAAAA
>CAZION010000120.1:0-20294 GCA_964540865.1 uncultured Victivallis sp.
CAGGCGCTGGAGATGCTTGCGACTGCAGGCATTGTCACGCTGGTTCATCATTCGGATGCAAACGGCCTCCCGCTGGGTGCGGAGGCGGAGACAGGTGTATTCAAACCTTTTTTCCTGGATGTCGGACTTATGAATGCTGTCTGCGGAGTTCGCAATATTTCCCTTGAAACAATGCGTGCCCACCGTTTTGTGAACGAAGGGAAGATGGCCGAACAGTTTGTCGGGCAGCAGTTGCTGACAGGAGGGGATTATTTCAGGCATCCCAGACTCCACTACTGGCTTCGTGAAGGGAGGCAGGCGAACGCTGAAATTGATTTTCTCATTGAAGCCGCTCCTTCAATCATACCCGTTGAGGTCAAATCCGGAGCAAGCGGCTCACTGAAGTCGTTGCATCAGTTTGTTGCCGTTAAAAAGTCTCCTTTCGCCTTGCGCCTGGATCTAAATGCACCATCTCTACAGCAGATATCGGTATCCGCGTTGACTCCCGGAGGTTCGAAGAAAGCAGATTATCCCTTGTACTCCCTGCCTCTTTATATGGCATGCCAAGCAGAACGGATTGCAAAGGCGAAAATATTACGGCTAGATCCACAGTCTCACTAATTATTGCAAGGGCATTTTTCTTTCCAATAAATTACTGACGAGCTGATTTCAAAACTACAGAAACGGCTTGTTGTGGAGATATAGTTTTTCAGATAAATAATTTAATTATTTTCTGAAAAACTATAGCCATGCATGACTTCACTGAGATTCGGAATTGAATCAGCGGCTCCGCGACGCGTCACACACAGCGCAGCAGCTTTGCATGCGAGCTTTATTGCATCAGCTATATTGCAGCTCCTTGAAATCGAAGCCAGGAAATATCCGATGAAGGTATCGCCCGCGGCAGTCGTGTCAACAGCCTTCACCTTCAAAGCAGGAACACTTACCACCTTGCCGTTCTCCATATAGGCGACTCCCTTTGAACCTAGCGTCAGGATTGTAAGTGCGTCTGGAAATTTCCTTTTCATTTCATTGATTATCTTCTCGGTCCCGATTTTTCCTGCGAGTTCCGCACCCTCTATTTCATTGAGTATGAATATATCGACAAGCTTTAATGGATAGGATAGGACATCCTTGTTCATAGGAGCGGGATTGAAAATGATTTTCAACTTCAACTGGGACGCCTTCTTCATTATGAAGGCGGTTGAACTGATTTCATTCTGCAGGAGCAGGAAGTCCCCCTTGTGAAATCCCTTCAGTACGGAATCCGCGAACTCCCTGTCAACCGACTGGTTGGCCCCGCCAAAAAGGATGATTGAGTTCTCGCCGGAGGTACTGACTTGGATGACAGCGTGTCCGGTCGGGGTTTCACAGACGTCAAGATATTTCGTCTTTACTCCTGCTCCTTTCAGTTTCTCCTTAAGCCAGAGCCCGTCCGCGCCTATTCTGCCCGCATGAAAGACATCGGCACCGGCCCTGGCAAGTGCAACTGACTGATTGGCCCCCTTCCCTCCTGAAAACCTGTTATACGAAAGGCTGGAAAGAGTCTCTCCAGGTCTCACGAAATGTTCAACGGAATAGACGTGATCAATATTTACCGACCCGAAATTAAGTATTTTCATATGGACTTCTCCTTCCTTATACGGTTAGTATGCGTCTAGAACATTCCTATCTTCAAACATTGTTTTTCTTGAACTCAAACCCAATAATCCAGCAATCCATTAATCCGTCATCCTGCGGGATGACTGTGTTTCTTGTCACCTTATCAGACTGTAACACCTCAAATGACTAAGTAAAGTAACATACAAACACTGGAAAAGCGTTGCAAAGGCAATATCATAAGAAACAAACAAGGTAATCCCTCAGCCTTTTCTCATAAAGTAACTCGGGATACCATCCCGAGATTGATTTTGCCTCGGGGTGATACCCCGAGTTACTTTGGATTTACCAGTGAATACCGGCATTCCGGAAGAGACTGAGCCGTTACCAAACAAAGAGGAAGCTATGGACTTTATAAAACCAACTCAGGAAATTCTGGATAAGTATGAAGGGGATCAAGATGCGATCATGGCCATTCTTCAGGATGTCCAGGAGGAATTCGGATATGTTCCCCGTGAATCGGTGGAGCATATCGCCCAGAAACGAGGTATCAATCAGAGTCAGCTGTTCGGCATCCTGACATTTTATTCGCAGTTCTACCTGTCACCCCGCGGAAAAAACATCTTGAAAGTATGCTGTGGGACGGCATGCCATGTGAGAGGCGCCGAACGCAACCTCGCAAAGATAGAGGAATTGCTCCAAATCAAAGACGGTGAGACTACTGCCGACAGGAAGTATACGCTTGAGAAAATTGCATGCATGGGGGCATGCGGGCTGGCACCTGTCATCACGGTGAACCAGGACGTACATGGTCACGTCACATCTGACAAGATCGACAGGATAATCAAAAAATAATCCATACTGTGAGGAAGATTCATGAAGAATGAAGCGATAAAAATTCATATTGGAATGGCAACCTGCGGTCGAGCAGCCGGCGCGCGGGCGGTCTTCGACGCTGTCAAGCAGGAAGCGGCTGCGCGCTCCTTGAATATTGACGTAATAGAGACCGGCTGTATTGGAATGTGTTCCAGGGAAGTCTTACTCGATGTAACTCTGCCAGGTAAAAGCCGGGTGACCTATGGCAATGTGACTCCTGCGAAAGTCGCAGATATCTTTGAGCATCATATTCAAAAAGGGGCGGTGGTTACGAAACTGCTGATTGGCCAGTTCCCTGATGAGGAAAAGAGGCTTTACCCGGATGTGACGCTTTACGGGGATCTACCGTTTCTCGCAAAACAAAAACGGCACATACTCGCCCGTTGCGGACGGATCAATCCGGAAAAGCTTGATGATTATCTGGAGGCAGGCGGATATCAGGCGCTTGGCAAGGCATTGAAGATGGGGCCGGAAGGGATAATCGACGAGATCGAGGAGTCCGGGCTGAGAGGCCGCGGCGGCGGCGGATTCCTTACGAGTCTGAAATGGGAGTTCTGCAGGAGCGCGGAAAGCGATGTGAAATATATGATCTGCAACGCCGATGAGGGCGACCCTGGCGCTTTTATGGACAGAAGCCTGCTGGAAAGCGATCCCCATGTGGTGATTGAAGGGATGATCATCGGTTGCTACGCAATCGGGGCGAGCAATGCCTATATATATGTCAGAAGTGAATATCCATTGGCCGTTGAACGGCTGAAGAAAGCCATTTCCCAGGCCGAAGCCAGGGGGTTTCTGGGAGAGAATATCATGGGCAGCGGCTTCAGCTGCCATATCAAAATAAAAAAAGGCTCAGGCGCATTTGTCTGCGGCGAGGAGACGGCATTGATCGCGTCGATCGAAGGCAAGCGCGGCATGCCCCGTCCCCGCCCACCCTTTCCAGCTGAGAAAGGGTTGTGGGGCAAGCCCACCAATATCAATAATGTGGAAACGTTTGGCAATGTACCATGGATTATCCTGAATGGCGGCAAAACCTACGCCCAGACTGGCACGGCAAAAAGTAAAGGTACAAAAATTTTCGCATTGACCGGTAAAGTTAAAAACACCGGCCTTGTAGAAGTGCCCATGGGCATCACCATCGGGGAGATTATCAACGAGATCGGAGGCGGCATCATAGGCGGCAGAAAGTTCAAGGCTGTGCAGATGGGCGGACCGTCAGGCGGCTGTCTTGACAGCAGTCATTTAAACACGCCTATCGATTACGACTCGCTGACCGAAGCCGGGGCGATCATGGGCTCGGGCGGGTGCGTGGTGATGGATGAAGACACGTGCATGGTCGACATCGCCCGTTATTTCATGGATTTCATTCAGAATGAATCATGTGGAAAATGCGTTCCCTGCCGCATAGGGACAAAACGGATGCTTGAGATTCTCACCCGCATCTGCGATGGAGAAGGCACCGAGAATGATCTTGTACTGCTTGAGGAGCTGGCGCATGGTGTCAAAGCAACCGCGCTTTGCGGACTTGGCAAGACCGCATCAAATCCTGTCTTAAGCACATTCCGCTATTTCAAAGATGAATTCCTAGCCCATATCACGGAGAAGCGCTGTCCCGCCAAAGTCTGCAAGAAACTCATTCAATACCATGTAACTGCGGAAAAATGCAAAGCATGCTCCCTGTGCGTCAAAGTCTGTCCATCCAACGTGATTACAGGCGGGAGAGAAGGAGTGCCGGCTCTCATACATGACGAAAAATGCGTGCGCTGCGGCGCGTGTCTTGAAAAATGTCCGACCAAGGCCATTTCCGTTTGCGACATCAACATCAAATCTTCTGCCAAGGGGGGCTTATCGTGAAAGAAATCACTGTTTATATTAATGGAAAAGAAGTCATAGAAAATTCTTCAAAGACTATTTTGAAGGTTGCCAAGCGGGCCGGATTCTCCATTCCGCATCTATGCAATGACCCAAGACTCAAACCATACGGGGCATGCCGTCTCTGCGTCGTTGAGATCAAAGGGGTCAAGGGGTTGGTGCCTGCGTGCCATACGAAGATCAAAGAGGGAATGGAAGTCACGACCGATTCCGAAGGTGTGCGGAAACACCGCAAGTTCCTGCTGGAACTCCTGTTGAGCGATCACACGTCCGACTGCATCCTCTGCGAGTCCAACGGCGACTGCAAACTGCAGCGCTACGCCTATGAATACGGTGTCGAACTGTCAAAGTTCAAGGGTGCGGTCCATCCTTTCAAAAAGGTGGATGACCGCAATAAACTGATCCACCGTGATCCGGCCAAATGCATTCTCTGCGGTCGCTGTGTGCGTATCTGCGACGAGGTCGTAGGCGCCCAGGCCATTGATTTCTGCAAACGCGGATTCAAAACCCAGATCGCCGCGGCTTACGATGCGTCACTGCTTGATACCACCTGCGAACTCTGCGGACAGTGCGTATCCTCGTGCCCGACCGGGGCGTTGACCGAGAAGATGGCCATAGGCAAGGGCAGGAGTTACGACTTCAAGAAAGTCCGCACCACATGCCCCTACTGCGGAGTAGGATGCACGTTCGACATCAATGTGAACAGCAAAGGCGAGATTGCCAAGATCACATCGGACATAGGCTCCATCCCGAACAAAGGGAACCTCTGTACGAAAGGGCGTTTCGCATATGACTGCATACAGCATCCGGACCGGCTGCGGAAACCTCTTGTGAAGAAAGCCGGCAGGCTGGTGGAATGTGGATGGACCGAGGCAATTGATTTCGCCGCGAAAAAACTGCTGGAGATCAAGGATAAACATGGTTCCGAGAGTTTGGCCTTTGTCTCATCCAGCCGCTGTACAAACGAAGAAAACTACCTGATGCAGAAGCTTTCCCGGGCCGTCTTCGGCTCACCTCACATTGATCAATGCGCCCGTACGTGCCACGCTCCGACTGTGGCGGGCCTTGCCATGTCCTTCGGCAGCGGCGCCATGACGAATTCCATAGAGGAAATAGCCGACACCGATCTTTTATTTGTCATCGGGGCCAACCCTACCGAGGCGCATCCCATCATTGGCATGGAGATGAAAAAGGCCCGAAGGCGCGGCGCCCAGCTGATTGTAGTGGATCCGAGGCGGACATGGCTGGCGGAAAGGGCAGACGTGTTTCTGCCCATCAAGCCCGGCACCGATGTACCTTTGATGAATGCAATGATGCATACCATCATCACGGAGGATCTCCACAACAAGGAGTTCATTGAGAAGCGCACCGAGGACTTCGACAAGCTTAAAGAGATGGTGATGACATGGCCGCCTGAAAGAGCGGCCGCACTCTGCGAGGTGCCCGCCGAGGACATCAAGACTGCAGCGAGGATGTATGCCAAGGCTGAAAAGGCTGGAATCTTCTACACTCTGGGTCTGACCGAGCATATCTGTGGGACTGACAATGTCCGCTCCACCGCCAACCTGGCTATGCTCACCGGACACATAGGCCGCAAAAGTACAGGCGTCAATCCCCTGAGAGGGCAGAACAATGTCCAGGGCGCCTGCGATATGGGCGCTCTGCCCAACGTCCTACCGGGATATCAGAAAGTGGACGATCCCGCGGTGATCGAGAAATTCTCAAACGCATACGGGGTTCCCATCCCCATGAAAGTCGGATACACCATTACCGACATGATAGAGAAGGCGGCCGAGGGCAAGATAAAGGCTCTTTACATCATGGGGGAAGACCATTTGATGAGCGAACCTGACAGGAACCTGGTTGAGAAAGCTTTCAAGAATTTGGAATTGCTGATCGTCCAGGACATTTTCCTATGCGAGACCGCCAAAGTTGCAGATGTAGTTTTCGCAGCCTCCAGTTACGCTGAGAAGGACGGGACATTCACCAATACGGAACGCCGCGTCCAAAGGGTGAGGAAGGCGATAGAGCCGGTCGGAGAGTCGAAACCCGACTGGAAGATAATCTGCGACCTGGCCGAAAGGGCGGGCTACAGTGGAATGCACTACAGAGATCCGTCGGAAATATGGGATGAGATGGCTGGATTATCCCCCATTTTCGGAGGTATAAACTATGAACGGATCGACAAGATCGGCCTCCAGTGGCCCTGTTTCGATTTCGACCATTGCGGCACCAAATTCCTGCATGAGGCAAGTTTCACACGCGGCAGAGGGAAATTCTTCCCGCTGGACTACCGCCATCCCGCAGAGGAGCCCGACAAGGAATACCCCTTCTTCTTGACTACCGGCAGGGTTCTTTACCACTATAACGTGGGAACCATGACACTGCGTTCGGCAGGGAGCTTGCAGAAGTCGCCGGAGAACTTCTGCGAGGTGAACCCTGCGGACGCAGAGAAGATAGGAGTGAAAAATGGAGATAAGATCAAAGTGATGACCCGTAGGGGAGAATTGACGGTGAAGGCCCATGTGGGGGACAAAGTGATGGCAGGGCGCCTCTGGATGCCGTTCCATTATCCGGAATCTCCTACGAATGTGTTGACGAACAGCGCGTTCGACAATATTACGCGCACCGCTGAATATAAGGTCTGCTCCGCCAAGATCTCAAAAGCGTAGCAATGATTATTGTACAAGGAAAATAAAAGGTTGAATTTACGAATGGAATGTTAATTTATGGATGAAGTGACTGCGGTGTCGGAAGACATCTATGAGAAAGTGTCGAATCGCTGGTTGGTTGCTGTTATGGGTACGATTCTACAGGTATGCCTGGGGACGGTTTACGCCTGGAGTTTTTTCCAGAAACCCATTATGTCCGCCTATGGATGGAACAATAGCCAGGTCATGTGGATATTCAGCCTGGCCATCTGCTTTCTAGGGCTTGCCGCAGCCTGGGGCGGGATTAATCTGGCAAAATTCAGCCCTACAAAACTGGCTATGTCCGGGGGAGTTCTCTATGGACTGGGTTTTATCCTCTCCGCGTTGGCCATGCATCTGAAGAATTTACCGCTTTTCTATCTTACCTTTGGTGTAATAGGGGGAATCGGCCTTGGCTTAGGCTATATGACTCCGGTAGCGACCGCAGCCAAATGGTTTCCGGATAAGAAGGGGTTCATTACGGGAATGGTGGTCATGGGTTTCGGCCTCGGCGCCTTGGTGATGTCCAAAGTCATCGCGCCTTTCCTTATGGGCATCACCCAGAATAACTTAGTCAGTGTTTTCATGTATATTGGTTTCATTGTGCTTATTTTGGCGACCTTCTCTGGTTCCTTCATGGTTAATCCGCCGAAAAACTATCTTCCGCCAGGCTATATCCACCCTCCGGAAAGCAAAGCTTCACAGAGGGCAAACTATTCCCTGTCGGCCATGGATTGCATCTTCTCCGGCCGTTTCCTTGTCATCTGGTTGTTCTTCTTTGCCAATATCTGTGCCGGCATCATGTTCATCGGACTGCAATCGCCAATGCTACAGGATTTATTGCGCAAGACGAGCAGCTTCTCGAGCATGGATCCTACTGCCGCTCAGGCCGCTTTAGCCGCTGCGGGTGCAACCCTTATTGCCATCAGCTCCCTGTTCAACGGAATTGGCCGTTTCTTCTGGGGTGGGCTTTCCGATAAGATTGGCCGGCTTGTGACATTCCGACTGATCCTGGGCTCCCAGATCTTTGCGTTCACAGCCCTTCTCTTCATATCAAACCCCTGGATTTTCGGAATACTGGTCTGCTATATCCTCCTCTGCTATGGCGGTGGTTTCGGCACCGCACCTTCCACTGTTCTGATCATTTTCGGACAGCGTCTGATGCCGGTCGTTTACGGTGTGCTTTTGACTGCCTGGTCGATCGGTGGTATTGTCGGCCCCCAGATGGCCGCCATCATCAAGGATAAATTCCCTGAGAACGCATCATTCTATAGCTTCCTGATGGGGGCCGCCATCCTCACTTTCGGTCTGTTGATTTCATTTTCCATCAACGACAAGCCGTTTTCAAAGAGGAATAAGTAGGATGGTAGAAATGAGACGACACATGGGAAAAAAACTGTTTGCCTTTATATTTAGTTTTATAGCCATAATGGCAAATGCTCAGGAAGGGCATAGGGATATTTCCGGAAAATTGATAGTTTTCTATGCAGGCAGCCTGGCCGTACCTTTCAAGCAGATCAGCGCTGAATTCAAGAAACTCCACCCAGGCCTGGATATCCAGATGGAGTCGGGCGGCTCCCGTGATTGCGCCCGGAAGATCCGCGACTTAAAACGCCCCTGTGATGTATTGGCGTCCGCCGATTACCTGGTCATCGAGCAATTGCTCATCCCTGACTATGCGGACTGGAATATATGTTTTGCCGCCAATGAAATGATTATCGCCTATAATCCAGCTTCCCGTAAGAGCAAGCAGTTGACAGCCGAAAACTGGGTTGATATTCTCATGTCGCCGGATGTAGCATTTGGCCGCTCCAATCCAGATGCCGATCCCTGCGGCTACCGTGCAGTGCTGACAATGCAATTGGCGGAGAAATATTACAATCGACCTGGGCTTACCGAAAAAATGCTGAAAAAGGATATGAACTTTATTCGGCCGCAGGAGACCGATCTGCTCGCATTTCTCGAAGCAGGCGCTATTGATTATATTTTTCTTTATCGTTCCCTGGCCGAGCAGCATAAACTCAAGTATCTGCTGCTACCGGATCAGATTAATTTAAAAAAAACGGAGTTCGAGGAACTCTACAAAACTTCGGCTATGAAATTATCCGGTAAAAATCCGGGAGAAAGCATAATCCAGCATGGCGAACCTATGGTTTATGGAATCACGATCCCGAAAGACGCCCCCAATATGAGGGCTGCCGAGGCTTTTGTTAAATTTATCCTATCTAAAGAACAGGGCATGGCAATCATAGAAAAACAGGGGCAGCCGTCACTGGTTCCGACGATCTGCAACAACTGGAACAAGCTGCCTCCGGGATTGCGCCCATTTGCAACTAAGAAGAAAGAAACTGACAGATGCGCCGACCGTCTTCCAATAGCTTTGAATTAATCATGTGGGTTTGCGGCGGCCTGGTGCTGCTGTTTATAATCGCCCCACTAGCAGGGATGGCCTTGGATTGTTCGTTCTCATCTCTAAAGGCAACTGCTCTAGACAGGGAAGTTCAACGCAGTATCGAATTAACACTCCTCTGCTCTTTTTGCGGAATGGCGGTTTGTTCGCTGGCGGCCGTACCCTTTGCCTGGTTGCTGGCCAGACGCGATTTCACAGGCAAAAGAATACTGCAGGGGATCATAGACTTGCCAATCGTAATTCCACATTCCGCCGCAGGCATTGCACTGCTCGGAGTCCTGAGCCGGAAGTCAATGCTAGGCGGACTAGGTGAATGTTGGGGGTTCTCATTCATCGGTTCCTCAGTTGGAATCGCCTGCGCCATGGCCTATGTCAGCCTGCCGTTCCTAATAGATGCCGCCCGCGATGGTTTTGCCGCTGTACCGGAACAGCTTGAGAAAGCGGCATTGACGTTAGGGGCTTCGCCGGCACGTGTTTTCCTCACTATTTCCATACCGCTCGCAAAACGGGCTTTACTGACTGGTCTTGTGATGATGTTTGCAAGAGGCCTGAGCGAGTTTGGCGCAGTCATAATTATCGCCTATCATCCGATGGTGGCTCCGGTTCTCATCTATGAACGCTTCACCGCTTTCGGCTTGGCGCATTCCCAGCCTGTAGCGGTTGTATTTCTTGGCGTTTGCTTACTGGTCTTTATCGTTTTACGCCTTTTAGCCGGAGAACGTCGCAATGCTCTCGATTGAACATTTAAGTTGTAAATTGGGCAAGTTCCGCCTCCATGATGTGACCTTTACAGTCAATAAAGGCGATTATTTTGTGCTGCTTGGTGAGTCTGGCGCCGGTAAAACCATCATCCTGGAGTTGTTGATGGGCCTGACTAAGCCCGCCGCCGGCAGAATCCTGCTAGATGGCCGGGATATCTCCTCCCTTCCCATCCACAAGCGTTCATTAGGATTGGTTTATCAGGATCATGCCCTTTTTCCGCATCTATCCGTGCGCCGGAATATCTCTTACGGCTTGACCAGGCAGAACCTGACATTGGTGGAACTCCTCGCTGAACAGGTCGGAGCTAGCAAACTCCTGGAGCGAATGCCCGAGACTCTGTCATTAGGTGAAGCGCAACGCGTAGCCCTGGCCCGGACACTGGTGCGAAATCCGCAAATCCTGATGCTGGATGAACCGCTTGCCTCCCTCGATGTACAGTCGCGCACTGCGATTCGCGCACTACTACGCCGTTTGAACTTGGCCGGCCAAACCATTATCCATGTCACACATGACTACCATGAAGCGTTCGCCCTGGCCACACGGGTGGCTGTGCTCGAAAACGGTCAAATCGCACAACTCGGTACACCAGACGAGATTTTCCATCATCCCAAATCCCGCTTCGTAGCCGAGTTCGTAGGCATTAAGAATTTCTTTCATGGCGTTGTCGAGAAGCATGATGGAGAGATGAAATTCCGCTCACCATCCCTGGAAATCACCTTGCCCGACTCGACTCCACCCGGTTACGGATGCGTCATGTTCGCCAGCCACGACGTAACCCTGTCTGTGGAGAAACCTCACGGCAGCGCGCGAAACGTCCTGCGTGGCAGGGTTGTCGATATCGAACCCGTCCCCGGCGGGTTGGAAGTCTCGGTGGATGTGGGAATCGTCATTTGCGCCCTGATTACCCGCTCTTCCCTGAAGGAGCTGACCATCGCTTCCGGTTTGACGGTATGGCTCAGCTTTAAAGCCACCTCGGTACGCTTTATTTCAGCTGAGGAGGCTTTACCATGATGATACGGCCTGACATGCTGCTCCTCGGTGGTGCCGGCCGCAATGTCGGCAAAACCGAATTCGCCTGTGAAGTTATCCGCCGCCATTCTCCACATGTTCCGGTAGTTGCTGCCAAAATCACCACAGTAAAGGATGGCGGTGATTCCTGTCCGCGCGGAGGTCCGGGCTGCGGCGTTTGCTCTTCATTGGCGGGCGATTATTTCCTTATGGAAGAATTCGGTGCCGGAGATCACAAGGACACTGCCCGGATGAAGCAGGCCGGTGCCGACCGGGTGTTTTGGCTGCGGGTCCGGCAACATGCCCTGACCTCTGGAATCAAGGCTATGCTCGCTGAGATTCCATCTGGAACCTGCCTGGTCTGCGAGTCTAACTCAGCCCGGCAAATCGTCGAGCCCGGTTCATTTCTGGTGCTCCGGGAGGCGAATTCAACTGCAATGAAAACTTCATGCGCTGCTGTTCAGGAGCATGCGGACCGGTTTATAGCATTCAATGGACAATCCTGGGATTTCTCGCCGGAATATTGCCGATTCCAGAACGGACGCTGGCTGGTTCCGGTTGACGCTTCTGCAGCTATCCTTGCCGGAGGACAGAGCAGGAGGATGGGCCGTGATAAAAGTCTGCTGCCCTATCGCGGACATACGCTGATTGAGCATATCCAGGCTCAAGTCCAACCGCTGGTGGATGAACTTCTCGTGGGAGGGGAAGGCGGGAAATACCGGTTTCTGAATTTGCCGCTCATACCTGATGAGCAACCAGGACTGGGGCCGTTAATGGGCATACTATCCTGTCTCAGGGCTGCACGCCATGAACACCTCCTGGTCACGGCCTGCGATGTCCCCGAACTTCCAGTGGATTTCCTGCGGCTATTGTTGCGCCGGGCCCGGACCTGCGATATAGTCATGGCCTCCGACTCTGACGACGGCAGGCCGGAACCGTTGTTGGCCGTTTACAACCGCCGCCTTATTCCCGCTATTGAAACCATTTTAAAAAGCGGTGGTCGCAGGATAGTGGAACTTTTTCAACACCCCGGCGTTCAGGTCGCACTTCTGCCGCTCCCGCCGGGAAATTTATATCGCAATATCAACACACCTGAAGAATACCAAAGGATAAATGATCATGATCAGTTATGAACAAGCCTATTCCCTAATGATGGCCGCAGCCCGTCCGCTGCCTACGGAAAACATCTCGCTTTCAGCCAGCCTCGGCCGCATCTGCGCCGCCGACGTCCATGCCGATATCAATCTGCCCCCATTCAATAAATCCGCCATGGACGGCTATGCTTGTCGCCGCCAGGATCTGAGTGCAGGCGCCTTCCTCGACATCATCGAGGAGATCCCTGCCGGCGCATGGCCGCAATTGAGAGTTTCAAAAGGGACATGTTCTCGGATTCTCACCGGCGCCCCGGTTCCGGACGGTGCCGATTGCGTGCTCATGCAGGAGCAGACGGAGCGAATCGGAGACCGCATCAAAGTCGTTGCACCTGAAACCTCCACCAATATCTGTTTAAAAGGAGAAGATGCCAGCCAGGGGGATCTCGTCGTTGGCAGAGGCGAACTGCTAACCCCGGCCCATATCGCCGTATTGGCCACCGTAGGAATCGCCACTCCACTTGTATCATCCCGTCCGAAAGTTGCGATATTCGCAACGGGAAGTGAACTGGTGGAACCACATTTGACTCCATCCAACGCACAGATACGCAACAGCAATGCATGGCAGCTCCGGGCGCATGTCGAGTCCACTGGCGCGATTCCGGATTATCGCGGGATTGTCGGCGACCGGGAGGACGATCTCAGGAATGCGTTCCTGTCCGCAATGGACACGTCTGAATTCCTACTGATCTCCGGCGGTGTCGCGACCGGAGATTACGACCTGGTGCCGGACGTCCTGCGGAAAATCGGGTTTGTCTTTGAGTTTGACAGTGTCGCCATCCAGCCGGGGAAGTCGATAATATTCGGACGGAAAGGGAACTGCCACTGCTTTGGCCTGCCAGGCAATCCGGTATCCACGTATGTGATTTTCGAGCTGATGGTCAAACCGTTCCTCTACAGGTTGATGCAGCATGAACATAAACCCCGCTTAATTCGCGCCCGCCTCTCCAAGGGGGTGAATCGCCGCAAGACAACCCGTCAAGCCATGATTCCCGTTCGCTTCGGGACAGGCCCAGGCGAGGTCGAACCGGTCGACTATCATGGCTCCGCCCATATCAATGCCATGACCCTGGCCGATGGCCTGCTCACAATACCGGTCGGCAGCAGCGGCTTTGCGGAAGGAGATATCGTAGATGTACGATTGTTACCGGCGTAAGATAAACTACCTGCGCATCTCTGTAACCGAACGTTGTAATCTGCGTTGCACCTATTGCATGCCGGTTCAGGGCGTAGCGCTCAAACCGCATGAGGACATCCTCTCCTTTGAAGAGATTACGGAGCTTGTGGACGTTGCAGTTTCACTGGGTATGAATAAAGTCAGGCTTACGGGAGGTGAACCATTGGTCCGCCGTGATATCATCGAATTGGTCCGCCGTCTCAGCGAAATTCCTGGGATAGATGACTTTGCAATGACCACCAATGGCGTGCTTCTGCCGGAATTCGCCTTCAAGCTAAGTGCGGCTGGAATCCACCGTCTCAACATCAGTCTGGATACGCTTGATCCTGAAAAGTTCAGGAGTATTACCCGCATCGGCACTCTTGCAGACACACTTGCGGGGATAGAAGCCGCCTGCTCCGCCGGATTTTCCAGAATTAAACTCAACTGCGTCATATCATCCTCGCCGGAGGAACCAGATGCCAAGGCAGTCTCCGAATTCGGTAGGAAAAAGAACATGGAAGTCCGGTTCATCCGCAAAATGACCACTTCCACCGGAGAGTTCTGGAAGGTTCTTGGTGGAGACGGAGGGAACTGTGTCAGCTGCAATCGCCTGCGTGTCTCAAGCGATGGCCACATTTTCCCCTGTCTTTTCAGTGATCTAAAATATTCAGTGCGGCAGATGGGACCAAGGGATGCCCTTCTTGCAGCCGTCGAGGCCAAGCCCGAGGCCGGACACATAAGCAACAATAAATTCTATATGATCGGAGGATGAATTCCAATGAAATTTTCACACCTGGATGAACAGGATCGGCCGCGGATGGTTGATGTTTCCGGAAAAACGCCCAGCTGCCGAGTCGCCAGCGCCACCGGTTTTATCCGAATGAAAACAGAGACGCTAGAGTTGATTCAATCACGGCAGATCAGGAAGGGCAACGTCTTGATCACCGCTGAACTTGCCGGCGTGCAGGCCGCCAAACAGACGGCGACCCTCATTCCGCTCTGTCACACCCTGCAACTCTCCCAGGTTAATGTGGATGCCACTATTGAAACAGATGGCGTCAAGGTGGATGCAACCGTTAAATGCATCGGACAGACCGGTGTTGAAATGGAAGCGCTGACCTCCGTGAGCGTCGCTCTGCTTACCATTTACGACATGTGCAAAGCCGTAGACAAGTCGATGCAGATCGGGAATATCCAGCTTCTGGCAAAAAGCAAGGCTCCAGTTCTTCAATAATAAAACGAGGAAAAAGAAATGCCCCATATTAATTCTATAAATATCTCAGCCGCCAAAGGCACGGTTAAAACGCCGATAGCCCAGGCGGAAATCAACCATTCGGGTATTCTGGGAGACGCGCATGCCGGTTCCTGGCATCGCCAGATAAGCCTGCTGGCCATGGAGACCATTGAAGAATTTGCTCTCCGGATCAATCGGCAGTTCCATCCCGGCGAATTCGCTGAGAACTTGACTACCTCTGGACTTGATCTTGCAGCGGTTGATATTCTGGATACTTTCAACATCGGCACCGTGGAACTGGAAGTCACCCAGATCGGCAAACAATGCCATGGCGCTAATTGCGCCATCTTCCAGCAGACCGGAAAATGCGTGATGCCGGAGGCCGGTATCTTCACTCGGGTCCGCAAGACAGGGATAATCCATACGAACGACGAGATCTCATATAGCCCCCGGCCATTTCGAATTCTGATAATCACCCTGAGCGATCGGGTCAGCCTTGGCGAATATGAGGACCGGAGCGGGCCGAGGATTCAGGAATTATTGGAAGCGCACTTCGCCCCGAACCGATGCCGTCGCATACCACATATAACGCGGCTGCAACTGCCGGATGACCCGCCGGCCCTCCGCTCGGCTTTGATGAAGGCGATCGCGGAGAATACTGATTATATCTTCACTACAGGCGGTACAGGGATTGGCCCTCGCGATTCTACGCCTGAAGTTATTGCTCCGTTACTTGATAAAACCATTACTGGACTAATGGAGTTCATTCGCTGTAAACACGGAGAACGTCTGCCGTCTGCCCTGCTGAGCCGTTCCATTGCAGGTGTAGCCGGTCAAAGCCTGATCTATGCGCTCCCCGGCAGCGTAAGGGCGGTTGCGGAGTATTTGGAAGTGATCCTGCCTACCATGAACCACGCATTCCTCATGCTTCATGGCATCGACTCGCATGAGGGCAATGCCAAAACCGTGCCAAGCAGAATTGTGCCGCCACCCTGCGGGGACTGAAAATTATATTTGATTATCCATAATCCCCACGCTTGCGCATGGGGCTACAATATGTCGCCCTCTGCGAGGGCTGAATGTTCGCTTCATCCTATAATAGCCTCCGCAGGAGGTGTAATAATGTAGCCCAAAGGCGTAAGCCTTGGGAGAATACGGATTACATAAAAGATAACAAGCCCCCGCAGGGCGGCGACACTTAAGTTGGGTATCATTCGGGGTAGAAAGTGCCATGCTGGGTATATATTTATATTAGAGTTAGTTGCATTCATATCGTTGGTGTATTTGTTCCGCGTGAAACTGCGAAGTCAGTTTCCTGCTTTTGATTGCAATTTAGTATTTAAATCCGGGTTAATCCTGTTATCCTGTCTAAAATACAAGGGAAATCCGTATTTCATTCCAGAGGTTCCGCCAATGCAGTCCCGATCCCGGTGGCGCCATAGCCGTTTCCGCAGTAGAAAAGGCGAAGCATTCCGTTTTCTTCGATAACATTCGGATATTCGACCATCTTGCTTTCCCAACCGGTTCCGGAAGGAGCCATTGCGAGATTTTCACCCGGGGCGCCTCTTTCCCAGAGAAGACCGTCGGCACTTACCGCTTCACAGAGGGAGTATGCGCCAAACCGACTTCCGATACCTGCATATATGGCACGCCACTGTTTCTGGGTTTTCCATATGTTGAGCCCGATCGCGGCTGCATTTTCATAATCCGCATCAAGCCGTGGCCTCAGCACAACACGTTTATCCGACCAGGTTATGCCGTCACGGGAATGGGCAATGACAGCCTGCTTTGCCTGATCGACAAGTAAATCGGGACTTGGCATTCCAGATGGCAACGTGTAGTACATACGGTATATAACGCTGCCATCGGCCTGTGGAATATTTAAAATAGAGCCGCCGCCGGCAATCCCCTTATTGTCTGGCCATTCAGGAAAACCATCTCCCTGCAATACAGGCTCCGGGGAATATTTCTTCCAGGCCTTCAAGTCATCGCTGACGGCAAGGCCTATCCCTGTAAAAGATTGCAGCCCGCCAGGTTTCCTGTTGCGTCCAGTATAGTACAGGTGCCATTTCCCGCACACGCGGTGTACGCATGGCAGCACGCACCACATTTCATCAAACGCCTCCGGCTTACCGATATCAAAGACTGGGCCGAGCCTTTCCCATTTTGTAACATCTGAAACCGGAGCGATCGCAAGACATATCCGCCGGTCACCGTTTTTGTCAGCGCCTGAATAGAACAGATAGTATTCATCCCCCTGGCGAATCACGCAGGGGTTCATGCAGCAGTTAACATCGAAGTCCCCTCCCCCTGGAGGAAGTACCGGATTGGACGGATGTTTTTCCCACTTGTGCACATTAAAAGCTATTTTTCTCATTTATTGCGCATCCTTAGTTAAAAGGGCTCCAACCCTTGGCTGGTCAAACAAACTATACATAATACTATTATAATGTAATTGAGCTCCGTGTTTGAAGAAATCTTCAGAAATCTTTTATTTTGCGCTTGCGGTTCTAGTATATGGAACAATATTAATAGCAGTTCTAGTAAATGATATTAAAGGAATCGACATGAACAACACACTGCAGAACGGAATGAATGTGCTTGAGTTCCTCTCCGGCAGTACTGAAGCGCATTCGGTGAAGGAACTGTCCGACAGGATGAAGCTTCCGAAGAGCCACATCTGCCGCCTCCTCAAGACCCTTAAGGATATTGGATACGTAGAACAGAATGACGAAAGAAAATATTTCATAAGCCTTAAGATCCTCTGCCTCTCCAACGGCTGCCTCAGGAGAATGGGGACAAGGACAAGGCTCAGGCCTTTCCTTTATAAGCTTGCCAACGAATTAAACCGGGAAATCTATCTCCAGGTTCCGCACAACTGCCAGGCAATGATTGTAGACGTGGTTTCTCCGGAAGGAGTGAAAAGGGATTTTGGGCTGGATATCGGAAGCATCAATCCGATCAACTATACGGCGGGTGGAAAAGTCTGCGCCGCCTATTCATCTCCAAAGGATCTTGAAGCCCATGTAAAGGAATACGGTCTCAGGAAGATGACTGACAAAACTATTACCGACTTCAAGAAGTTCCAGATAGAGCTTGATAAGATCAGGAAGGAGAAAGTTGCCGTGATGGATTCGGAAAGGTCTCCGGGAATAGCAGCTATCGCATCCCCGGTCTTCGACTGCAGGGGGTCCCTTGCTGCCGTCATCGCGACAATGCTTCCGGAAGGGGAACACACTGAAGAGGATTGGAGCAAATTCAAGAAGAGCATATATGATGCCGCTGAATCTGCCTCTTTTTCACTAGGTTATGCGCCATACAAGATGAGATAGGATTACTGCGAAACACGCGAATTGCACGGAACAAATATATAAATTGAATATGGAGGCGAAGATGAATGCTAATGAACTTAAGGATTACGCGAAGTCCGAAGGTGTGGATTTCCTGGGTATTGCTCCAATTGAACGGTTTGCAGGTATTGCGCCAGATAATCACCCGGCATCGATATTCCCTGAGGTGAAATCGGTCATCGTAATAGGCAAGCGCATCCCGCGCGGTGCGCTTAGGGGTGTGGAAGAGGGGACACAGTTCAACACTTACAGTTCATACGGCTATTCGTGGCTTGAGGACCGCTTCCTTGCCATAACGACAGTGAAGGTGGCGGAGTTCCTGGAGAACAACAGGTGGGAAGCTATACCGATGATAAACCTTCCGGTTGAAATGGGCCCCATGGGGGTTCCCGTCCGCCCCGGCAATCCCACGCCGAACGTGCTCATGGATTTTGACGATGCCGCGGTGCGCGCCGGACTTGGCGAAATAGGATATCTCGGCGCATTCGTAACACCGGAGTTCGGTACGAGGCAGCGTTTCTATATCATTCTCACCGATGCAGTCCTTGAACCGACACCGTTCACAACGGATACGGTATGCGAGCGCTCCAAGGACTTCGCAAAGTACTGTCCGCTCGGCGCAATTGATGCATCTAAAGAGACCGTAATAGACATAGCCGGAAAGAAGATGAAGGTCGCCCATATCGATTATAAGAAATGTGCGCAGTGCAAGAACGGAGCCCTAGGCAATCGCCGTCATCCGTCCGGCAAGCCCGACCGTCTCGCGGCGGTATGCATGCGCTCGTACATGGTGCATTTGGAAAAGCAGGGCGAACTAAAAAACACTTTCATCAATCCGTTCCGGACACGTCCGCCATGGGAAGTGCGAGGAGAGCGCGAGATAATCGGCGAAGGTCATGATATAGAATAGGATTATGTAGCAAAGGGAGATCATTATGGGAAAACTGACAAAGCAAATGATAAAAGATTTCGCACTTTCGCACGGACTTGATCTGTTCGGAGTTGCCAATATAGAACGCTTCAAGGATGCACCGAAGGACATGAGCCCGGCGTCAATATTCCCCGGGGCTAAATCTGTAATTGTAGTGGGCAGGCGGATACTTCGCGGAAATTGGCGCGGGATTGAAGAGGGGACCTACTGGCCGACTTATACGTACTTCGGCTATCATGGTCAGCTCAATACCACGTTCATCCATTCGCCGATGTTTGAAACGGCATGTTTCATCGAGGACTTCGGATATGAAGCGGTTCCCGTGTATCCTGGCGTAACCGCCGGCGATGTGGAACCGCTTGGCGAACCTCTCCGCAAAGGAGGTTCCGTACCCGACGTTAATGTCAACATACGCATCGCGGGAGTTGCGGCTGGACTCGGCGAAATAGGATGGTCGAAAATATTCATGACGAAGGAATTCGGTCCGCGTGTACGGCTTGCCTGCATCATCACCGATATGGAGCTTGAGCCAGACCCCCTCGTCAAGCCGGGCTCCATCTGTGACAAGTGCATGCAATGCGTGAAGGGATGCTCCGCCTGCGCCATACCACATGTGAAAGAGAATAAGACAGTGAAGATAAAGATAGACGATTATACTTACGAGTGGGGTGATGTGCATATGGGCCGCTGCACTATGAGTTATCATGGTGGAGATTCCATGACTTCGCCGTTCATTCACCGCGATTTCCCCGGTTGGGACATCGACGTGACCAAGCAGGATATGAGCGAGGATGCCGCATACAAGTTCGCATGGACGCTCTCTCAGCAGCCATGGCGCAAATCGAAGGAATTCCCTTCCGGCTGGATAATAGAAGGGCATCACTATATCCACCTGTGGGGTGAATCGGGAAGTTTCGGTGTGGAAGGATCGCGCGGCTGTATGCGGAGCTGTTTCAACCACCTTGAGAAAAAAGGAGCGATTGGACAGACCTTCAACAATGGCGAGTTCATCAAGCGCGACCGCTGGCTCCTGCCGGCGAAAGTCCCAGCACCAAAGAAAACCAGGTAACCGAGGTCTCCTCAATGTTGAAAAAAATGATGTTTGTTTTGATTGCACTTATTGCGTGCGCTTCGTTTGCGGCAGAGAAGGCTGCTGATGCAATCCTCGCCGAACCGCTGAAAGAAATAGAAGAGGTGAGACCCGCCATAACCTTGAATAAGACCCAGTTGAAATTAAAGGTTGGCGAAACGTTCCAGTTGACTGCGAGCGTCAAGA
>CAZION010000121.1:0-20178 GCA_964540865.1 uncultured Victivallis sp.
GGATCCGTTCTCTTATCGTATCTGTCCGTCCATGCTACCTTGCTTTGAAATGTGATTTTTTTGCCTTTTATCAAGTTCTCATCAATGGCTGGATAATTCACATTTAGCAGGGTTCCCGGAGGCAGGTTCATTGAAATAAGGTCATTGACAATTTCGACAGCATTTCGAGCGGCAAATCCATAATCGCAGTCTCCCCATGACCCTAGAGATATAGCCAGGGACGGGATTCCCAATATGGCTCCTTCCATAGCTCCGGAAACTGTCCCTGAATAAAGTACATTTATCCCTAGGTTGGGACCGGCATTTATTCCGGAAACGACAATATCTGGTTTCAACTTCATCAAGGTGCTTACTCCAAGCTTAACACAGTCAGCCGGGGTACCGGACGTAGAATAGCCGACCAGTTTGCCATCCCTTTTGAATTCCTTCACCCTCAACGGGTCCGCAACGGTTATGCCGTGACCGACCGCACTGCGCTCTGAGTCGGGGGCAACCATTGTAACCTCGGCGATGGTTTTAAGGGAATCGTAGAGAGCGAGGATGCCTTCCGCATATATGCCGTCATCATTTGTCAGTAAGATTCTCATATGTATAGATATGCCTCCTTGTCAGTGTCCTTAGTTTTGAGAGAGATCGTTTATTAACCTAATGGCATTACGGACTATAGCCATATTGAAATCAATATTCTATCGCCTCAACATCTGGACAACTTTGCCCAGAAGTTGACACATGGACATTTTAAAAGAATTTCCCTTGAAACACATTTTGAGTAGGGAATGCTGCCCAGTCACGTGGGTAGGCGCAGACGCGGATTTACTTTATTTATGTCCTTTTGTCTTCAAATCATTGATAAGATAACTGTGGTTCTGGATGTCACTACCAAGCTTCTCCGCCTGTGCATTCAGAGAGTCATAATTATTTTTATATGAGTCAATACTGTAGGTGGAAGGCTTCTCTTTCCGTGCCTTGGCTTGGGCATACCGCGCCATTGCCGCTTCATAGTCTATTTTAGCCTGGGCGCATTGCTTCTTGACAGTTTCAAGGGATACCTTTGCTACATCAATTTTCTTCTGATACTCCTCTATCTTCAATGTAACATTGTCTTTCACTGGTGGCTGTGAACTTATCTTTTCCAAACCCACTTTATCATTTGCTGAAGGTTGAGGTTTTATCTTTTCTAACGATGCTTTGCTATTCAGTATTAGCCGTTCACTCCCCGAATACTGCTGTTTTATCATCTTGATCGAATCATCTATCGCCCAAATGAGTTTTACTTCAGGTGGTATATTATGACTTGAGTAGTTCTTAATTTCTGGAGTGCCCTTCCGTAGGTTTTCAAGAAAAGGCAAGGCGTCCAACCCTATCCTTCCAAGTAATGATACCAATACCGTTTTACGTTCAATGTTATTACTTTCACCTATCGCTTTTACAATAATGGGAATAGAAGTTTTCCCTAACTTGCAAATGGCGTCCGCGGTCATCTTCTTTGTTGCCTCCTGGTTTGTATTCATATACTGGAGGAAAATATCCATAAGGGCCTCAGAAGCAAGGGAGGTTTCGTTAGTTACCGCACCAAGTAACCCTATTACACCAATGTTGAAATTCCATTTGTCTTTCTTTAGATATTCACATATTTCCGGCACAAGATATTTCCCATCAGTCTTAGCGAGGATTTTATACGCCTTGCCCGGGATATCGGTTAAAGAAAAATATTTGTCCCTTGACGCGGATTTTTCAATCAACATTTTAACAATAGCTTTATCGGATATGGAATATAAGGCAAGCAGATCAATGGCTGAAGACTGCACCTTAAAGTTTGGATCGTTCATCAGAACTGTCAACTTCTGTGAAATGGTTGAAAAATCAGGCTTGTTCTGCAAAAGAATCTTGAGCGCTATTGCTTTTATATCAGGCTCCTTCTCATCAAGTAAACCTATCAACTTCGGAAAAAATACTTGAAAATCTGACGTGTTCTGCGCAAGAATCCCAAGCACGACAACTTTAAGTTCAGGATCCTTCTCGTCAAGCAAGTCCATCAGATACTTGTTGAGGCATTTATTTATTCCAGGATCTCCTCTTACGATCTGTTCTATTAACTTGTCATAGAAGTTTTTGTCCTTCATTTTCTTTATGATTGCCGATATTAAGGCAAAATCCTTGTCGGGGACTTTTCCAGGCATGAGCTCGGATAAAGGATATGAGCCGAATAGTTTAACGGAGGCGAACTGAACTTCAGAACTAGGATCATCCAAGAGCGTTGTCAACTTCGAGGAGATAGTTTGACAGTCAGGTTTGTTCTGCAAAAGAATCTTGAGCACTGTTACTTTAAGACTAGGATCCTTCTCATCAAGCAAACCTATCAGATATTTATTGGCTTCAGAGCCTTCCTTTACGAGTTGGGAAAGGAGTTTGTCGTTAAAGCCCTTGTCATTAATCTTTCTTATGGTCTCAAATATGAAGGCCTGATCCTTTTTGGGGGCTTTTCCAGCCATGAGCAAGGATGCATAGACACGAGCGCTAACCTCCGGATCTTTGTCGTCAACATATTGTTCTATTCTTGAACTCTCGTTTGTTACCAGATTCACACCTTCGCTGTCCAGGGAAATCCTGCTTATATTAAGCGCCCCCAGCCTTTTCTTGTCATTGCCCGCCTTCATGAGTTCAATGAAATCCTCAAGTGCGCTTATTCCTTTCTTCTGTAAAAGTCCCTGTGCGACCGCATCACAGAATAAATTCCCGGGATCATAGTCATAAAGATGTTTCTTCAGCATTTGAATCGCCATCTCATTTTTTTCAGGAGGCGCCTTTGCTATCCTTGAAATGACATATTTCCTCAGTTTCAGATTTTTGTCAGAAAGAAGGATTTCAAGAGCCTTGAACCTAGAGTTTTTTATCAGTGCGTCGGTAGACTCCACGCATGCCATTGCCGCATTCACCCCATCGCCAAGTCCCTTCCCTTTAAGGGAACCCTTGCTGCTGAAGTCTTCAACCAAGGGAGCATAGTTCTCGAATTTATATCTGATGGTGCTGACATAGGCCAGCTTGTAAATCCACTCATATGCCATCCAGAGAATAGGAAGGATGATTATTCCTATGGCAACCTTCCTTACATTTCTTCCGAATTCGGTTTTGAAGATAATATTCCTAATGGCCCAGAAGGTATCCTCCACTAGTATGGACGATGAGATTTTCTTATCAAGAGGAACATCTTTTCTTAAGGTGTTTATCGGAGGCCCTGAGAAGTCAAGCTCCCAGTCAAGTTCTGAAAATCCCAACCCCCTTTGGCGGTATCCCAAAATCAGGGTGTCAAGACAGTTCGAAGATTTTGCCTCTTTCAACGCTGGGGTTCTAATCTCCTGGACGCATTCATAATCATATTTTGCACTTCCCCACTTTCCTGTTCTTCTTTTCCACAGCAAGGTGCGGCCTTCTTCAAAAGCAGCGACGAAAAATTTACCCTCAGGGCAAAATGCAAGTCCGCATACTGGTGAATTTCCACTCTTCCAAGATATCAGACTCCTTTTTTTCGCAAAGCTGCAGAAGTGAATCCCCCCTAAATAATCTCCTGCTAGAACGAATCCGGAACCTGGGGAGAATGAAAGTTTCGTTATCCCTTCTTTTCCCGTATATATTCTGCGCATTGGAAACTTTCCGGCATTAGCGTCCCATAGAAGTATCCCGTTTTCCCTGTCCGATGTGCATATAAATGCGCCATCCCGGGAAACCTCCATGTCAAGGGGAGTTGATGCGACTTCAAAGGAGCGGATAGGTCTGATGTGCGGGAAACTGAAAATTGTTACTAAACCTTTGGGATCCGCGACCGCCAACCTATTTCCATCAGGGAAAAATCTTACCAGTGATACATTCTGGTGTTCCGATTTGAATTCAGACATTACGGTCTTCTTCATGCCCTCTGGCCTGATTGCCTTAACCAATCCCGCTGGATTAATGCAGATGAAATACCTTCCGTCCGGAGTGATCCCAATTTTAGAAAAACCATCGGCGGCCAATTCGCCATAAGGATATTCCTCATCCGAACCAGGAGATAAAAACACGGGAATCCCATCTGTTCCTAGGGCTGCCGCAGACCGCCCGTCAGCCGAGATATCCGTAGAAATGAATGTTGTATTTTTAAATTTTACAAGTTCCCTGCTCCATAACTTTGAGACAGCAGTTTTTTTCCTGTTCCAGGCAATCAGCTTCACCAAGGACAGTGCCACCGGGGAACGTTCGAAGCCCGGAACCGATATGGCTTTGTGGACTAGGTTGTAGGTCTCTTCAGCTTTTCCCTCCTTGTATTTCGCCTCTGCAAGACTGATTATTTTTCTGAATTCATTTTCATGGCCTGCAACCTGGACTGCAGACTTCGGTCTTGAAATCTGGAACGGTGCACTGAAGGAAAATTCACTCATGAATCTCCAGATTCTCATTTCCCCTTCCTCTGAAACCGTGGTCCAAAATATGCCTGACGCCTCGGATGGCCCGTCTTTGGAAATATTTGACTCTTTCAAAGTACATAAACATTTCGCTGTTTTGAAATCCCATGCGCGGATCTTGCCGCTGAGCTCGCGCGAGAACAGGATGTTTTTGCCGGGAACGAATTCAACCTCTACAACCTTGTCTGATGCCTTAAGGATGGATATGATTCTGTTCTCTTCGAACCCCCATACTTTTATTGTCTTGTTGTCATATCCCGCAGCGGCATAGCGCATGTCCGAGGAAACTGAAACTGAAGATATCAATCCAATGTTGTCATGATCAAATGTAATCACTTCCCTGCTGGCGAGATTTACGCATACGAGATCCCCCCTGTGATGCTGTACGAGGATTTTTCTCCCGTTGTCAAATATTGCGAATACGTTTGAGCTTATCTTGTTCCATTTAAGCATATCAACTTCATAGTCCGGAGGAATTGCAACGGCAAGATTTCCTTTCTCGTCTGCCCTTCCGGAAAGGGAGAAAATTAAGGAACCAGAAGCTCTGTCGCAGGCAGCACGGCTAATTGTGTTGTCCGTAATGTTCTTGTCATCAATGATCGTCTTGTATTCAAGATTGTATGTCCTGATATATTTCCCGCCGTAGATTGCGATGCATCTATGGGGATTATTACAGAAGGACAGATATTGGATCTTCCTTGGGTCTTCGGTCCTTATCTGCTCGATCCTGTCGAACGGATGATGGCTGATGAAGAGGTTACCTGAAAACCCGCCTGCTATGCATGTCCTGCCATCTTCAGAAATTGCGGATACCGTGATTTTCTCTTCGGCAATGCTAAATGATTTAAGGAGACAAGAGAATTCTCTTTCGCTGAAGGAAGAGGAAATGAGCCTGCCCAAGCCAATGGCATCATCTTTGAACATGGGATTGGAAGACATCTCCCCTATCTCAATCTTTGCGGAATTCAGATCGCCTCTTTCAAGATGGACAAGCGCCTTAAGGTAGGACCAGGACTTCGGCTCACTGGATTGATCGGCCGATGACTGCAGGGATGTCAGGAAATCGGTGTCGGAATGGACTCCGCTTCTCCAGTGTATCAGTCCCAGATTGAATATTGCATGCTTATGGTCCGGTTCCTCTTTCAATGCTTCTTTCAGCAGTTCCTCCGCCTTTTTAGCATTGCCTAGATCCAATAGGGAAATCGCCCGGTTGTTCAGCGTGTCGGCACGTTCGGAAATAGATTCAGGTTTCAACCTCGCATAGGGAGAGTCGGAAATTTCATTGTAGATTACCGTCAAGGCACCAGCAACTGCATTCATATCCGCATACCTGTCCGAGGGATTCTGAGAGAAGCATTTCCTCATCAGTTCATTCATTGACTGCGGCAACTTGATTTTGAACAATTCCGCTCCTGGTTGAATTCCCTCTTCAAACACCTCACCTGCGACAGTGCCCGAAGGCCAGGAGAGTTCGCCGGTCAGCATTTCAAGTATAGACACGGCCCAGCTCCAGATGTCAGTCTTACGTGTCAGAGCTTTCCCCGAAGACTGCTCGGGAGACGCGTACTGCGGGGTCATCAGACCACAGCCTGGAACAAACATGCTCATCCCTGGAACATTTGAAGTCGAAATTTCCTTTGCCACCGCCCGTGCCTTCGCCAACCCGAAGTCCGACACCTTCGCCGTTCCATCAGGCATCAGCAAAACGTTGGCAGGTTTGACATCCTGATGGATTAGTCCTTGTTCGTGAGCATAGTGAAGCCCCCAAGCGAACTGAATGGCAATATCCAGCATACGTATTAAAACGGCCTGCTGGTCGCCTTCATACAGGTTCCCATTGTCAATCCAGTCCTTGAGCGTTCCGCCTTCAACGTATTCAGCAAAAACACGGGGGATGCTTCCGATCACACGCACGTAATGGCAACTGACGATGTGCGGATGCAGGCCAAGATTGATCCATGTCTCGCATTCGCGGATGAAATCATCTTTCTGCTCTTCAGTCTGGAAGAAATCGGCGCGCGGGCTTTTGAGGGCAAGATCGGTGTTCCAACCGCGGTGATGCACCCGGTACACCAGTCCCATGCCACCGCCTTCATGGATCTGCTTGACTTCATACAGATCAAGGATGACATCACCGACGTTCCATTTTTCGCAGATAACGGTGCCTTTAACGGTAACCGGGGCATTTGCAACGGCAGTGATAGATGAAGGTCTGGACTCTTCCTCCCTGATCACGAAATTTTCCCCACACTCGGCGCACTCGGCTTCCTGACCGATCTCGCCTGCATCAACATCGTAATCCTGCCCACAATGTTCGCATTTGGTTTTCATGGTTATTTCTTCTCCGGTTTCCCCAAGATATCATTGATTTCTTCGCCGGTAAGACGGTTTTTTTCCAGAAGGGCACTGACTAATTTGTCCAGTTGCGGTTTTGAGTCGCCTATAATTTTTATGGTCTCACACATTTCCCGTTTGATGATTTCGGAAACGCGTTCGGTGATCTTGGCGGCCATTGGACCTCTGGTGGCTTCCTCGGGTGACAATACGGCAAGTCCGATCGCGTCATCCATGCCATAACTGCAGATCATGGCGCGGGCGATCTTGGTGGCACCCTGCAAATCTCCAGACGCACCGCTTGACACTCCGCCTTCCTTGCCGTAATAAACGATTTCGGAGGCGCGGCCGCCAAGGGAGGTGCGGATATTGCCAATCAGATCCGCACGGGTTCTCAGGGGTGCCAACGCCTCGTCGTCAGAATGTTCCATGTAACCACCATGACCACCGCGTGCGACAATGGTCAGATAGGTGGGAGTGTTTCCCTCCCGCCAATACAGGAAGGCGTGTCCAGATTCGTGTCTTGCCACACGTTCCATGTATTCGAGCCCCCACTGTTTTTCCTCACCGTGTACGCTGACTTCAAACGCCTCTTCAATCAACTTGTCCGTCACCGGCATGGATTTCTTCGCAGCCATCCTGGCGGCAAGTTCGATAACCGACTCCATGTTTGCCAGGCTCATTCCGGTGGAACGTCCGGCAAGCTGTTCAATCATTTCGTGAGACACTTCACAGTCCTTGCGGCCACTGAGTTTCAATTCCAGATATTTGCGGCGGGCATCCTTGTCCGGCAAATCCACAAGAATTTTGCGGTCGAAGCGCCGCGCCAGGGCTGGATCAATCTGGCCCATTCCCTGCTTTCCTTCTTCCACCTCGAAGTTCGTGGCGGCAAGAACAAAGACCGGACGCTTTGGATCAACGCTGAAACCGTCCAATTCCGTCAGCAGCGCATTGAGCGCCATTTCTTCGCCGTGTCCCGTATTTCCTCCGCCACGGGCGCGGCCGACAGCGTCAATCTCGTCAATGAACACAATTGCCGGAGCATAACGCCGGGCGCGTTTGAACAGTTCACGGATCGCCTCCGGACCACTGCCCTGCCATTTGGTGACAAATGAACTGGCGACGGCGGGAATAAACGCCACATCGGATTCACCCGCCATCGCCTTGGCCAACATGGTCTTGCCAGTTCCCGGCGGACCGTGCAGTAAAACCCCTTTTGGCGGCTTAAGCCCCAGAGCGGTAAATTTCTTGGGATTTTTCAGATAGTCTATGAAGAATTTCAATTCCTCCTTGGCTCCGGTTGCGCCTATTACGTCGTCGAACCGGATGTCGGGTTTTTCCACGTCGTCGAGAACCTCGCTTGAATCATTTGCCGACAACGCACGTTTGAGGGAGAGATCACGAATTCTGATGCTGACATTGCGCTTGTCGTTGTCCAATTTTGGAGCGGTGTCAAATTTCAGCACTTTACGCTCCGAAGCCATGCCTGCCGCGATCTGCTGGAGATAAAGCTGTTTTGATATTCGCCCAATATCCTCTTCAAACACTGAGAAGTTTTCATCAGGCATCAGAAGTTTTCCCCTCGCTCCTGCACGGACAAAAGACATTTCGAGTTCCTCGTCTATCGGGAAGCACAGAGACTCGAGAAGATATGCTGGCATTTCAGGGAGACGCTCCCTCAGATCACGGAAAAATCTTCTCCCGGTCTGGAGTACCGATGCCGCCAGCGGGATGTTGTCGAAGTTGCACATGGTGCCGTAAATGTTAGTGCCCGCCGGACAACCGGCATTGCCGCTGTCTGGCTGGAGCAGCGTCAGACGAATGTCGTGTTCGGACAGCAACTTGAATGCTGTCTCTGTATCAAGAGTGTCATACCAGGTATAGCCGGGCATGGCTTTACGGCAAAGTTCCGCAAATCTCGGCACCGCAAACAGAAGGATTTCCGCCTGTTCCGTACAGCGGAACAACTTTGCAACGTCTTTCGGCAGGTTTTCAGTCTCAACCGTGAACCGGATTGAATCGAGTTTGGCAATTACTTTTTCAAATGATTCGGCATTGAACAGACGGCACAGCTTGAAGATTTCACTCTTGAAGAAGATTTCCGACTGGGCGCGGAGGGTTCGGGCATCGGCATGGCCGCCCTCCTGGAACAGGAGCGCTGTCGCCAGCAAGTCATCGGACTCCACCTTGATATTGTATTGTTTCTGGAAAAGTTCGGCACATCGTTTGAATTCGCCGGCGCTTATGGTTTCAAGATTGTGCGGATCCAGATGATTGAACATTACCGGCCAGCCGGTTGCAAGCCGGGAACAGATAGCCCCCGGAAAAAAAGGCTTGCCGGTCTGCGGATGAATATCGGTTTCCAGCGCGTTAAGAATGGTCTTGCGTGGAATCCCGGCGCAATTGCCCTTGCTGTCACCTTCGTAGAGCTGTCGGCCCGCATTCGTGGTAAAGATGATGATCGTGTCCCGGAATACTACGTCCTTGTCGGTAAACTTATCCTGGAGCACGCCAGCGTCAAGGATTTGCAGGAACAGCTGAATGCAGTTCAGGTGGGCCTTCTCTATTTCATCGAACAACAGCATGCACTGCGGAGTTTTCCTGACGAATCCGGTCAAGCTCCCTTCTTTCGCGTCCTTGTAGCTTGGGGCGAATCCCACCAGATCCATATGTTGCTGATGATCAGAGTAGCCGCTCATGTCGAAACGCTTGAAGGGGATTCCCAGTGCTTCCGAAGCCTGTTCGGCCAGGAATGTCTTTCCTACTCCAGGAGGACCTGCAAACACAAAAATCGCCCTAGGGCTTCTGCGCTTTTCATCTGCCTGTGCGAGTAGTTCCGAATTGAATACGCCTTCAGCAAAAGTATGCACCGCATGATCCTGACCGAATATTTTCCCGAGTAAAGAGCAACGCATCTTGCGAACTCGTGCGGTCAACTCCGGAATAAATTCGCGACCAATCATTTTTCCAGCCTGCTGGTCGAGTTTGACTCCGGGCGAAAGGTTAACTGAAGCTTTGACTAGTTTATTTATCTGAAAATGACATAGTTCCGCCACCATGGGCGGTGGATTTTCAAAAATTGCCTCGAGCACCAGGTTCGCGCGAATTTCGCGTAGTTTATCCTTCTCGGAAAGGCTGTTTGCAATAGCCAGTAATGAGGCCATTTTATTTTCTTCGTTGTTGTCCAAGTGCACGGCATTATCATTAAGCAACGCCCGACGAAGCAAGGTTCTGGTTGAAAATGTGTCAACATTTCTATTGCGGAATCCTATTTTGACTTCTTCGGACTCCTGTTTGATCGCTGCGATACCGTCTTTGCCTGGAACCAGTGAATTGATATCCAACTCCGCCAGTTTTAGCAAACCTAGAAATACATGCTCGATCCGGATTTGCCGGGTCTTTACTGACAAAGCCTCAGCCGTCGCCCGGATCATCACAAATCGCATAGGTATACTTAATTCAAGCATCGCAATCTCCCCTTTATTTTCTTAATGACTTTAAGAAATTATTACGAACTTAGGGAACCTCTTAAAATTCACTTTCGAGATGTTGATTGTTAAATTTCAGTTTGTAAAAATGAATTCATCCTTTCAAAATCAAGATTTATCTTTTTTCGCCAGCTCAAGCCTACAAGGACGCATTATTGCTGGCTGGCTCCCGTCCTTTTCTTCTGTTTTCCATCCACTTTCATCAGGCCATCGACTCCAAAGTTCCGAGAATGTACATGTTGTATGCGAGATTCCTGAGACCAATTTTAATTTCAGATCTGACTCTTCCTATACGATTTAATTTGCAAGCAATTCCTTTTCGCCGCCGATTTCTACTACAATAACTGTAATATTATCCTTTCCTCCATTGTCATTTGCCGCATCTATCAGCATTTTGCAGATCCCATTGGGTTCCCCACCTAAATCCAGAATTTCCGCGATTTTTTCATCTGGCAGCATACCTGTTAAACCGTCAGTGCACAGTAAAATTCGGTCGCCAGCCTTAACTTTCTTGATGAATGTTTCGGGTAATGCGGGAGGGGGCATGCCGACAAAGCGGGTAATCTGCCCTTTTGCAGGATGGGTTTCAGCTTCTTCCGGGGTTATCTCGCCTTCTTTGAGAAGCAAGGCTATAAGGGAGTGATCTGTAGTGATTTGTCGGAGCTTTCCTTCCATCGGCATCAGATAAGCGCGGCTGTCACCGAGATTGACTAATACCGCAGCGTCATCAACCAGCCATAAACCTGTGAGAGTTGCGCCAAACAATTTGGCATTACCATTCGGATTTCCTTTCCTGGAAATATTATCGCTCAATTGCTTTACGCACTCGCAAATGCATTTTTCAGCATATTTAGGCGAGGATTCTCCGCTAATCACCGCGGTATGGGTGGCTTTAAGCATTTCCGGCAGTACATTCGCGATGATTGATGCTGCTTCGCCCCCATCAGTCAAACCTCCCATGCCGTCGGACACCGCAAAGAATCCCAGTTCTGGGGTAAACACAAAGGAATCCTCATTTTTCTCCCGTCTTTTGCCGCAGTCAGTTAAACTGGTGGCCTTGAAAATAAATTTAGTCAAAACTTTGTCTGCTTGTCTTTCCCCGGTATAAATCATCGGGCAGGTTTTCATATCGCCCTCTCGAGTTTTTGCTTGAGCTCTCGGGCTGTCTTCACTTTTATCACCGGGCTATCAATAAGAGCCTCGTCAATGACGGCCGCCAATTTTATTGGGATATTCGGATTACGTTTACGGATCGGAACGGCTTGAGCCTTCAATGCCGAAAGCCAGATATCAACTCCCATGGGGAATTCTTTCGGAAAAGCGCCGGTAAGCATGTTATATAAACTTGCGGCGGCGGCCCATACATCCACATCCGGCTTTGAATATTTATAGTTTGTTATCTGCTGTCTCGGCATGAACACAGGCTTGCCGGCGACATTCCCAGTTCTGGTATTCCCAGTCAACCCGGCAGTTTCGAATGCTTTGGCGAGACCGAAATCTGCCAGTTTTGCCACTGGGGAACTTGAAGTATCTCTAAGGAAAATGTTTTGCGGGCTCAGATCGCGATGGACCAGGCCATTTGCAGATGCAGTTTTCCCGTTCTTCAATTTAATTTCCGGAATATTTACCGTATGGGCATATTCAAGTCCATCCAGCAACTGAATAATTATGGGCACCGCGATTTCCGGAGTTAATATCCCACCGTGTTTTTCCATTAATTTATCTACGCTCCCGCCTTCACAAAATTCCATCAGCATGAAGAAAGTGCTGTCTGAACATCCGCTTTTATATAGTTCAATGATGTTAGGGTGATGAAGTTCGCCGGCAAATTTAGCCTCCAAGAGAAACCTGTCACGGTTTTTTGCTTCCATGGCTACCCTGGGGAGCATTAACTTGAGTCCCATTTTATTGCCGGTGGCTTCCTCCTCCACTAGCCATACTTCGCCCATTCCGCCCCTGCCCAGCAATTTTATTTTCCGGAATCCTTTGATGGCTGCGGCATCACCCTTTTCCACAACGGCGTTTTTCAGGAGGTTTTCCAAAAGGAGCAAGGGATCCTTAAGGCATTTCGTACAAATCTTTTCTCCTACTCCAAGTTTATCATCAAGCTGACCTCCGCAGATTATGCAACTGCATTTCTGCTTGACAACAACCACTTTCTTTTTCTTTTGCATCTCTTGGCATTTGGCACAGAGGAAAAGTCCTGGGGTATCCTCAAATCTCTCACTTTTGGATTCCGGTAGCTCGCATAGACAGCCTGCACAATAGACGGGAGTATAAATGCAGGAGATAAATTCACATTCCGGGCCAAGTCCCAGTTTATCGCCATCCTTCATGGGGAATTCATTGAACTTAAGCTTACGGGCTTCTTCCGCAGGCATTCCGTCTTCACGCTGACCAATTCTTTTGCCATTGAGATAAGTCCCATTGAGACTGCCGAAATCCCGTACCATCACATTGGGCGGGTTTATTTCCATGAGACAATGATAGCGAGACACCGTGTCTTCCGGCAGTTTGACATTGCAATCCTCCTCCCTGCCTAAAATCAGCGAATCATTCTCATCGAACGGATAGGTTCTCCCCGAATCCTTCCCCTTGACAATCTTCAGAGTGACTTTTGCCGGCATGATCCCCCCTTTTAACAATCTACAAAAAGAGCTTAATATAAAACATATCAGTATTCCAGTTTAATTTCCAGATGCCGAATGTAATTGGAGCCATAAAATGGGCAGATTATGTAATTCGATTGATGTCTGTGGTAAACTGTTAATCCGGTGTTTTTATTATGTCATATAAAAACGCTACCTTCCCGTTTCGATAGCAGTACAGAATGGGTAGGCAAGTTGTCCGGAAGTTCCCTTCGTATTTAGAAGGGGTGTGCTCTGGAGATGACTGAGTTTCGAGGAGTCTCTGAGCCCCAATCCCAACTTCTACCCATTCCTGGGCAGAAGCGCCCATTCCCATCTTAATTTTTCCGATAATTTGGTCATTATAAACAGGTAATACCAAATCGCTATCAAACATAGACAATATATAAAAGTCATGCTACCTTTCACCCATATATAAAATATGTGGGGTGTTGCATGAAGAACAAGGTTTGCGCAGTGGCAGGTCATCTGAGCGCCGGAGATCTGCGCGCGATGATGTCCGGGGCCGTCAGTATAGAACAGTTTCGCCGCTACCAGGTGATTTTCATTCGCCTGACAAGTCCGGAGATGCCGGTGTCCCGTGTTGCGGAACTCTGTTCAGTATCCTACCGCACTGTCACACAGTGGACGTGGCTTTACAACCGTCTCGGATCCGACGGGTATGTCCTTTCCGGGAGAGGAGGAAGACGGCACAGTCATCTTTCTGCGGATGCCGAAAAGGCCCTCCTTGACGGGCTGGCGGCGAAGGCGGGGAAAGGTCTGATCATCACGGTGCTGTCTGTGAAGAAGGCCTCTGAAAAGGTCGTGGGCCGGGAACTGCCCAAGGATTATGCCTACGATCTTTTGAACCGCCACGGCTGGCGCAAGGTAATGCCTCGAACATATCATCCCAGGAAGGATATGGAGAGTCAGGAGGCTTTTAAAAAAACTTTCCGGAACTCGTGGAATCCGCCCGGAAAAGCATTCCCGAATCGGCATCCAGGGGATTGAAGGTTTATTTTCAGGACGAGGGTCGTTTCGGTCGGATGTCCGATCCGGTCTCATGCTGGGCTCCAAGCGGAGTACGCCCCAAACTCCCCCTCCAGAGGGTTCGGGAATATACATATGCCTACAGCGCGATCTGTCCTGCGGACGGAGATGTCTTCTCCCTGCTGTTGCCTTACTCGGACACCGGCGTCATGCAGGTATTCATCGACGAGTTCGCAAAACATCTGGACGGCCAGCCGGCACTTCTGATCATGGACCAAGCACCATGGCATAAGAGCGGGGCACTCAGGACTCATGACACTATGATGATAGCCTTCCAGCCTCCATACAGCCCAGAGCTCAATCCCGTGGAACACTTCTGGGAGCATCTGAGGGAAAAGCACATGTCCAACCGCTACTGGGAAAACATGGACGACATGGAAAATGAACTCTGCCGCGCTCTGAGAGAGGCGACGGAAGATAGGGAGACTATTAAAAAAACTCTCTCTTTTTGACTGGATGGTATATGTTTGAAAGCTAATTGGTATGACATTCTGTTTTCATTTTAACCCCCTATCAATGCTCACTTCAGAAATGTTGAAGCCACGACACTTATTCGTCTGCCTGATTTGACTGCACCCTTGCATCAATTCATCTACTGCTCGTTATTTATCAGGAAGTCATATGACCAGTTGAATGGATATATTACAGTCTTGCCCTGTGGATTTTTGTACTGCGACTTGTCCGCCCAGAGGTAGAAGCCACGGCCTCCGCCGTCAGCCTGATTTTTCCGCACGGGTGTCAGCACGCCCTCGTATAAAGCCTTTTTTATGACATGCGAGTAAGTCTGAGTCGGCTCGACTAGGGTGGAGTTCTCCGCAGATATATAGTCGTAGTACACGTTGAACCCCCCTTTGAATATTCCCGTAGCCCTGGTTAAACTCAATGTCAGCCCGGTAGGATTCACCAGATCGTAGTTGTACTCTCCGGTGCCGGGATCTTTCTTCGGCGTGTCCGCCTTTGGAGCGGACAGGCCGATTCCGATCTCCTTTGCAAATGTCAAACTCAGAACAAGGCCGTTCGGTGAAACGCCCGCGTCCCCGATCTCCTCGATTACCGTAGTTGTCTTCTTAGGCGGATTCTCCGCCTCGGACTCCGGATCGTAATCCGTGTACCTGACCGCCGCGTAAAGCGACGGGAAAGCCACGATGCCGCCTACCGTCAGTTTACCTTCGTAGTAATCGCTGAGGTTGATTGAATTGTCATACCAACCGCCAGACAATCCAGGTCTTCGCAGGAAACCCACGCCGTAGTCCGCCGTGGCCTGAATGTTGCGGCTCACCCAATGGAACGGTATTCCTTTCAAGAGCCCCAGATACACCTTATCTCCATCTTCTGGATTCACAGGCTTCGCGAACTCCGCAACTCCGAACAGACAACCACCCTTGTACGCCACCGGTGATGTGTAAATTACCGTGAACACGCATGCTGGCTCGTTGCCATCAATAATCAATGTCCCGCTCAGGGACAGCACGGTGCCGTCAGCAAGTTTGCCAGTCGTCTTTACAACCCCGGCCTTGTCAACAGTAATGGCCAGGTATCCGCTGCCGAAAGTCGCACCACCAGGCAGAACTGCCGTGTAGTAACCGATATAAGGTTTGAGTGTTGCCGCCAGTATCACGTCTTTGTCCTTCCAGACATTGCGATACATATTCACCTCGGGGTCGCCTTCTGGTATGTCGGCAAGCCAGCCTTCTGCGATGGACAATGTCGGAATCTCTGCGGAACCGGAGTCGCGAACCGCAAAGATCAGCGGAACATCCGCCTTGTTGACACTGATATCGGTCGATATCCAAAATGCGCCATCCTCATCGCGCCGTGCATATGATGCCGAACTGAATGCGTAGTTTACGCCTCCAGACGAGAGCTTGCCTGTGACTTTACCCAGCGCTGTCACGGTCATGGTAGCCGTTCCGGAATTATTATTCACCGCACACGAGCCGTTGAATGTACCATAGGCCCAGTCAGGCAACGCCTCAGCCACAATAGTAATCGTCTGCGTCGGCACATCAGGCGCAGATATCGCCACGCTGAAATTTCCCGGCTTCATCGGCACACCCGTGATCCTCCGGGTCGTGGAGTTGTACTTCAACCCTGCAGGCAGTCCTTTCAATGTAATCTTTGTCGAATCTGCGAATTTCGCTGGCAGCGGCATATCAAACGCAACGCCAATCACGGAGGAATCAGATTCCTTTATGGTTCCTGTTGCTACATCAAAGACAAGGATATCCCCTGAAATAGTGTTGGCAGAGGTTTTACCGCCAAGCAAATATATTTTATCGGAATTCTCTGTAGCGCCCATTTTATAAGATGCTGTAAATCCGGTTAAAGCCTGCGGCAGGGTTGTTGAAAGTTTCGTCCATGCGGAGGTTTTTAAGTCCAGCCTAAAAACTTCATTACTGAATATTTCTGTACGTGTTTCATAATTATAAGACTTACCGCCAAAAACATAAAAATAACTTTCTGACGGGTCTTGGGTATATGCAAAATCAGTCAATTCTTTTATGTCACCAGTTGTTGTCACTTGAGACCATGAACCTGAACTACCGCTTTTCAGCGCAGTTGTTGTCACTTGAGACCATGAACCTGAACTACCGCTTTTTGGTGAAACTGGAAGGGGGGCCGGAGTGTACTTCCAAGTATTTTTACTGTAACTTGGCTGTGGGGGTGTAGTGCCTGCCCAGTTATCCCAAACTCCGCCAAATAATAATATACCACCACCGTTTACAAAACTTCCGCTACCTGCTAAAGGTTCAGTTATCGGAGGTAATGGTTGCCATCCGGAAGATATATTGTTCAAATCTAAGGAAGCAAAATAATCCGACGATACACCAGCTGAATTACTGCCGCCTGCGAGATAAGCATAATTCCCGCTTACCACTAAAGTTTGCCTGGACGCGACATTGGAAGGGGGATTCGGGTAGGTCAACTCTTTCCATGTTTTCGTGCTTAAATCAAATTCCCATAAATCACCAAGGCAATTTCCATGGTCGTCTTTACCTCCCTGTATATACAGCTTGCCATCTTTTATAAATGCGGTATGGTCCGCTCTCGCAGGGGGACCGCCACTTGTATTTATTTTTGTACACTGACCATTCCCCAAATTAACTTCCCAAAGTTCATTTGATGTTAGGCCACCATCATATTTTATGCCTCCGAAAACATAAGCCGGACTATCGTCATAGGCAGCAGTCACATTTACTGAATGCCCTGTGGTATCATCACGGATTTGAGCCATCAAGCTCAATGAAACCACTAAAAAGAATGAAGTGAAAATACGTTTCATGATTTTATCCCTCCTAGAGGTGTTTAGACTTTCGAATGGTTGCACAGTAATCTAAGGCAGTTGGGAAATCAAGTATAATATTTAATCAGACTTGTCCTAAATAGCTTTAAAAAAAGTGTGACTCCTTTTGGAGATATAAATATCTCCAAAAGTTAAACGGAAAGGAGTCACGGAGATATGAATAGAATTCGAGGAACGCTTCAATCAGATAAAATCACCACGCGGCATGAAAACTGAGATGGTGGAAAGCGCAATTGGAAAATTCACCGGTGAATTCGGACTCACCGAGCTTGAACGGGCCTGTCCCGGCGTCAGCCGCGACATGATCCGCCTCCTGCTGCGTGACTTGAAGACTGACGGACGTGTCGAATGCCTTGGGCGCGGACCGGGCGCAAAATGGCGGAATAAGGGTATTACCTCTTAAAGAGGGTAATATGACGGAGAGGATATCGTAATGAGCACCCACGCCTACACAGAAGACCAGCTTGTCGAGCAGCCCGCAATGCGACTGCGTCGCACCCTCACCCTCGACCCTCTCCCAGGGGTAGAGGGAATAGATCGTTGAAAGAGATTTGGTTTAATTATGAAAACAAGCGAATACACTGAAGACATGTTGGTTGAAAGGCCTGCAATACGGCTCTTTGCGGAGCTTGGCTGGCATGTGGCTTTGCCACACCCTCTCCCCATCCCTCTCCCAGGGGTAGAGGGTGTCTGGATTGATGAGACGGGTCTGTTTGGGCGCGAGACCAAGGGTGAAGCGGTGCTGATATCCTGTCTGCGAAATTCGCTAATCAAACTCAATCCCACCATTCCTCCTGAGACTATCAACGCCGCCGTAGACGAACTGATCCGCGACCGCTCCGCTATGAGCCTAGAGGCGGCAAACCGCGAGATTTATTCTCTCATGAAAGACGGGATTCGAGTGAGTGTTGCGAATTTGGATTCCTTACGCGACGCACTCGATCCCTCTACCTTTGGGAGAGGGAAACAGGATGAGGGTTCGCGGCAGGATACGGGTGGACAAAGGCATGCAAGGATTCGTGTAATAGATTGGGAAAATCCTGCCGCGAATGACTTCCTCCTAGTCAGCCAGTTCAGCGTTACCGGTGCACTCTACACATGCCGCCCAGACCTTGTCGGATTCGTGAACGGCCTGCCTCTGCTTGTCATCGAGCTCAAGAAGCCCGGCGTACCGGCCCGTGCGGCCTTCGATGAAAACATCACCCACTACAAACAGCAGATCCCCGCACTGTTCTGGTACAATGCATTGCTCATCGCCTCCAACGGCACTGACAGCCGTGTCGGTTCGCTTACCGCTGACTGGGGCCGCTTCTTCGAGTGGAAGCGTATTGAACGCGAAGATGAGCCGCGACGTGTGTCCCTGGAGACCATGCTGCGCGGAACCTGCGACCGCACAAGGCTGTTGGACATTGTTGAGAACTTCACACTGTTCTCCGAGCACAAGTCGGGATTGGCTAAAATTATTGCTCAAAACCATCAGTATCTCGGTGTTAATGCGGCAATAACTTCGCTGCTTCGTATTCGCTATGATAGCGCCAATCCCGACACCCTCACCCCGAGCCCTCTCCAATGCTCTGCACCCTCACCCCAGCCTCTCCCAGCGGGAGAGGAGACGGGAGAGGGAGGAAAGCCGCTTAACTATCGTGGTGGACTTGAATACTCAGGCCTGGTGGAACGGGCACGTCAGTTGAGGCACCAGCAAACACCAGCTGAAGAAATTGCATGGGAACTTCTACGTGACCGACGTTTCGTTGGTCTGAAGTTTCGTAGGCAGCACCATATTGGCAATTACATCGCCGATTTCTTTTGCACAGAGCAGAAGCTGGATGTGGAACTAGACGGAAATGTTCACAAGATGCCAGCAGTTGAAGCAAAGGATTCACAGCGTGATACCTACCTTCACTCGCTAGGATACAAGGTCCTTCGTTTCCAAAATCAGTTCGTCCTAGATCAGCCTGAAGAATTTTTGCGTCAGATTGCAACAGCCCTGGAACTGTCCTCTCCCACCTCCTCTCCCACCTCCTCTCCCACCTCCTCTCCCACTGGGAGAGGTCAGGGTGAGGGTAACACGCCAAGCCCGAATGGGATTGGCGTGTTTTGGCAGACTCAGGGGAGCGGCAAGAGCTTCTCAATGGTGTTCTTCGCCCAGAAGGTGCTGCGAAAAGTAGTTGGCAACTGGAACTTTGTGGTGGTGACCGACCGCGTGGAACTTGATGACCAGATTTCCACTACCTTCAAGGCCACAGGTGCAATCAGTGAAGCGGAAGGCGATCAGTGCCATGCCGAAAGCGGCGCGCACCTCCGGGAACTCCTGCGCGGTAATCACCGTTATGTTTTCACTCTGATCCATAAGTTTCGTCCCGAAACACCCTCATTCCCGACCCTTCTCCCAGTGGGAGACGGGAGTGAATCGCAACAGTATCGAGGTGGGATGCAATACTCCGGGCTAGTGGAGCGGGTTCGTGAACTCAGGAAGAAACAGACTCCAGCCGAGGAAATTGCCTGGGAACTTCTGCGCGACCGGAGATTCGAAGAATTGAAATTTCGGCGTCAACACCAAGTCGGACACTACATTGCGGATTTCTTCTGTGCAGAGTACAAAGTCGATATTGAACTTGACGGTGAGATTCACAAATCGCCGGAAGTGTTGGAGAAAGATACGAAACGCGATGCGATGTTAAATTCACTCGGTTTCAAGGTACTTCGTTTTCAGAATCAACTAGTCATGGACAAGCCCGAAGAGTTTTTGAGTCAGATTGTAGCAGCCCTGGAACTTCCCTCTACCGCTGGGAGAGGGATTGTGGGTGAGGGTCACATGCCTGTGTTATGCGACCGGCCCGACGTGATTGTGATGACCGACGAAGCGCACCGCAGCCAGTACGACACGCTCGCACTCAATATGCGCGCCTCACTGCCAAAGGCGCTGTTCTTAGCCTTCA
>CAZION010000122.1:0-20172 GCA_964540865.1 uncultured Victivallis sp.
ATCAAGAAAAGTTGCGGCCTCTGGCCGCCTAATTAAACGTTAAGGAATTTCAAAGATATGAACATCCAACATTCAACTTTGAACATCCAACATCGAATTAAAACTGAATTCATTCGATGTTGGAAGTTGGATGTTCAGTGTTCGATGTTCAAATTATTAAAGTTGCGGCCAATGGCCGCCCGAACAAGAGATTCCGCCTGAAGGCGGTACTCCAAACGCCGTGTTGTGAATTTGATATTAAAATATAAAGTTAATGCTTTTCTTGAATATTGGCCTTAAGACTTAAAATAATAATGATAAGCATAAAACTGCAAGATAAAGCGTTTGGAGTACCGGCTTTAGCCGGAATATTAAAAGTCGTCATTCCTGACGACGATCCAGAAAAGTTGCGGCCCTTGGCCGCCTAATTTGATTTATGTATATTGGGATAGTTGAGGCGCAGGTCGAGTTCGCCAAGTTTCCGCAGGTCGTCAAAGGCGTTCGTCATTATGGCGCGGTCTTTTTCAGTTGCATTGTCTTGCAGATCGCTGCCGGGATTGACACGCTGGATTTTATCTAGCTTCTTTGTGATTTGGTCGTATGGGCCGAATCCCTGGTTCGCCAGCAGTGCGAGCCGTGCAGATTTACCAAGCTGCCAGTCCGGCAGGCACTCGTAGAATTTGCTCGCCAGAAGGGTGATAAGCACCGGGCGGTCACCTTCCTGTCGGATGACGACAGCTGCAGGCCAGCAGGAGAATTGCATTGGCCCAAGTAGGATTTCGCCTTCGTAGTCGCGGATCTTAATGTCTGGCGGAGGCTGCTGTATTTTCTCGCTGAGGTGCAGCTTTGGAGCCTGTATGGTTACACGCCCCTTTGGAAGGCCTGCTGCGCCATCAATGTGATAGCCGCTGTCCGCTTGCTCCACAAAGAAGTCGCTTAAGACAAGGCTGTGGTTGTCCTGCAGATACAATGCCCCGGCGACAATGGTGGACAGCCTTGTCTGAAATCCCATGAAGCCGTCGCGGTCGAGTTTTTTTCCGTCGATCACGAGAGAACCCTCATAGCTGACCGGAGCAAATATCGTCGCACGGGCACAGTCTGTGAAATGCAGGTTTCCGTTAACCCTCTCAAGAACCACAAGGGAATCCTTAGAGAGGTCGCGGAACTGTAAACCTCGTTCAAACGGCTTTTTCTGGTACATGCCGAAAACAAAGACCGCCTCGTAAGTCATGGAGGAAGGACGTGAATCTGTTTGCAGGATGTCGATGGAATTCTTGCCAATACCGCCGTCATGATGCCCGATCATGATGTTTTCAAGTCTGAGACGGTCAGGATTGTGGACTGCCAGCATGGTTCCACCCTCGGCCCCTCGCCAAATTATGCGGGAGAGCGGGCCAGAACCTCCTACGATGTAGTCGGCACCCTCCATGCGGATCGTCTCACTGATTACATAATTGCCGAATGGCAGATAGGCTATGGCATTTTTTGCATGTTTGCGTGCGGCGTCGATTGCACCCTGCAATGATTTTGTGTCATCGGTCTTCCCATCTCCTTTTGCACCGAAATCAAGTTTGACATCAAATACTTTGCCTGGGACATTCCATTCCGATTTCAAAAACGATGTCCGGGGCCCAAGTCTGCTGACACCACGAGCCCCGTCCGGAAGCCTGACTACATTTGCTGCAAGAACCTTCTTCTCCAGTTCAAGGTCTCCAGCGCTCTTGCCACGCTGCATGCCGCACAATGCCACACCGTTGGCGGTTCGACATGCTGAATGGATTACACGGCCTCCCGCAAATACAGGTGGACGCACGTCCGGCGCATCGCTGAATGAACAGTCGAAAATCAGCATCTGGATTCCAGCCTGGACAATGGCGCAACCATCAGGACCAACCCCTGTTTCACCAGCTCCCCAGGCCCCTATATGGCAATCCTCAACTGTTATTGGCGCAACACTGCTGGAATGCCTGATGAATGATTTTGATTTCCAGGACGTCACACGCCGAACCGAAGAGCCGTGTTCACCCATGCTAGATATGTCAACGTCCCTGCTTCCCTCGAAGTGTGAGTTGCGCACGTAGAAATTCCCTTTGGAGCAATAAATGCCTGTTCCGCAACGGATGAATTCACAACCCTCATATGTGTAATTGTAGTCATTGAATGAACCCGACCATACCCCGGTTCCACAATCCTCGAAGAGGCAGTTCTGGAACACTATTTCAGCGGTGGCGTACTTGTCCCCCTTGTCACGCCAGTTCAGCTCCATGTGGATTCCGGATTTACGGAAACCGACAAAAGCCATGTTGCGGTGAATCTCCTCGGTCTCAAAACGGGTATTGCTGTTGTGCCAGAATCCGATGCCCGCCTTTCCGCGGCCGTCAAAAATAAATCCCTCGTAGCGCGCGTTTTGTGCGAAACCGTCCTCGCAAAGAATGGTGCCGTCCGCCTCGCCGTCCCAGACTATACGGGTATCCCGCCCATGTCCGAGCCACGAGACTCCAAGGGCGGGACCTGTCATGGTCAGCATTTTTGTGATGCGATAGGTCCCGGGGGGGAAGTAGAAAACCATGCCGCTTTTTACAGTGCTTAGTACCGTCTGCAGTGCGGCAGTATCATCGGCCACGCCGTCGCCAATGACGCCTTTCTCCTTGACATTGACCCAGTCGGAGCGCTGTGTCCAGTTGAGGCTAGGGATCCGCATGGGATCGGCTACGGCTTCCATCCATCCTGTCTGTAGGAATGCAATGGCCATGATTAAAACTAAATGTAACTTATGCACAAATACCTCCGGTTCATATCAGCTTATTTGCGGTTCAAGGCGTTGACTTCCTTCAACTTCTCAGCGTATCTCCTGCCGAGTTCGAGGACGCTGTCGCGGTCGAAATGCGAGTCATCCACTGTTTTCAGGCCATCGGTCTTGACGACATAAACATTGTCAATTTCGTTAGGAAGCGTTAAAATGCGTTCATTGAAGGGAGCAAACCCGCTATTGAGCTGACCTGCTATGAACGGGATTTTCTCCGCCCCGATTTCAGCCCGCAGATCCTTTATGAACTGACGGAGATTTTCAAAATATGCTTCAAGATATCTCTTCTCTTCCCCTTTGTGCTTGATTACTTCACGGTAGTCGGTTTCGCCCTGATGCCACAGTATGGCCTTCAACTCCCCGTCTTTCATCGCCTCCTTTGTCCTGCGAACCGCCTCGTTGAAATAGTGGGTCCCCTTTTTCCACTCCTCTATGGAAGTGCCGCCGCGTGCATTTGAAACGAAGCCGAATGCAGTTTCCGGATCATCTTTCAGCAGTTCCTTCCCGAATGAATAACCGGGACTTATCTGGGCGGCGGATTTCCTTATTGTCGAATAATGGTTGATGAACGGGTATGGTTGCAGTTCCTTGAACTTGTCCTTGTCGTCCAGGATAAAGACCTTCCCCTTAGGGAATGAATCCTCCTGCGGATTATATTTGCCTCTGCCGGCCATGTTGGACTGACCTATAAGCAGATAGAAGGGCATCTTCACCGAACTCTTCGGAAGAGGACTGCTTTTTTCATCCTCAGCCATTACCGTAGTGAAAAAGCTGCAAAAAAATATTCCGGCGATGACGACACTGTGGAAATTACCGTACCCCATCTTCTCTCCTTGTAATGATTATTTCAAGTTCATTCTATTATGTAAACACCATGCGCTTCCATAGAGATTGCATTCATGCTTTCAGGACTGCCAATGCCGTCGGCCGTAACCCTCCTGACTTTTCCTGACCCTGATACCGGGAACTTTCCAGTCTTGTAGGAAAAAAGAAGCTGCGTTCCATTTTCCGCCCGCCACAGGACTCCCATGTTGTCCGCGAGCAGTTCACGTCGGTGCATCAACCCGGAAACAAGGTTGAATATCCTGTAGGAATCAAATATTTCATTTGTCTTGCAACCTCTTGTCTTAAGGATACCGCCGTTTGCGACAATCTTGAAGTTCATTTCAATGAAATCTTTTTCCGCAATAGATGAAGTCTCCTCGGTAAAGAGATGGATTCCGGCCAGCATGTCTTCATGGCCAATAAACCAGCTCAGGCTGTTTTGTCCAATCAGCGGATCATTGTCGCTGTGCATGTTTCCGGAGTTTGAAATCGCGAAATAAGGAGAGCCTGAAAAACTCCGGCCTTCACATATGACCTCAATTCCGTTTGCTGTCAGCTCCGCAAGAAAACGGCAGAGGCCGTTAAAATTGTCCCTGAGTGCATCATCGGCGAAATTGCGTGGTTTCAGTCCCAGGTTGCCCAAAGAATCGAAGAAGATGAAATCAAGGCCGTAACTTTTTTTCCATTCCAAAATGTCATCCAAAATCCATTGCCTGACACCTGAATTCCAGTTGAGGATTGCCAGTACATGGCTGTCGTATCCGCCCGACGGATTGTCAAAACTGCAGTCTTTCAAAATCCATTCCGGATGTTCCCTGAGTATCGGCGCCTTTGTCGAAAGGTGATTTCCCACCCATATCCCGATTTCCATCCCCGCCTGATGACCAAGCTCGTAGAACTTGCGGGCGGCATCACCTCCGCCGAAAACTTCAGAAGGTTTATATTCCCACACACAGCAGCAGGAACCGAACGCCACATCGCCATCCATGACGCCCCGTCCGCGCTTTGCCTTGTTCCAGAACATCATCTCAGTAGTGTCGCTGACACAGAAAGGCCGCGTCCAGAAGCGCCCGAATCCCTGTTCCTTAAGAAGGGGGATCTTGTCTTTTGCCAGGGTTTCCAGATATTTGTTGGAAGGGATGTGTTTTTCTGGTGTGCCGAAGCAGAGCTTTCCGTCAACGGCAATGGTTTCCCACATTCCGTCAAGTTCGGTCGGAAAGATCCGGCTCTTCCTTATGCCTGTCTGCTTCCGGTATGATTCTTCAAGGATCCGGCTGGTTTCGAACCATATGTTTTTTGCAGCAATGTCGTCGGTCTCTGCCGTATTTTTTGAAAAAAGCATTGTTTTCCATGGAAGCGTCAGGCTTGAAGACAGCGGGAAATCCAAAGAGTCAAACACAAAGAAATTATTTTCACCCGCATTTTTCTGGCTTAGTGTCTGGACTGAATTTGCGTGCGGGAAATAAGCCAGGAAGATTCCCCGCTTATTGTAGATGAAGTCAAACAGCTGATGATATGCGCAGCGCGAATTGTACTGCATGGAAATATTGTCCGAAGCGTAAGAGCCCCGGAGATCTTTCCAGCATACGTTGCTCCACTGGCTTTCAAGGGTCATCCTGTGGAAAGGAGACGATATCTGGCTCTGGTGGAGGAGTGTGTTCCCTTCCGAACTCCCTCCGATCTCCCAATGCTGGCGCCATTCCAGTTTTGCGAGTTTCGCATTTCTTGAATAGATGCGCAGTGAAATGTTGAATCCAGAGAATTCCCTTCCTCCGAATATCTCATTTGCCGGAGAGAGGATAAAATCCACGTCAAGTTCCGGAACCGGACGTGGACGGCCGACGCGGGCTATATCATAATCGTATTGGTCTCGGAGCCATAAATTGTCGCGGGCAATTCCAATCGCCGATGTCTTAAGGATGAAATTGTCGCCATTCTCAACCTTGTCGACAATTCGGAATCTCCTGTATTCCCAGCCATCCGGCCCGCTCAGGATAAAGGAGGAGGAAAATGAAGGATCCATGAGGGGAACTCCGTCAATCATCAGGCCTGATATTCCGGTCACGACCTTTTCATCCGCATCTTCTTCATTCTTTCCGAAGACGATCGAAACGTTGCCGGGGAGATTTATTTCATGTCCAAATATTTTCATTATCTGACCTCGATATAATCTGTTTTGCCGGGTGCGAGTTTGACAGAAACATTCACGGCCTTTCTGCCTGTAAGCGCTTTCGGGCTTGTTATTATAGCGGATATTTCCTCGTTGCTGGGATTGTGGACTTCAATGCGTATTTTATCGGCATCCCACTCCGATGTTATTCCAAGACGTATCCTCTCATCGGAAGCTATCAGGAGATTTCCGAAATAGAAGTCCGAGTCCCTGCTGACATCAGTAGCGCCCATCGCGGTTCCTTCAAAAACACCGAATGACTGGATTTTTCCGGACTCTGCATTCCATAGGCCGACCGGCCAGTTCCTGTTGATCTTTTCAACCCATAGCGGAAGTTGCCGTTTCTCATTCCACCAGCGTTCTTTTCCGCATCCCTTTACAGTTCCGGCAATCCCATAATTTTCAGCCTTGCAATACGCCTTGAGTTCGATTTTTTCCAGACTTCCCTGGGTGAGCTCCATCTTGAACGGAAGGGGGCCGTCAAAGCCTATGGCCTTCCTGATTTCCGCTATGTTCTTCGGATCTGTCAGAATGTATTCGGCATGGTATTGTGTACCCTCCTTAAACTCGGCGCCATCGACTGGATTTGAAAACCCCAGCAGCCCTTTGTCCGAAACCCGCAGTGGGGAAAGGGCGACAATGTTTCCTATGCTTCCGCCGGCGGCAAGATCGACATATCCGCCTTTCGGCATTGTCCCTTCAATGTTTTTCCCGTCTGCGGAACTGATGAACGCACTTCCGGGTTTTACCTGTTCCGCCTTTCCGATGATCGGCCAAACCGCTCCGCTGGATTTGAGTTTCCGGAGCAATCTGATGTCAATGACGGGTTGGATTATTTCCGGATTATTGCTCCTGATTCCAGGGGTCGAATAAAAAACATGCCTTACTCTTCCATCGTAAAACTCATTCGGGAGTGAATTGAACATAGGTGCGCTGTCGGCCCCGGTGGGAGCGCTCCCCGGAACAAGCGTCATATCCCATATGTAATCCGTAACGGTATAGCCGGGCCCGATATATTTCATCTGCAACCTTGGGCATGGATCAGCCGGCAATGTGATCCCGGGGAGGCTGATTGTAGCGCCGGTCGCCGGAAGGGAGCGCACCCTGCCGGTATATGTGAGAAACTTGAAGTTCAGATTTCCGAACCAGTTCTGCCTATCGAGACATCGGACGAAATGACGTTCCGGAAGAGTTCGCAACGGAGACAGGAACGCCTCACCCCCTGCATTGTCTTTCAATTTTATAAGGAACCATTGCTGGCTTCCGAGATTCCCGCTCCAGGATTCGCAAAGCTCTTTTTTGTTCGGCTTGAAATGCCTGTAAAGCCCAAGCTGATCGAAAACTTCCAGGTCAGTGATCTGATGATCGTCCCGGGCTTTGACTGTGATTGTCCAATGCTCGCTCTGCCAGTTGTCGATGCCGGCCGAATCAATCAAAGGGCCGGACGAAACATAGTAGCGCATCGGATTGCCTCCGGCGGACATGTGCCCCTGCCGGAAATAAAAGGCGGCATGTTCCGGAGTGTCGGCATTCACATAGGACTGCAAGCCGGTACGGACGGCAACTCCCAGTTCCTCCGGGGAATAGACTTCGTGGACAGCCACCGGGATCGGGATGGATGCGTTGAACAGCTGCCATTCATATGCGAAAAGCCCGTCATCTATTTTCTTCTCTCCCCGGTAGGTGGCGACAGCTACGCCCGGACAATGGCTGTACAGGTCAGGCGGAAGACGTCCGCTTTCCCTGAGCGTGTCGAGCCTTTTCGGTTGAGCCGCCACAGGCAGGACTTCCCCCATGCCGAGAAGCATATGCCCAGTCCAGATTAATTTCTTTCCAGGCTTGTCGGCCTCTTTCTCAACCAGAAGATGCGCCCTTGCCGGCGTGTTTTTGCCGAGGAGGAGAAAGCGATTCCCGAGCTTGTCCTCTATGTCTAATCCGGGCAGGAGAAAAATATCTTTGTCGGAATACTTTTTGCATTCCCCGACAAATTTGATGAAGTCTGCGTCATTCATGTTTTCAAAAGTTTCGGTGAATGCGATGACGTCAATGCCTGCCTTCTTTCCGGCCTCTGCATATTCCTTCACGCTTCCTTTGCCGCCGCTGTAACCGGAGCGGACGCCAACCATGATTTTCATCGGCCTCACTGTCCCGGTGTTCATCGGATCCCTGTCGGCCCATACTTCGGAAACATTGCTCACAGGCTGTTGCGGTATTTCTGCGAGCTTTACTCCTGTCTTCTCATCGTAAGCTCCAAATCCAAGCTTGGCACCCGGTTCGGCAAGCCAGCGGTAGAGGTTGTCGAGAAGTTTGGAGAGGTCGCTGGGTACGCCGTCAAATCCTTTTTCCATGAGCTTTCCCTCCTGGGCGCCGAAATAACATTCGCAATGCTGCTTTTTGTCGCCGTACGGAAAATAGAAAAGATGAAAATGACAGATGCTGATGACCGCCACCCGTCCCTTCTGATAGTCTCTGCCCGCCACAATGGATGGAGTTTCACGGCCTTCCGCATCCTTCCAGTGCCCGTTTTCATAGGGTGTGCCCCTGTACCATGAAGCCGTCGCCTCAGGCATCGCTTTCACGAACGGAATCCATGCGGGATCACTGGGATAAAGCGGCAGCGTTGTAACATTGTCGTCCCAGCGCATGGTGTATGCCGGATAGTAAATGCGCCTTACCCCTTGGTTGACCGGATGTTCGGCCATGGCTTCAGTCCAGGAAACATATATAGGGAAATTTTTACTTATCCTGTCGAATTCAACCTCGTGTTTTTTATCCCGCACCTGGGCGCAGTCGGTTTGAATGCCATATACTTTGAGGAGTTCATTGTGCGACTCGCTTACAGGCATTCCTATCTCCTCTATTGCCGGATTGATCAGGAGACCACCGCCTTCCGAAACATACTCCCTCAGTATTTCCGCATTTTTCCTTACAGTAAGCATGTGGAGTCCGCCCTGCCATGAATCCGGACCGAAATAGCGGCTTCCCGCGGCAAACGGGCTCGGATTTATCCAGACAACCGTGTTGAACTGCCTGAGATATTCAAGTGTCAGCGGATTGAAGTCTCTCGCAACAGTAACACGATAGCCGGCTCCCTCAAGTTTACTGAGATATTCCGGGTCAATCGGAATTGGCTGGCCGAACCCTATTTCCACATTTCCCCTTAGGAAAAGCATGTCAATAAGTCCTGACTTTCCAGGTTTGACATTTGAATTCTGCTGGTCGCCTTTCGCCATTGGATTAAACGACGCTGATGCCAGACACAAAAGGATTAGAATTATTCGATTGATACCCGTAGTCATTTTAGAGCCCTCGTTGATTCCCTTATTATTAGTTTGGGTGAAACCTGGACAAAACTGCCATCCATCCTTGGCTCCTGGTTGGCCAGAAGAACCGCAATCTGGGCCATCTCTTTTTCACCCATATATACGCTGGTCAGTGACGGACTCGTCATTTCTGCCCATGGTGTGTTTCCGGTTCCGACAATGCTGAAATCATCAGGCACCATCTTTCTAAGACGTCCTGCCGCCCGGATAAGTGCGGCCGCCCGGAAATCACCCTCGCACACAAAGGCTGTAGGCCACTTCTTCAGGGTTTTAAGCCAGGAATAAAGGGAAGCCTCGCATTCAGCCACGCCTTCTCCAAGTGGGCCGACGGCTAGTTCCGGGGGCAACGGAAGGCTCCTCATGAAAAACGATGCGGCATATCCCTGGTAGCTTCGTCTCGAACGCGCAGGAATCCTGAATTCAGTGTTTGGACTGCCTAGATCGGGTGCCCCAATAAATGATATCTGGCGATGCCCAAGCTCAAGCAGATATTCAGTGGCAAGCTTTGTCGCCATAAAAACATTTGATGAAATGGAATAACACTGGACATTCTCCTTGCCGTCATCATATATATCCACAACAATGATAGTTTTTCCGTTCCTGCCTACTATGGAAACTACCGGTCCGAGGGAGTTTTTATTGCAGATGACGCATTCGACCCCCTCCATCCGGAACTTTAACTCCGACATCATTTTCTTATTATCTTTTATTGAAGAGGGGTTGAAGCTTGTAAGTACATATCCTGAATCCTGCGCACTGTCGAGAAGCGAAAAATATAATTCCTTGAAAAAATGGGAGTCCATGTCTCCGGCATACAGTATGGTTTTATTGACTGATTTCTTATCGCCTGGCCTATCGGCGATGAATGTGCCGCGACCCGGACTGCGGGTGATTTTTCCACCCCTCACCAAGATATCCATCGCCTTGCGCAACGTCAGATGATTTACGCCATATTCCCTTGCCAGGATGTTTTCCGGTGGAAACTGGATCCCGGAGAGAAGTTCACCTGAAGCTATTTTCCTCTCTAACGAGAGGGCTATTTCCTGGTATTTGTATCTTTTTTGCATGTTCGTTCCTTGTTTTTCTATATAGGAACTTTATAATTGATTGATATTAATTCAAGAGTTAAATCGGGGTTTTATAAACTAATTATATCTTTATTTATATAACATCCGTATCAGCTATTGACTTTTGCCTTTTTTTTTGTTATAATATGATTCTATATAGAAGAAATGGAAATATTTCATCATGAAGTCTTGTTCTAAAATCATAGAAACCAGTTCGGGACGAGAACTGCTTGTTGACGGTATGCCTCATATTATCCTTGGTGGTGAATTGAGGAACTCCTCCGCCTCGACAAAAGAAAATATGGAGCGGCTTTGCCCAAAAGCCCGCGAGTTCGGGCTCAATACGCTGCTTGTCCCGATTTACTGGGAACTTCTCGAGCCGGAGGAAGATAATTTTGATTTCTCCCTGCTGGACGGACATATCGCATCAGCGCGGGCAAATGGCCTTAAATTGGTTTTCCTTTGGTTTGGGACCTGGAAGAATGCGACCTCATGCTATGTTCCCGGCTGGGTTAAAACCGACCTGTCAAGATTTCCACGCCTGCAGCTTTCGACCGGCGTAAATGCCAACGCCATTTCATGTTTCAGCAGCGAGGCGCGTAATGCGGATGCCCGTGCATTCACACAGATGATGCGCAGGATTAAGACGACAGATGAAAATCAGAACACGGTAATAATGATTCAGGTTGAGAATGAAGTAGGGGTCCTCGGTGCATCCAGGGACCATTGCATTACCGCTGAAGAGGAATTCAAAAATGCTGTTCCATTGCAGCTTGTGAATTATATGTCCGAACATATGGACGTCCTTACGGCGGAAATGAAACTTGCCTTGAGCCGCTCGGAAGAAAAGCCTGGAGCTGACTGGGAGCAGATATTCAAGAATGATGCCTCGGAAGTTTTCATGACCTGGCATATTGCGAAATATATTGATCATGTCGCTTATTCCGGCAAGCAGGAATATGACTTGCCGTTCTTCGCGAACGCCTGGCTCATTCATAAGGACAGAGAGAAACCGGGACAATATCCGAGTGGCGGACCCGTCCCCAAAATGCTGGATGTATGGAAGGCGGCGGCGCCCAGCATTGATTTCTTCGCCCCGGATATTTACAAACATGATTTCAAGTCGTCCTGTGACAGCTATTCAAAGGCGAACGGTCTGCTTTTCATACCGGAAACCAACTGGGATAAGCGCTCCGCCGCTTCTGTATTCTATGCCATAGGCCAGCCGGGCGGCATCGGTTTCGCTCCGTTTGCGATTGATGACATCTTGGGAACAGAACATCCTCTGTCGGAGACATACCGGCTTCTCTCGCGCATGAACGGGCTGATTGCGGATGCCCAGCGGTGTTCGGCCGTAGTAGGATTCTACCAGCAGGAAAAGGATGAAGAATGGAGACTGGAGACAGGCGGATGCATCCTGATTGTGAAACCAAAAGGCGAACCTGATGTACAAGCCGTTCCGGCAGGTGGGCTGATCATAAGCTTGGGCGATGGAGTTTTTCTGATAGCTGGCAGAAACGCACTCATCGAGTTCTCTACTAAGGAGTCCCGAACTCCGAATATCGAATTCATTTCCGTGGAGGAGATATGCGTATTGGACGACAAGATTATTCCAGGCAGGCGTCTGAACGGAGACGAGACCTATCACGGTAAAACAGTTATTTTGAATGAGGCTCTGGGCTTGCTCAGGGTAAGGTTGAACCTGAAGACCATCCCGGTCCAGCACCAGTCAGGCTGGGAGTTTGTTGATTAAATTTAAGGAAGGAATCTGAAAATGAATATACGGCGAACTTTTAAATTCACGCTCATTGAGCTCCTGGTTGTAATTGCGATAATCGGAATTCTGGCATCACTCTTGCTGCCCTCGTTGAGTCTGGCCAGGGAAGAATCAAAGAAAACAGTTTGCAAAGGCAATCTCAGGCAACTTTACTTTGGTGCGCTTTCATATGCAGGGGACTGGAACAACTGCTTGCCAGTGTCTGAAAAATGGAATACAACAAATCCTGCCACAAATCTTTGGGGTTTCGGCCTTTCCCTGAAAGATCAAGGTAGCGCCGACCCGAAAATAGGCAAACCCGCGCTTCGCATACTGATCAACGATAATTATATTTTCCTTAACAGCCTGACGTGTCCAAGTATGGACTATGCACCTGACCTGAACGGTTTTGCCCACTACTCTTATCGCTATAATTCCACTTGGACCGGGCTGGGAAAGTCTGATCCGGCTCAATATTCGGCCAACATATTGGCTAAGACTGAAAGCTGGCGCGCACTTTTCACAGATGCGGGCGAGTACAGGAAAATCCAAAACATGCCGGTGTATTTTAAAACGTCTATCAACAGCACACCATGGGGCACAAATCCATATTCCAGCCGCTGGGCCCATCAAAAAGGGGGTAATATTGTTTGCTTTGACGGAAGTGCGCTTTGGCATGAAAACATCAATATAGGAGCCGAAGATGAGAAATGGCCGTGCTGGAACGGTGTATGGTTTAAAACCATAGACAGGTATCATCAATAGGAAAGAAATTCTCAAGGACGACTAGATTGAATCTTGTATAGTCCAATCCCTCCATAAGGTACCGGGCCACTGATGGACTCGACTACTATCTGAACAACCTGTAGACTAGATTAGAAATATTTCCATAAGCCTGTTTTAGAGGCTCAAAGCCCTAAGCCCTTGATGATGCAATCCCGTTCCATCGCCTGACGCTCCGGGGTGGTGCCATGGCTGTCACGCGGTTCAATTCTGATTTTCTTGTCTGTGGCAGGGATACTGTTGTAGGCAGCGAACACCCCTCCGGGTTGGCAGGAGTTGTCGATTAACGCAACGGACAGCTGGATCGGGCATCTGATGAAGCGTGCGAAGTTCGCAGCATCATAATACACAAATGCGGGTCCGGTTTGCCAGTTCCGCGCCTGGCAGGGGCGGGAGAGATCGCACAATGGCACCCCGGCCATGGCGGAAGTGACTTTGTCAGCGTACAAACTGCTTAGCGCCAGTGTCAACAAACCTCCCTGACTTGACCCTTCAATCATCAAATGCCTCCCGTCCCAATCTTCACGTGCGCAGATGTAGTCCAGAGCCAGGCAGAAGCCTGGAAGGATGGAATGGAAATGGTATGTTTCTCGTGACGCCATGCCGACGGAAAAATACTTGGAAGCGTTATTGTTGGCGATATAATTGTCGAGCTGCTGTTTTGCTTCCTCCGGTGATTCTGATACCGGATATTTATGGACATTCATCATCAGCGTGATCACTCCACACGAGGTTAAACCGAGGTCAACCGGGACCCCGCTGCCCGGACCGGCTCCGGGATAATGGGCAATGGCAGGGAAGGGGCCCTTGCCGCATGGAATGCCCAGGAAACCATAAACGCGTTCATTGTTCAATGTATTGACACTGAAGCGGTAAAAAGTGGCTTTGTCATGGGACAGCTTTTCCATTTTCTCTAATTTTACATCTAGCGGCAGTTGTCGCGCCTTGGCAAGTGCCTGTTCCCAGAATGTTTTGAAATCCTCTGGAAGCTCAGTGACAGGAGTTATCCTTTCAACGTCATAACCCACCGAAATCCAAGCGGTAATCGGATGAGCCTTGTCTGCGTCTCGGGTCAAAGTGGCCTGACAATACAGAAACGCGGCATCGGTTAATGTTCCGGATATCTCCAGCGGCTTGCCGTCTGCTAAATCGAAGACCTGTCTGGCGATGCTGGTATCAATACCTTCCCGGCTCAAACGCAGTTCAAGTTTGCCGTCGTTAAACATTTTTCCGCCCTGGGTGACCTTGGCGGTGAATTCCGCCAATTCGCCGCAGCGGTACAAGGCATCCGGGCAATCTGGCGTCAGTTCGATCCTCAATTGGTTTGGATCAACTGGCGAGCGGTACCAGACCATCTTTTCGCCATATGCGTTTTCATTGCCGACATGAGCCCATGCCTGACACAGCAGAAAGGCTGGTTCATCTGACGAGCCGACTACGTGAAAAGGATTTTGTTTGGCGAGATCGAATTTGGTTTTTTCGATTCCAGCCGGGCCACCATCCTTGCCGATCCAGACTTCCACCTCGCCAGTATTTGCCAGTCTTTCACCATTGTATACGCTGACGCTGAATATGGCCTTTTCATTATTCAGGTAGAGGGTCTCTTCCCGATCAGTGTTTACGCGGACGACCAAAGTTTCTTTTGCAGGATTGTTTTTCATGGATATTGTCTTCCTCGAAAGTATGTTGGGCTTTAGCCCGACACTCTTCGTCTTTCAATTTACTGTGTTCAATTTGAAAACATTGTCGGGCTAAAGCCCAACATACTTCTTTAGAGCACATTGCGAATTATGACTGCTTTTGCAATTCCATCATATAATCAGACGGAAATTGAGTTTTGCAATCGACCACATCGGAAAAATCAGAATTACCAAGATGTCTGTAAAGCCTTGATTATTGTCATGAGTATAACTAACTTAACTAAATCAATTAAATAATATTTTTAAGAGGAGAAAGAAATGATGACATTTTCACGTAAATTCGGGCTTCTTGCGGCGGTTGCTTCTTTATGGGCCGGTACGGCAATTGCGGCGGACCAGACAGATCTTGGAGACGGTCTCTATGCCAAGTTCGATACAAGCAAGGGCGAAATCCTGCTCTCCCTGGAATTTGAAAAAACACCGATGACCGTAGCTAATTTTGTCGGCTTGGCCGAGGGCACGAAGGACTCCAACAAGGGCAAGGGCGTCAAGTTTTATGACGGACTCACCTTCCACCGCGTACTTAAGGACTTCATGATTCAGGGTGGCGATCCTCGTGGTAACGGCACAGGCGATCCGGGGTATAAGTTTCCGGATGAATTTGTCCCCTCGTTGAAACATGACGGACCGGGTACCCTGTCTATGGCAAACTCCGGACCAGGCTCCAACGGCAGCCAGTTTTTCATCACCCATGTGAAAACCCAATGGCTTGACGGCAAGCATACCGTTTTCGGACACGTCCTCAAAGGACAGGACGTGGTTAACGCGATTGCCCAGGGTGACAAGCTCAAAAGTGTGACCATCATCCGTGTAGGGGAAAAAGCCAAGGCGTTCAAGGCGGACCAGGAAACCTTCGATGCCCTCGTGAAACAGGCGAAGAAATAATCTGAAATAGTTTGACGGGCACATCAGTGAAGTTTGGGCAAGACGTCCAAATTCCAGACAATATGATTGGTTAAGTTGGAGTACAAGCTGTTGAATAAAAAGACAAACAGAAGCTTGTACTCCAACTATGTTTCCATATTCCTGAAATCATTTCTTTTTCCATTATGGCAGCTTCACCTTTGCCAGGAAAATTCCGAGGAATCCGGGGGCATCTTCTCCGGCGCAACTCACCCATAGCATCCCATCATGCTCGGCTATGCCGCCATAGGTGTTCCCATCTATCTCAGCAAACATTGTAAGCAGCGCTTTTGCCGTATCAACCAGGAAGAGCGTAATGTGTCCGTCGTCACGCCCCGGTCCGAGCACGCGTGCCACAGCGACGAAACGCCCGTCGCCCAGCCGGATTATCTTCGGGCCGCCAAATGGTGCCCTTAAAACTTCGTCAACTGGACGTATGCTTCCATTCCAATCCATATTGAGTTTCTTCCATTCCCATTCCTTGTAATATGGAGCCTTTCCTATTCCCAGCATCGGAACACTGCTCCCGTGTGTTTTATCTTTCTGTCCAGATTCAATAAAGTGACCATCGCTCTGCTTGACGGAATCCTTGTTTCCGTCTTGTGTGCGCAGGCAAGCATCGCGCAAGAGGCAGTAGGCCGTGTTCTCTGAGTCAAAAGCTAAAGTCGCCTCATTGCCAAGACCTGCAGGGAAAAAATCATCCAATAAGACACGCCAGTTCTTTCCGTCGCGGGTGCGGTAGAGTGTCCCCTTTTTATCCTTACCGCTATAACCGATGCTGTATCCCATGCCGTTGTACCAGGTGACTTCCCAGCGCCACGTGTTGATTCCGGTATGGCATGCATACGCGCTGCTCCAGTTTTCTCCGTCGGATGAAATCCAGGTCACCGACTGGCGTGCTACGTTTTCCTCCAAATCATTTTGAGGATCTCCGGGTTTGTCCAGCTGGTAATGGGAACCGTACTGCTTCCCGGACTCCTGAGGCCTGTCATAAATTTCAAACGAGTGGAGACGACCGTCCGGACGCGGTTCCTTTGAAACAAAGGCAAGCGAGGTGTTTGCCATGAGATTTCCCTCGGCGGTTATGGAGAATTTCGGTTCGCGCACATCTGCGCCATCCCATTCCAGGAGTTTGACTGAATTCCATATTTTTCCATCGGAAGACCGGATGATCCGTCCGCGTCCCGAAGGGTGATTGTTGTGCATGTAACCCTCGCGAAATCCGCAGTACCAGTATCCTTTGAAACGGATCAGGTCGGTAAGTTCCATCCTGCTCTTGTCACGGTCGCTTATCCGAGACATATCCCATATTTTCTCGCCTTTAATCAGAGACATCTTAATATTCCTTTATGTTAACCAAAATTTCCCTGTAACATATAACCGATAACTTATAACTAACTATCTATCTCATAACTAGATTTCCCAGTTTTGAGAGGTCGATAAATTCATCTTTTCCGGTCGGAACAAGTGCGGACTTTTCGGATTTGCCACTTGCCATGCGGTTGCGGCATAAATTTATTCCCCAAGGATAAGCCTCTGTGGGACCGGCTTTGCCGAAATCCTTTGTCGGGATCATGATTTCCGCCGTCCATCTGTCGTTTTCTTTTTTAACAACAGCTTTGATTCCCGGATTCCAGAGCAGGGGAGCGGTATCCCTTTCAACTATGCCGGGATCCTGGCTCTCCTCAAGAATTGCGCCGTTTGGGTTGACGGCGATTCTGAAGTATGAACATTCCGGGGTTTCGATAATGATTTCCACGAAATCATCCTTGAATATTTTCTTGTCGTCATTGTCTTTTGTCTTTGCAGTTATTTTATTCATTTCAGGTTCAAAGCATTTTAAACCTACCACAAGAGCTGACCTGTCCTTTGTGATTCGGAAGGCCACCTGCGTGGAGTTCAAACTTTTAGACGGGACTGGTTTTCCTGTGATCATCTCAGACATACTATACCAGTTTTTTGTTTCAGTCCAGAACGGCTTGTCAAGATCACCGTCCAGATTGAAGGGGTTGCTTCTCGCAAACGCCCTGAATTGCGGACCATTGCCGCGCAGTTTAAGGTTCGGGAAAAGTTTTTTCAGAGGTTCCATTTCGGTCTCGATCTGGGAGACGCGTTTCCTGTAAACTGTGTCTTTTCCGGCCTTGTCGCTAGCGCGACCGAGTATTTCAAAGTAGCGGTCGACATCCTTTTCCTTGAGGAATCCGCCTGCTAGGTTGATGCTCCGTGATTCGGGACGCATCCAGACTTCTTCGGCCAGCTCGTAGAACTCCTTCATTTCCGCTTTTGCCGGGCCGAAGTAAAGTTCATAATATTCATTCATCATCTTTTCCCTGTCCATGTCAGGATCCCAGTAGAGCTTTCCCTGCCAGTAGTGAAGGAGATGAGTTAGGCCGGGACATGAAAGTCGCCAGGGCGGATTCCCTTTTGTGGATGCTATCTCGATGAATTTGCCTTCGCATACGCCGTTGAGCTCCTTCATTTCCTGCTGCAGGAGCTTTGTAAAGACAACAGGATATCTGGGCGAACTTTCCCTGTAGAAAAGGTAGTAGTCCCAGATGTAAAGTTTTTTGGATGTGAGTTTTGAAAGCCATTCGGAACGCAGTTTCCTCAAGTCGTTTCCTCCGGGTCTTCTTTCATCCGACTCAGGTATGATCATCCATGTTGTCCAGTAGCACATCGTGAGCGTCACGTTGTCCGGGAGCTTGTCGATATTGGAGGGCGGATTCAGATAGGTGGTATAAGCCATGCAGGCGAGATTCTTGTCGGGATGCGATTTCTTCAATTCCTTTGCGGCGTAAATCCAGTAATCCCAGACATAATCGGAATATTTGCCTTTGGCTCCGTCGCGCTCCCATGTTTTGGCATCGCGTTCATCGATATCCGTGAATCCGTCTGGCATGCCCAAAGAATAGTCACGAAGGACAGGATATGCTTCGAGCACCTTGTTCAGGAAATTAACCGAACTCTTTCTGAAGCTGGGATCGCTGAGGCGAGGCACTCCCCCTTTCTTGGTTATCGTCCTGCCTTCTGAAACAGCGTAATATTCAGGATGCTGTTCTTTCAGGTCGGCGCTGTTCAACATGTTGCTGGTGGTATGGTTGCAATTGTAGAGATAGGATCCTCCGTATTTCAATCGTTTGAACCACATGAGCCCTTCCGGATCAGTTCCTATCGCATAGGCGAATTCGCGGTAAGGGAACCTGGGTTCCTTTTTGATGTTCTGCGTGGTGGCGGAGATGGTTTTCCTTTCCGGGATTACAGTGCCGTTCTCGTATGGATTGTACCAGCGGACGCCCAGCTGTTCGAGAAACTCAGAGACCGCATACAAGGTGGCGGTGGCGTCCAGCGGTTTGAACCCGAGAATGTTGTTTTTTGTTGATTGTGAAAATTGGGGCAGACCATATTTCTCACCCGCAAAGTCCTGCCACTTCTGCAAGTCTCCCGGTGTAATGGAGGAAAATGGGAACGGATTGCGTTGTTCATCCCTGCCAATCAGCACAAGGTAATTGTCCTTCGCAATTATCTTGAAGCCTTCAACCTTCAAGTCATCTACGCTGACGCCAAGTTTCTTGGTATATTCGCTCGGGCCCACGTAAATATGGTTCTTCACGCTCTCTGAAGGCGTGTTTACTATATCTAATTTCGCGCCTGACATAAGTTCAATGTGCTTCTGCAAATCATCCGCTGCGGTTTTGACGCTTGAGAGCGCATCCTTGTCAACGACTATGTCCGCCACTCCTTTGCCGTCTACAACAAGATCAACTTCTCCGTAAACGGCGTAGCTCAGTAACAGCGCCATGAGCCCTGACAGTATTTTTCTTGATTTCATCATGGATCCCTTTTTTTATGAGGCACCTGTTCAGTAATTTCTTGATAAAGTTGGAGTTCAAGCTTTAGCTTGTGCATTCTGTTTGTAGTAGGCGAATTTATACGCCGTTATTCAATTTCAAGAACGCGCAATTAATTGCGCTACTACCAACAAATTTAAGACAAACTAAAGTTTTAACTCCAACAAATTCCATATCCCCGAAAACTTTTCCTCTAGTTTTACTGTTTTATCATTTTTTTATCCAAAGGCTGCAGAGTTTTGACAGATCAAGGAACCCGTTGTGTCCGGTTGGTGCAAGGGATGATGTTTCTGATTTGCCTCCCGCCATGCGGTTGCGGAAGACATTTATGTTCATCGGGTTTTCTTCGGTGAGGCCGAAAGATCCGAAATCTTTCATGGGAATTGCGATTTCCGCTGTCCAGCAGTCTTTTCCCTTCTTCACTGCTGCCTTGGTGCCGGGATCCCACAGAAGCGGGGTCGTGTCTCTTTCTACTATTTCGGTATCCTGGCATTCATCCCAAATCGTCCCTTCCGGATTGACGACTACCTTGAAATAAGATGCTTCCGGCGTTTCAATATGGACTTCCACGACATCGTCCTGGAATATGCTGGCATCATCCTTGATCTTTGTCTTGGAAATGATCTTATCCATATCAGGTTCAAAGCATTTAACTCCCACTATTAGGGCTGAATTGTCTTTTGCCATGCGGAACGACACCTTCGTGGATTTCCCGCCAGTTACGGGTTGTCCTGCGACAAGGTCTCCGAAATCATACCAGGTATCGTTTTCAGCCCAGAACGGCTTGTCAAGATTCCCGTCCAAGGAGAACGGGACATTGCTGCGAAATCCGCTGATTTTAGGTCCTGTGGGTGGATTTATCGGGAAAAGTTTTTTCAGAGGTTCCATTTCAGTTTCAATCTGGGCTATGCGCTTGTCGTAAACAGTGTCCTTTCCGGCCTTTTCCCTGGCCTGCCTGAGTATTTCAAAATACCGCTCGACATCCTTCTCCTTGAGGAAACCTCCCGCTCTG